>CAZFVB010000063.1:0-9834 GCA_964522375.1 uncultured Chloroflexota bacterium
GGATGGGATATGTTGACTTCGACATGCCGGGGCTTAATGCGAAGAGCGTGATGAATGCCGGCGTGTTCGGGGCGAAACAGATGGTTTCCTTACGTGAGCGACGAGTCCTGCGTCGACTCTCGGCTACTCCGTTATCTGTTTGGAAATTGGTCGGTGCTGATCTGGCGTTCAAGGTGGCAGTGCTGTTGGTTTCGACCGCAATTCTTATCGTGACGGCAGTTTTGGTTGCGCAGGTCAAGATCAAGGTTGAAAACCTTCCATCTTTGGCCGCTGTCGTGGTTTTGGGCGGGTCAGCTTTTCTTGCAATCGGATTCTTTCTTGGGGCTTTTGCTAAGACTGAGCAGGGTTTTTTCGCAATTGCTCAGATCGTTACATTTCCCATGTTGTTTTTGTCAGGAGTTTTTTTTCCATTGGACGGTATGCCGGATTGGATTCGCCCGTTGATCACTGCTTTGCCGCTCACGTATTTAACTGATGCGGTGCGGCAGTTGATGGTGGGAGGAGCTCCGATTAATGCCATGAGTATTAATGTCGCAGTTCTCGCGGTCTTCCTAATAGGGTTTCTTGGATTGGCAGGGCGCTTTTTCAAGTACGAGTAGCTGAGCGTTACGCAGTTATTGACTTCCGTAGTTCTCGTGCTTCTCGGAAAAGGTCCGCTGGATTAAGCCCAACAGTGTCGATCATGTGGACCGTCCCAGGGTTTCTGCCGATGATCCGCATCACGTGGCGAAGGTTGATGCCTCGCTGAAGTTCTACGTGAAGAGGCAGGCTTGGTTCTCGGTCTGGTGCCGTGTTATGCCATCGGATCTCTGCCAGTCGGTCGGAAAATCGAGCCAGGTAGTCGAGACGAGATTCAAATGCGGTTTGGTTGCCGTCTACGGCATGGAACGCATGGCCCGTGTGAAAGGCAAATCTAATCGCCACACTGGAATCCAGCATTTCCAAGATGTTGTCCAATGTGCACAGTACAGATTGGTCATCGGAATTTTGTACGGCAATTGGAAGGCCGGGAAAGAGGCTGTGGATGGTCCAAAAACTATATTTCAGCGCGTCCATATGGGATGTCTCAGAGGCCATTCGCCGACCAGGATGCACCACGTACATTTCCATCGGATGTCTATCCTCGAAAAACTCAACAATCTGGACGAACTGTCGCAGTGCGATGCTTCGGTCGCTGCCGTTGGGATCTGTGAATGACGGCAAGTTTCGATTAAAAGCGTCGCGGAACACGTTCAAATGAAACCTTGTGGGAGCGTCGTCAAGTATCGAAATGAAATCAGCATCAAAAAACATGCGTAATCCCAGTTCGTACATCATGGAATCGAGGTTTAGCTCGATAACATTAAATTCGAGGCGTACTGCGGTGTCCACGATGTCACGCAGTTGCTTTAGGAGGTTCCGACGATCATGGGCGACTAACCGTGGATTGAACCCAAGTTTCAAGGGGGGCATGTGTAACCAGCACCTGGGATTCTTTTTGGTCGAAGGACTTTCATCACTCTATAAAAATTCAATGTGGGCGGTGATTGGCCTAGGGTTCCCAAAGTCCTACCGAGAAATAGCGGTCGCCAGCATCAGGAAAGACAGTCACGATGCACGCGTCGGGATCCTGATCAAGTATTTTCCGGACAACGTACATATATGCGCCCGAAGATTGACCTGCAAAAATCCCGGTGCGGGCGAGATCGAATGAAATCTGTCGGCTGGCGTCAATGTCGATCTCGATCCAATGGTCGACGACAGACCTGTCGAAGATCGCGGGATTGATGTGGTCAGCACCCAAAGGCTTTAGTCCCTCAACTCCGGGGAATTCTGGAGGTATGGCTGCGACGATCTGGACATCTGGCCGTTCTTCTCGGAGCCGTCGACCTACCCCCGTGATGGTTCCACCGGTTCCAACACCCGAGACGAAGTGTGAAAAGTCGTTTGGCGCCTGTGAAAGTATTTCGTGGGCCGTAGTTTCGTAATGGGCAAGCCAGTTTGATTCGTTACTGTATTGGTCGGCGAAGAAATATCTGTCCGGGCTACCCTCGTAGAGCCGTCGAACTTCGAGCAAGGCTTCGTCATACCCAAGTACTCCATCAGTCAATACAATTTCGGCGCCATGGGCCTCGAGTCGCTGGCGGCGCTCAGCGCTCGCATTGTCAGGGATGACAATCTTGACCTTGTGGCCTAGCGCGCTGGCAAACATTGCGTACGCGATGCCGGCATTTCCTGAAGAGGAATCGAGTACGACTTTGTTGTCGCCCAGCGAACCGTTTGACTGAGCATCACGGAGCATTCGGGAGACGGATCGGTCCTTTATAGAGCCGCCGGGATTCATGGATTCGAGCTTGGCGTAGACCGCAGATCTGGGAAAGCTTTCTTGGAACACATTGACTTCGATAAGCGGCGTATTGCCTACCAGGTCTAACAATGGACTAGATTGATTCAAATGACTCACAGCCATCGATCTTCAGGCTTAAGCACGCTTTGGTCATTGAGATAGGGTTGAAGCACTTCGGGGATGCGGACCGTGCCGTCTTTCTGAAAGCCTGTTTCAAGCAAGGCGATAAAGGTTCGTGGTAGTCCCAGTGCTGTTCCGTTTAGCGAGTGGGCGTACTCGGTTTTTCTATTTTCTGGTCTTCGGAGGCGTATGCCAGCTCGCCTTGTCTGAAATGCTTCACAATTTGAGATGGAGGACACTTCAAGCCAGTCTGCTGCCCCGGGTGACCAAACTTCCAGGTCGTATTGTTTCGCAGCTGCAAATCCGAGGTCACCGGTGGCAACCTCCCGAACTCGGTATGGCAAGTCGAGACCCCGGATAGCGGTTTCAGCGTGACTGCGCATTTCCTCAAGCGCTGCATATGAGTTTTCGGGGGCCGTTATCTGAAATATTTCGATCTTGTCGAACTGATGAACACGTCTGAGTCCCCGTGTTTCGGTTCCAGCAGCTCCTGCTTCACGACGAAATGCGGGTGAATAAGCAACATATTTAGCTGGAAGATTTTCAGCGTCAAAAGTTTCACCTGCATGGAACTCCGACAATGCGACTTCTGCTGTTGGGCTTAGCCATAGTTGGCTGTTATCAATACGATACGAATCACCAGCGAATTTCGGAAGTTTGCCAGCGTTAGTCATGGCGGTGTCGGTCACCAGTGCTGGAAGGTATAGCTCACGATAACCGTGAGTCTGCGTCTGGAAACTGATTAGCCAGCTGATAAGGGCACGTTGAAGTTGGGCGCCTGCTCCCATAAACATCCAGAATCCGGAACCGGAAATTCGGGCAGAACGAGCAAAGTCAAGAATCCCCAAGGATTCTGCGATCTCGACGTGGTCAGGACGGTCCGGCTCTCTTTTTGGTTCTGTCGTGCTCGTGAAGTGCACCGTGCCGGGATGCTGGGCGTCACCAATCGGGACGGAAACGTCTGGCAACATTGGGATTTCGAGCAGAAGAGATCCAATCTGAGTTTCCACGTGCGTAAGTTCAGGTTCGCTGCGTGTTAGCGCGTCGCTTATGTCCCGGGTTTTATTGATCAGCTGAGTTCGGTCGCTATCCGAAGCTGTTCCGATGCTTTTCGATAGCTCATTCCTTTTTGCCCGTAGCTGCTCGACATCGGAGAGCAGTTCACGTCGTCGATCATCTAGTCGTAGGAGTTTGTTTAGTGGAATGTCGGTAGACCGGGTGCCAAGGCGTTCTCGCACAAGAGCCTCGTTCTCACGTATGAAGCTTAACGGAATCATGGCATTGGCCTTTTAGTCGCGGTACGCGCTTGTGCGAACTATTTGGTATTGGAGCCGGTCAGACTGTGGTGCTGACCAGGGTTTACGAGCGGTCACGAAGTTGAGGGAACAGGATGGCTTCTCTGATGTTCGGCGTATTGGTCAGGATCATTACAAGACGATCTATTCCAATTCCTACTCCACCGGCCGGTGGCATGCCATGTTCGAGGGCGAGAAGGAAGTCTTCGTCCATAGGCATTGTATCTTCGGTGTCGCGAGTAGCCGATTGAGCCTCTAGGCGCTTTCGCTGGTCTATTGGATCGTTTAGTTCCGCATAGGCGTTGCCGATTTCCATGCCATTCACAAACAGCTCAAATCTTTCGACATAGCGTGGATCATCATCACAGCGTTTGGCGAGAGGAGCAGTTTCCGCGGGGTATCTTTCCAAAAACGTGGGGTGGATCAAATTGGGTTCGACCACATGCTTGGTAAGCTCGTCGAGAAGCTTTGGGCGCGGCCAACCTGGGTCAATCTTGACGCCGTTAGTTCTGGCTGTTTCGGCCAACGCCGTGTTGTCGTCAGAGGCTTCGATGTCGACTAAGGCGTATTTCCTCAGGGCATCACGGTAGGTCAGTCTCTTCCACGGGGGGGCAAAGTCGATCGTGTGATCGTTCACGGTGGCGTGTGTGGATTCGTGAACAATATTGACGGCAGCTACTACTAACGTTTCGGTCAGTGCTCTCATTTCGTCAAGGTCAGCGAACGCTTGATAGGCCTCAAGCATTGTGAACTCTGGGCTATGGGTGCTATCAACCCCTTCATTCCGAAAGTTCTTGCATATCTCGTACACGCGTTCGTATCCGGCGACCAATAGGCGCTTGAGGTACAGTTCGTCGGCAATCCGGAGATAGTAGTCGCGGCCCAAACTTTCGTAGTGCGTTATGAACGGGGTTGCTGTTCCTCCGCCATATATGGGTTGTAGCGTAGGTGTTTCTACCTCGAGGAATCCTTCATCATCCAGCATTCGTCTCAACGTGCTGATGATATGTGCGCGAGACTCGAATCTTTTTCGTGTGTCATTGTTTGATAACACGTCGAGGTACCGTTGCCTCAGCCGAATTTCCGGATCCTGAAGTCCATGCCATTTTTCAGGTAGGGAGCGGAGGGATTTGGCGGCGATGGTGATCCGTTCGACGCGAATGCTGGGTTCTTCTGTCCGTGTGCGAAAAAGTTGTCCTCCTGCGGACACGAAGTCCCCAACGTCCAGGGTGTCGCGCATCAGGCTATACGAGGTCTCACCTAACACTTTTTCGTTGATGAAAAGTTGGATGTCTCCAGACCGGTCTCGAAGATGTGCGAAGGCTGTCTTTCCCATGCGCCGGAGACTCATAATGCGACCCGCCACGTCGACCTGAGGGGACGGCTCGTCATCGACGCATTGCGCGGCATCATTAGCTAGAAAGCTGCGGAGTACTCGACGGGGAAAGGCCGTCCGTTGGGCTTGCTCGATCCTGTCAAGCTTTGCTTTTCGGGCCGCAAAAAGCTTTTCGCTCGTCGTTGTGCTTTCTGGCACAACGTTAGCGTCTTTGATTAGATAATCCTCAGGATCTCATGCGAGAAATTTCCGACAGGGGTTGTTACGGTTATCTGCTCGCCGACCTTTCGGCCTACAAGGGCCTGGCCGAGTGGAGACTCGTTGGATATTTTCCCATTCGCTAGATCAATTTCATCCGTGCCAACGATGGTGTATTCGTGCTCACCATCATCTGACTTGGTGTGGACCGTAGCTCCGATGCTGACGGTGTCAGAAGAGTGTGCGCTAATCACCACAGCATCTTTCAATAATCGCTCGAGCATGAGAATACGGCCTTCAATGAACGCTTGTTCGTTGCGAACTTCGTCAGACTCGTTCCCTTCACTCATTTCGCCGAACTCTTTTGCTTCATGAATACGCTGAATGATTCCAGGTCGGTCAACGGTCTTCAGTTGCTCAAGTTCTGACATCAAGCGTTTGCGACCTTCCTCGGTCAGGAATTTGGTTGCCACTGTGCTGCCCTTATCTGGGTTCGAATAGCCGAGCATCGTGACTGTGGCCACGATCTGTCGGGGGGTGTGCCGAACAATTATATGGGAGTGGCAGGCTGCTCGTGAACTGAGCTAGCGGTCTTTGACAGCAGGTTTGCCAGCGCCAACAAAAGAAAAGCGTGTTTCCATTAAATACGAACCATCTTCCGGGTTTTCGTTTTCTGCATCCCAACTGGTTTCGGTTCGGGTGATTGTGGGGCGATCGAGTCCGGCAGCAAGTGCCTGACTATGAGCAAGCTTGGGTCCAACCTCGTCCACGTGGGCTCGGGCCTGTTCGATCGATTTGAAGTGTTTCCATTCTGTAGGGCCGTGGACGACGTAGCCAGTGACACCAGCGCGGGTGTATAACGGTCGAAGCAAAAACTCAACCTGTTGCGCAATCTGAGCACGGGCAGCACCGACGGCGCTGGCTACCTGGGCTAGTTCAGGCGTTTCACATTCTGTATGAAGTCGTGAAGCGACTTCGGGCATCCACGATCCTGCGGCACCTCCTAGGGCGATGATTGGAGGGATTATCTCGAGCCGAACGTCGATGGTGGGGCTTCGATGGTCGGTTGAGACAGATCTGCCCAGTAGAAATTGACCGAGTCCGTCATCTGCAAAAGCGACTTTCGGTTCAACAGTTTTTAGCGTGTTACGGAGCAGGCCTGTTGCTAACTCTTGGATTATGAGCTCATGCGTTCGAGATAAAAACTCTTCAGTTGTGATACGGCTTTCCCTGGCCGCTATCCGACAGGCAATGGCAGCTGCGTTTGCGTCGTATTCTTGAAAGTCGCCTTTTACGTGGAGGATGTCCGTCGGTGTGAGTCCGATACGTCGGACCAGGCCACGGGCTATAAGGGTCCTAGTGTTAAGTAGTCGAGGGTCGGGAAGTCCCACCCGCTTTGTGAGCGTTGATACGTCAAGTGGATGGTCTTGCAGCGCCTTATAGATGGCGTGTTCGTGTCGGTTCATTATCGAAACCGACTCTTCGCCTTCCGCGGCGAGAAATTCCCACACCGGAACAAGTCGATGCGTTGTGCTGTTACTTTCGATTCGATTCAGCGTGTCGGCAATGGATGGGTCTCTTGCTGCTGCAACTGCTAGCGACTCAACCCTTTCAGGGCCAACGTTTAGGTCGAGTGGATCGGCTGTGATTCGGCTGTTACCGCCTAGGCCCATGGAAAACGAGGAGACGGCACGTAGTGATGTACGCCAATCACCAATAACAGTCCCCGTACTACTGAGCTGGGGCTGACCGTGTGCTAACAGTGTTGTATCGGTTGTGGTTCCTCCCATGTCAGCGACAACGGCTATCTCGAGTTTGCTCAGATGGCGGGCTCCAGAAACGCTGGCAGCTGGGCCTGAAAGGAGCGTTTGGACCGGTTTGTTCTTTGCTGCGTTCAGGGACGTAAGCGTGGCATCTCCACCGAGTATTGCTACAGGAGCTGTGATCTGCAGTGATGAAAGGGTTTGGTCTACGGCCGTTAGCAAGCGTTCGATTACAGGAATGAGCCGTGCATTCAACACTGCTGTGGTGGCTCGTTTGATGGAATCCAGCGAATGTCCAACGTCATTTCCTAAGACGATGGGAAGGCTCGTGTGTTCACCTGCAATCTCTCGTGCGCGCAACTCATGTTCGGGGTTTCGTACGGCTAGGTAACTGCAGATTGCGAAGGCGTCGACATGGTCAGTCCATCGGTCGATGGCTTTGCGTAATTCGTCCGTGTTTATCGGTGTGCGCTCATAACCAAAAACATCATGGCGTCCAGAAACATATTCAATAGCGGACGCGTGGATTCGACGGTCTAATTGTCGGCTTACCAGTAAATGTTTGTCATAGCCGATCAGAATCGCGGCGACTCGTCCGCCAATCCCTTCAATGGCAGCATTGGTCGCTAGGGTTGTCGATAGCGCAACAAGCTCAATTTCATTAGGCCGTATGCCGGGTAGGCCAGTAATTGATTCCGAAATTCCAACAGCAAGGTCGTGGTGGGTCGTAGCGGCCTTGTTCCAAGCGAGGACTTCTCCCGTGTCGGGTCTTAACGCAACTGTGTCAGTAAAGGTGCCTCCGGTATCGATCCCAAGTACAAAACTCATTAGGCCGTCGACCGCCGATCGGTTAAGGGTTCAGGAATGCAGGCATGAAAAGATATTTTTGAACTCATGCATGGAACATTCTTGAAGGAATTGGCTATATGTGTGGTTTTTGAATAATTTCTTAGAGACTTCGTTGCCGGTAGTTTGGGGCTTCCTTAACGAGTACGACATCGTGGACATGGTTTTCGTCCATTCCGGCACCCGTGACACGAACGAAACGTGATTTTGCCTGCATCTCGGCCACATTTACAGCTCCTACATAGCCCATAGCTGACCTGAGACCGCCGGTGAGTTGATCAATGAGACTTATCGTTGGTCCTCGGTATGGCGTCTGTGCTTCAACTCCTTCGGCAACAAGCTTGGCTGCGTCTTCGACTTCGTGTTGTCCGTATCGATCGCGGCTGCTTTGACGTCTATCGTTCATGGCCCCGATCGATCCCATTCCCCGGTACTCCTTGAAGCGTTCGCCCTGGCGGTACACGACTTCTCCAGGGCTTTCGTCGGTGCCCGCGAAAAGGTTGCCGATCATTACTGCCGATGCTCCCGCAGCAATAGCCTTTGCTACATCGCCCGAATACCGGACACCTCCATCGGCAATTAGCGGGGTGCCGTGTTCTTTGCATGGGTCGGCGCAGTCCATAATTGCTGTTAGTTGAGGTACTCCTACGCCTGCCACAATTCGGGTGGTACATATGGCGGCGGGCCCTATACCTACTTTGATCGCATCCGCACCGGCCTGGATAAGATCGTTGGCGCCTGCGCCCGTAGCTACGTTCCCGGCGATAACTTCGACGCCTAATCCGTTCTTTATGCGACGGACCATATCAAGTACGGCCGAGTGGTGACCGTGAGCTGAGTCAACGACGAGCACATCAACTTCTGCTTGCACCAGTTCTTGTGCCCGTGCATAGGCTTCTTCTTGTGTGCCCACAGCGGCTGCTACAACCAGCCGACCTTTTTCGTCGTAAACCGCGTTGGGGAACTGCTGTCGCTTCGCGATGTCTTTGACGGTGATCAACCCTTGCAGGGTGCCATTTTCGTCGACTACGGGTAGTTTTTCGATGCGATGCTCGTGGAGTAGGAGCTCGGCTTGTTCTAGGGTTGTTCCTACAGGGGCTGTTACGAGTCCTTGTTTTGTCATGAGATCAGATACGGTTCTTGCTCTGTCATGGGTAAATCGCATGTCACGGTTCGTCAGGATTCCTACGAGACGGCCGCCAGCGTCGGTTATAGGCACGCCTGAGATTCTGTACCGAGCCATCACGTCGTTCGCGTCAGCAAGCGTTGCATCCGGAGGAAGCGTAACCGGGTCAACGATCATGCCGGATTGTGACCGCTTCACCTTGTCGATTTCTCCTGCCTGCTGGTCGATCGGAAGGTTACGGTGAACCACCCCAACACCACCCGATCGCGCCATTGCGATAGCCATAGAGGCCTCTGTAACCGTATCCATAGCGGCTGATAGGAGGGGTACCGTGAGCGCCAAGGTATCGGTGATATTTGTGCTGGTGTTTACTTGGGTAGGAATGACATCAGATCTACCAGGCACAAGGAGTACGTCGTCATAAGTTAGTCCTTCGGAGATGACTTGTGTCGGTGTGGCACGTTGATACTCGATCTGTGTCCGGTCAGGATTAACAGTCACTCAATAGCTCCCGATGTAGTGAACGCCAACAACTAAAAAGACCCCGACCTTTTTGGTTCGGGGTCGAAGCACATGGTTTGCTCAAGGGCGCAGATTCGTGTGCGCGACGAGCCATCTTTAAAGACCGATGGTCAGGTTCAATCATTGGCTGATCATACAACGCGATCATTCTATGTCCGAAGCTATTCTCGGTGACGGCGGTTACTGAGGCTAGAATTAGAAGTCGCAGGTCGACGGATCGGCTTGTTTCTTGGTGGGCGTAGCTCAATTGGTTAGAGCGTCTGGTTGTGGCCCAGAAGGCTGGGGGTTCAAGTCCCCTCGCT
>CAZFVB010000064.1:0-8683 GCA_964522375.1 uncultured Chloroflexota bacterium
GAGGGCAATCGTAGACAGCCACCTGGTTATGTTTCGCCGCAGGCAGAGCCTGCGCTGCGCTTCAGAAAACAACCGGATTCTCATCCGTAATCGTTCTTCCCATCTATGCGTTTGGGGGTAACGCTGCTCAAATCGGACGACGAGCGAGACATACGACGGAAGTTCCAAACGGTATATCCCAGCGGCAGACGACGGGTGTTTCTGCGGCGAAGATGGCGTATAGGATGGGATTCATCAGATCTGGAAGAATCTGGTTTTCGGATCTGGGGGCCAGATTCGTCAGGCGAAGCAGTTTCCGGGCGGCGAAGATCGGAAGGGTGAGGAGAGTGTTCATACAGGTCGTCCGAACCACGTCGAGTCCAGAATTCGTGAGACGTTTTCGGATAGCTGCTGGCGAATAGCGGCGATGGTGTCCGGAAACCTGATCCTGCCAGCCCCACAGCGATTTAAAGGCGGGAACAACGACGACGGCCAGGCCGCCGGGCTTTAAGACTCGAAATATTTCGGCGGCGACGGAAGGGTCGTCGCCGACATGCTCCAGAATGTCGGCGGCCAGCACGAGGGCAAAAGTCCGTTCACGAAAAGGAACGGCGACCGCATCCGCCAGTGTTCCGGCCCTGTAGCGACCGTCCTGGCAGACTCGTAGCGCTTCACTCTCCGAGTCGAGAGCAAACAGCGGATGATCGAGCGGCTCCAAAAGATCTCGATTTGTGCCGGGCCCGCTGCCAAGGTCGAGTATCGGTCCGGATGGAATGGTCTGCAGATGAGGACGTATAAGCGCGCTGAGGACCGTCCGCCGGCCCCGGTACCACCAGTGGCGCGACTTGATGGCGTGCAGTTCGCTGACAAGGTCTGGATGCATTGTTTGACGCGTTTACCATCCTGGGGTGGGAGTTGTGGCGGTTCAGAGCTATTCTCGATCGGGTCCTCACATGATGGGGGAGCCACCCAAATTTGGCCAGTGGTGACCTAGGCACGTGGTCTGCGATTGTCTAGGTGGACGATCGTTTCAGCAGACGTGCGCGAACCAATCAATCACGCATTTCGATTCGGGCTTTTCCGATGACCGGTCTCAGTTGTTTTCTGGTCCGCACGGTTGTGCCATTGATCTCTGTTAATCCATGGGCGTGGCCGGCTAACGGTTGCGAGTGCGGCGGCCAGGCCAAGTGCTGCCAGTAGGCCTGTCAGCGTCTGATAGGCGGCGCCGTCAGAGGAACTGTGGGCGTCGTAGGCGCGGTAGTGGTCAAACAATTCGTTCCGAAAAGCCATGAAATCCCACGGTCCATACTCCGTGCAGGGTGGGCAGGGCAACGTGATGGGATGTGACCAGAGTGTGTCGGCGTTGACATAAATATCTGATCGCAACAGGCTGCCACTTCTGTCGCCATGATGGAATTCCTCGGGTGTAGCCAATAGGTACAAGCTTCCCACCGTGAAATAAATCGCGGCTGCGAGACCAAATGCTGTGATGCCGGGGGAACTTATGGGGAATCGCGCCGTCAGGTTTTTTGTCGCTGCGTGAATTCCATATGTGACGACGACCACAAATATGGGGAACGCCGGGCCGACATGTCGCAAGAATTCTTGGGGCTCATCCGGGCTTAGCGCTAGGGGACGAATTGATAGTGTGATAACGAGGTTTCCGATAACGGCTAGCGGGAGAGCTCCGAACGCTCGTCGTCGTGCTGTCAGGGCCCATGCTCCGACGACGAATGCCCCAAAAAGTACGCCCGTGAAAATCGGGAACCGCACGTCGTTTAGCAGTAGAACGCGGGCTAGAAACTCCCATACGTGGTTGGCCGCAACCGAAACGTTTTGCACCAGGCTATCGACCCCCAGCCCTTGAGGTGCCTGTGGCCATGGGCGCCCGACGCTCGCTACTGACACAAGAACGAACGGAAGAACGAGTGCAGTTAGTGGAACCGTGACTGCGCCGAGTGTACGGATCGATCGAGTCGAGGCGACACCGAAGAGGACCAGCGTCAGGGCGTAGAGCGGGCCTTCAGGTCTGGTGAGTGCCAGCAAAGCGGCGACTAAACCAAGGAGAAACCACCTTCTTCCTGAGGAATGCTCTAATGCACGGGTGTACGTCCACGCTAGGCCCATCACCAGCGCAGCGAATATGGGATCGGGCTCTGCGGCTCCGAGGGAATAGATCTGAAAGGTGGGCATAACAGTGAGCAGGACGGCTGCACTAAAGGCCATCGAAATGCCGACTCCAAGCGCACGGGTCGTCATGAACGCGAGTGCTGGGAGGAGGGTGTTTGCTATGGCCATTGGAAGGAGGGCTGACGCGTAGGTGTGGCCAGTTACGGCAAAGGTTCCGATCATGAGGATCGGCAGTGTTGGTAGGTCCATCCAGCGGGACCCTTCAATCCCTTGTGCCGTAGAGGCTCCGGCCTCCCAGATGTCATAGCCAATCCCGTTTGTCAGGCTGTCGGCGATCGACCAGTACCGACCGAGATCGTCGATTGCGACAGACGAATAGGACATCGCCTGCAGTACTCCGATGCCGAGGAGACACACATACATGAGAAATGGCGAAAGCTTTTGGTACCGGGACTTCACCCGATATAGATACGGTTGTGGGCCGCTGCCAATACTTGCGGTCCACAGCAGTACGACGAACGCGATCACACATATGGTGATAGCAATGGCGAGGGCCAAGGCGCCATCGGAGGAACTCAATTCGTGGCGGACTCTGGATGGAACGCTGGCAGCGAGGGCTACAACCCACGCCAACATGGTTGGCAGAATTCGTATGGGTAGGTCGCCCAGCACGTGTTCATGGCGCGCCGTCGGTACAGTCATAATGACAAGGGCTGTTGCAGCACCAATAGCCCAGCCTGCAGCTAGAGTGCTGTGGCTTGCTGGTGTGTTTACGAGCAGCAGGAAAATGATGGTCGTGCCAATGCCCGCAGCGCCGCCGAAGGTCATGGTCATAGCCGGCGTCTTGAATCGACTGCTGCGTACGGCGACCACTACAACTCCGAGCGAACCTGCAGCAAGTAGCGGGCCCAATTCACCAAGCATGGTCCACGCGTGCGCACGTGATGGGTCAGTCACCATCGCAATTGCTGCTCCGGCAAAAGGGGTTGAGAATCCGATCATTCGGATCGCAGATTTGATGACCGTTGTTTGCGGTGCGCCAATGAGTAGCGAGATAACCAAAGCGAAGGCGAGTATCGGTGGTATTACCTGAAATGGGTGAGCTCGGGTTGGAAGAAGTACCCCGGCCCACAGGATCATCACGAGGATGCTGAAGACAAGTGCGGTTATGAGCACTATGAGCGAGGCGTTCAAGCGGAACGATGTTCTCGTGCTCGTCATGATTCTGATGCCAGCTCGGTGCGCCTCACAAATGCTAGCTCAACATTCGGCCATCTCGGGCTCAAACGTAGGTTGGTCAGTCGTGTGAGTCGCGTTTTGGCTTTGATGCAGACGAAGTTCCTCCAGGATGGGGGACGAACGGGACCTTTTTTGCCCATAGACGTAGGGCATGCCAATAGATAGCTGCTACGACTCGTGCAGTGATCACGGGGTGTCTCAGCAAGGCAAGATTTAAGTTTGTTGATGTGATTGGCCGTCGCGTCATCGTTAATGTCGCGTCAAAAATATCCCTATTTTTTCGATGGGCAGAGATTTTTAGCGAAAGTTGTGTATCGGGAATGGCCGCGGTCAGTTGATAGGTGAGATCCATGGTCATGAATGGAGAAACGTGAAGTGTTTTTCCAAATTGAGCGTGTAAATCAGCGTCGTCATGGTTAGCCGTCACATTGACGGTGTATGCGCGTCTTTCGCCCCAGGGTGTGTTTGAAACGTCCACCACCATTGACTGCACGCGAGTTCCTGTGTGATCGAAGCAGTAATACATGCTCATGGGGTTAAAGACGTATCCGCCATAGCGGAGGTGGGTCAATAGGCGAATTGGCCCATCTGGACGTTGGCCGGTTTCTTGTTCAACCTGCGTACGTACCGCTTCATCGAGTGCTACCTCGGGGTCGCCAAGGTAGTCGCTGCGCCGAAACCAGGCGAGGGCTGGGCGCCGTGCTGACCAGAGTAAATACTTGTCAAATAGTTCTGGAATCTCGGCGAGGTCCAGATACATCATGAAAAGCCCGAATCGAAATGCGTGGTTGATTGGTTGGCGCCGTCGATGGATTACATGGCCCATATACAGGCAGCTCTGTGTGCTCATAGAGGTGGTATTAGCTCTCGAGCCGCTCGTAGACCACTGACGACCCCATCTTCATGGAATCCGTATTTCCAATAAGCCCCGCAAAACGACGTGCGTATTTTGTTGTTGATGTCGTTCCAGCGGGCCTGTGCAGCAACAGCCGAACTGTTGAAGATCGGATGATGGTATGTCATGCGTGCGCACACAGATGCTGGGTCAATCAAGGAAGCCTGATTCAGAGTGACGCAGAACGTTTCGGGGGAGTTGAGGCGTTGGAGCCGATTCATGTTGTACGTCGTTGAAACTGTGGTGGTGGACCCTGGTGGTATGAAGTAATTCCATGCGGCCCACGCACGGGTTTGTTTCGGTAGCACGGTCGTGTCCGTATGGACCACTACATCGTTTGGTTGATAGGCGATTGCCCCCAGTACTTCATGTTCGCTCTGCGTTGGATCTTGAAGGAGCGCTAAAGCCTGATCGCTGTGGGTGGCCAGCACGACATGGTCAAATTTCATGTCCCCGGTACTGTCGCCGGAAACTACAACATGGTCATCTGTGCGGTGAACCCTCCGAATAGGAGTTTGTAGACATATCTTTTCTCGAAAAGGCCCGATTAGTGAATCCACGTAGCTTTGAGCTCCGCCTACAACTGACCGCCAATCGGGCTTTCCTCGAATACCAAGTAGGCCATGGTTTCTAAAAAACTGAATGAACGTGCGAAGTGGAATGTTGGTTAGTCGGGTTGGGTCCGCTGACCAAATTGCTGCTCCCATGGGGACGAGATACAGATCGCGGAAGATACGGGAAAAGCGGTTATCGCGGAGATAGTCTTCGAGTGTGCGGAAATCGTTGTCTACGGAGAGACTCTGGGCTCGCCGGTTGAACCGTAGGTAATCAATAACAAGTTGATGAAATTTCGGGCGTAACAAGTTTCGACGTTGGGCGAAGAGGGCATTCAACGACGCGCCGCTGTATTCCACTCCCGATTGTTCGCAGCGCACTGAGAAACTCATTTCAGCTGGCTGCGTCTGGATGCCCAAGGTCTTGAGCACTTGAGTAAGTTCAGGGTACGTACGTGTATTGAAGACGACAAAGCCGGTATCAACACCGTAGGTCTTGCCGTTACTGCTGGGTAGATCCAGTGTCCGGATATGGCCACCGGGCATATCCCCTGACTCAAACATCGTAATGTCGTGGTGCGGCCCAAGTTCACGCGCGGCGATCAGCCCGGAAACCCCGGCTCCAATAATGGCTATTCGCATAACGTGGGCACGAGGTTCCAGACCGTCGGAGGAGGTGTGGTTTTTGAATGGATGGCGATCAGCATCGTGTTTCCAATGGTCGAGTTACCGCCTGGTTGGTTCGAATAGGTGATGGGCTACAACCCACTCAGTACCCTTTCGGAAGTCGAATAGTTCCTGGCAGGCGATAAAGAACAATCGCCACCGGACGAGCCATAGTGCGGCGTTTCTTGGTCCGTATAGATCACGAAAGATGTCCAACACGTCCTGGCGATTGCTGTCGAGGTTTTGAATCCAAGCCTGCAGGGTGTCGGCATAGTGACGGCCATTGATAATCCATCGGTCCATTGGTCGAAGTTTCGTGGAAGCCCTTGTTAGATGATCGAGGTTGGGCATTGTGCCGCCGCTGAAAAACCATCGGGCCATCCACCCATCTGTTTCGGCTTCAAAGGTATATCTATGCGTTTTATGACTGAACACGTGGGCGAAGAAGCGACCGTCGACTTCAAGTAGTTCCGCTACATGGTTCAGTAATGGCTCAACGTTTCGGATGTGTTCCAGCATTTCGACACTGACGATCCGGTCAAAACGTCCATCAAGATTTAAGTCAAGCGTTGCGGCATTTGCTCGACGAACCGAGAGATTGCTTAGATCGTGAGTAACGGTCTGATCATGAATATAGGTTGCTTGGGTGCGGGAGTTTGTTAATGCCGTGATGTGGGCCGATGGGTACTTCTGTGCTGCCCAGATCGCAAATGCGCCCCATCCACTGCCGAGGTCGAGTATGCGTTGTCCATCTTTAAGCCCAGCCCGGCAAGCCGTGACTTCCAGCATTGATTCTTCTGCCTCAGCAAGATTCGTGACGCTTTTTGACCAAAGCCCGCTGCTGTATTTCAGGCGTGGGCCCAGCACCAGATGAAAAAACTCGGAAGGAACCTCGTAATGTTGTTCGTTGGCGGTAGCTGGTTCAACGGCGATTGGGGCGTCATGGTCGGAAGCCATTGGCCTGCCAAGGGATTCCTTGTGTAGCTGACGTAGTCGGCGTCGGAGCGCAGAACGAACCCCAACGCGAAGCATCGTGTCGGGCACAAGGCCGATCGCCATTAGCCGTTCCCATAGCGCGATTCGAGATTCAGTCACGTCTTGTCAGTCTGGGAATTCGTGGGAAAAACGCTGGAGTCGTCTGGATATATTCTTGGTATCCGGGTTTGGTGGTGACAAGAGTTCGCTCAAGCATTGCGACTCCGGAGACCCGCATAAGAAATATGGACATTACGATAGGGCTGGCTAGCGCCCACCACGCGCCTACCGAGACGGCAAATAGTCCAAACCCCCACCAGACCATAGCGTCACCAAAGTAATTGGGATGACGTGTCACAGACCAGAAACCTGACGTGAGAAGTTTTCCACGGTTTTCAGGGTTGGCTTTAAACCGTCTGAGTTGCCAGTCGCCTCCGGCTTCGAATACAAAACCTATAACCCATATCAGAAGAGCCGCGACATCCCAGCCGGTGATGAGTGGAGGATGT
The DNA here is from genome assembly GCA_964522375.1 of uncultured Chloroflexota bacterium. Lineage (GTDB taxonomy): Bacteria > Chloroflexota > UBA11872 > UBA11872 > UBA11872 > UBA11872. Next base: position 6,948 of record CAZFVB010000064.1, read on the forward strand.
GCGATGGTTAGAACTGCAGCTATGGGGATACTGACCAGCCACATAACGCCGCCCTGCAATAAGAACACGGTGAAATAGCTGCGCCACCAAAACGAGCGCCCGGCATTCTTACGGAACTGTTGGTATCGGAAATCTTCAGGTTTTCCGTGATTTCGAGTTCCGATGTGTGTTGCCAGACGAATACCCCAGAGTGTGACTAAGATAAGAACGAGCACTGATCGATTTGTATCGCCTGCCCCGGTAACAATTCCGACTGCTGCCACAACGATGAATCCTGGGCCCCAGGCTACATCTACAATCGAGGCGTCGCTGAGGATCAAGCTCAACACCCAAACCATTGTCATCACAGCAAAAACCGTGATCGCTACACCCGCGAGAAACGGACCAAATCCCATTAGTGGGTCATCAATTGGACGGTCTGTGGGGGTGTTGGGTCATTCTGCCTGAACAGACACATCTATTTGTCAAAGTTAACGGTCCCCATCGGTTCGAAGATCGGAGTTGGCCAGTAAGATCCAGGCCGCGATGGCTTCAAACCCAAGACTTATCCAATTGGAGCGTTCGCCGGAGGATTTGTCGGTAAACATATACGGTGCACGAACGAGCGCAATTGCCAGATAGACCATGCCGACGAGTCGAAATGTGGCGGTTGCCGGCTGGAGGAGTGGTGCCAATCCAAGTGCAGTAAACACACCGCCCATCGCGGCGCGGATTTCTGTGGTTCCTCTCGGATGCTCTGGTGCCAGACCAGTGAATGTACTCGCCCGATTAGGGGCTAGGACCAGCACTACTCCGGAGACCAAAGTACCAATCAGAATTCCTAGACGTAGCGCGTGGTGGATCACCTTTGTCTCGATTCTTATGGATCGGGGATTGCGGACGGAGTCCAACTCGTGGCGACACGAGATTCCACCATCATTACCTGCATGGGTTAGCGAAGATTGTGATGAAATTCACAATATAAAAAATGTAGTAGTTAACAATATCCCTGATTGGACGAATGTCGGAGTTTCTGGATGTTTAATTTTGTTGGTCAGGCTATCGCGACACCTCGGCGGGCCCTTTTGGTTGTTCTCGCTTGGCTAGTAGTAGGGGCGGCTGTATTTGTTTTGTCACCCCCCCTGGGTGAGGTCACGACCAACAATCAAGACGATTTCTTGCCTTCGAACGCTGAGGCGACGGCAGCCACCAAGCTTGTCCAGGAACGGTATCCCAGCACGGGTGGAACGCCGGCGATTCTGGTGTTTCATCGACCTGATGGGCTTACTGAAGATGATGCAGCATGGATTGATCGGGCGACGGCTGCGCTCAAGGATGATTCGAGGCCCAACCTGGTGGAGTCGGTGTTGGCGGTTGATGGGTCCCCTCAGCTCGACGCTACTCTCCGGGCTCCTGATGGCAAGACGGTGATGACATTCGTTACATTTGGTGGTTCGCCTGCGGCTCCTGAGTTCGGCGAAGCGGTTGAGTGGGCGGGTGATGCGGCCCGAGACGCTGTCGACGGTAGTGGTTTGACGGTGGCGGTTACGGGCCCAGGCGGCATCATTGCGGATGCGGTTCGGGTGTTCGCTCAGATTGACTTTCGCAGCACGTTGTTTACGGTGCTCTTGGTATTGATCCTGCTGCTGGTGATCTACAGATCTCCGGCGCTTGCCCTGCTTCCACTGGTTGGGGTGGGGTGGACCTTGATTGTGGCGCAAGGGTTGATAGCAACGATGGCGGCCAACGCAGGTCTT
>CAZFVB010000065.1:0-8598 GCA_964522375.1 uncultured Chloroflexota bacterium
AATCAGATGAAGCAGTCAGCGGTGACGATGACTTCCCCGGAAATGGCTACTTCGTATGTGAGAACGGGGTCCGTGGGCAGTTTCGTGGCATGCATACCGGAGCGCTCGACCTGACATACGACATCACAGGGACCGAAGGCATGATCCGATTCACGGACGACAGTCGAGTCGCGGACCTGTGGAGAATGGAGGAAGGCTTACCCGGTCAGCCCGGCGCCGCTCCCGTACGTCATTTCTTCAGACCCAGTCACGAACCCAGGGCAGCCGGGGTTAACACCCTTTATGACCTGATCCACTGTATCGAAACAGGATCAGATCCAAAATGCACCGGTGAGGATGCCCGAGAGGCCCTGGAAGTGGCCATTGCCGTCCGCGAATCACACCGTCAAGGTGGGGGACGGATCGATCTTCCCATTGCTGATCGAAGTCAGGGAATCGTATCGCGTGAGGTGTTGGTGTCCGAGTTACCACGCGCCATTCTTCGACAACGTGAAGGAATGAGTGCGGTCGAGTGGAAACAATTCCAATCGGAAAACCGAACCCAAGGCACGAAGGAAACGTAACGTGGCTAAGTTAAAGGTTGCTGTTATAGGCCTCGGACGGATCGCCAGCACCATTGATGACGAAATTGGGAAATACCAGGGTCATGACTTGCCGTATGCGCATATCGCGTGTCACATGGCGGTTCCAGAAGTCGAAGTCGTCGGAATGTCGGACACGTGGGAAGAACAGCGTGAAGCAGCCAGGCAGCGCTGGAACGTTGACGGGCTGTACGCGGACTACCGTCACATGCTCGAGGAAACACGGCCTGACATCGTCAGCGTATGTACGTCGGCGAAGCCCCGTGGGGAAATTCTGAGCACTATCGCCAACGGCGACTATGGCGTGAAGGCCATTTTCGCTGAAAAACCGATCACCTTATCCTTGGCTGAGGCTGACGAAGCCATCGAGTCTTGTGCAAAAGCGGGGATTGTCCTCGGCGTGAACTGCACGCGTCGATGGCGCAACGACTACCGACAAGCTCTGGCCTTACTCCGAGATGGTGCGATCGGCGACCTACTGTATGTTCGGTCGCAAGCCCAGTGTGGGCTATCGCACAACGGGAGCCATCTGATCACGACACTCACGATGTACATGCCGGAACGGGCCACCTCGCTTGTGGGAGAAGCCGAGATCGACGCTGATCAACCCGACAATGATTTCCCGGGAAGCGCAGTCATTTCGTTTCCGGGAAAAGTGCGAGGCTACCTCCGGGCATTCGCTAACGGGCCTGCCGAGTTCTCGAGCGATATCGTCGGCAGTGACGGAGCCATACGAATCCTCAATGATGCCAAGGAGATTGAGCTGTGGACCCGGCAACCCGGAATTGAAAACTATGAAAACCAGAAAGGTCAGGGAGCGTTCGGACGGCGCTTCTTCCCACCTGCTCAGAATGGTCGGAGCGGAGGCGTGAACGCAATTTACAACCTCATCGACTGTATAGAGTCAGGCGAAGATCCGTATTGCAGTGGCCACGATGCCCGGGAAGCTCTCGAGATAGCCTTCGCCATTCGGGAATCAGAAGAGCAGCACAACCAGACCGTCAAACTTCCGCTTGTTGATCGCAACCTGAAATTTTTTTCTAGTGAAGTGGTCCGAAGCGAGTTGCCCAGAGCCATTCTCCGCCAACGTGAGGGGATGACACCCGCCGACTGGAAAAAATGGCAAGCCAGTAAACGTACCTGAAACTAGGATGCCGATGGACTGCTGGTTCCCGTTGACAGTCCTTGCACATAACTCATAGCAGCCTCGCCCAAGTAATCGAGGGCATATCCGCCTTCAAGAACGTGAAGCGTTGGTAACCCCATCGCATCGATACACGCAGCTATCCGACCAAAATCGGAGCTGTCCAAATCGAACTGAGCGATCGGATCTTCTTTATGCGTATCAAAACCTATCGAGACGATCAGCACATCGGGATCGAACGCAACAACCACCTCACAAGCCCGCTCCAGAAATGACAAGTACTCTCCAATCACCAGATAGGCCCGCAGCGGGAAATTCGCGTTATAGCCTTCGCCTGCACCGACACCAACTTCCTCCTGATGCCCAGAAAACCCTGGGTATGCAAATGCTGGGTCCGCGTGCAGCGAGACGTACAGGATGTCCGAGCGCTCGTACGTGAGATTTTGCGAGCCGTTGCCGTGGTGATAATCAAGATCAAGCATTGCAACCCGTCCCTGGCCACTAAAGCTATGAGCCGCAACCACAGCATTGTTGAAGTAACAAAAACCGCCCATGCGTGCATGTTCCGCATGGTGACCCGGTGGTCGACAGAGCGAGAAAACGTGACGAGCACCATTGCGAACGTGATCAAGCCCCGTAAGCGCGATATCACAGGCTTCACGAGCTGCACGGTATGTCCCACGCATCAACGGCGCATCTTGCCCAAACGCATAATGGCCAATCCGAACAGCCGCATCTTCACTTTGAAGGGCCTTCCGACTGAGCGAGATGCCACGAGGCGTCAGACAATCTCCTTCAGAAATCTCCTGGCAGACGTTTTTGATGAAACGCCGATACTCAGGATCATGGACCGCATCAATTGTCATGTCAGCGTGAACCGCTGGCTTGGTGGGGATAGCGAGCTTCGCCCTCACCAGAGTCCGTTCAATCACCCTGACTCGGTCAGGCACCTCAGGATGTCGATGTTCGCGACCATCGACGGTCTGGAGACTAGGCCGGTGCGCCGTGTGGATGTCTGAGGATACTAATGGGATTTGCAGCAGAGATATCCAAGGTGACGACGCGTGTGAAATCATCGCACGATTCAAAGCATCAGGATCTATCGAAGCATGTCGTCTCAACGAGCAAGAATCCGAGTCGGAGATGAAAACGTCATCTACGCCTTTAGCCCTGACACCACACCCGTTGCTGAAATATCAGCCCCGGCGTCACTTACCGTGCACGCCCGTGACGCCTATGATCGCGGCTGCGTGAACCTCGATATCGATTCGTATCTGGCCCAAAGAACACCCGGTCATATGAATCCGGCCACAGGGCCTATCGGGATTACAAACGCGAGTACTGGCGACACGCTGCACGTCACGATTGAAGACATCAGGGTCGGGCAACGAGGCTATGTGGCGACAACACCCGGAACCGGATTACTCGGCGAGACCCCAGTACCGCCAGCAGTTCTACCATTTGATGTAACCAATAACGTAGTCACGATGGCACAGAAGATCCGCCTGCCATTGCGACCAATGGTCGGAACTATTGGGGTTGCCCCGCAATCAGGATCCATAGAAACGTTAAGCCTCGGCCAACACGGCGGGAATCTTGATTTCAATGACATCACCACTGGAACCACGATTCACTTGCCGGTGCGCACCCCAGGAGCCCTGTTCGCCATCGGCGATGTCCACGCAACCATGGGGGATGGTGAAGCCCACTCGGGCGTCAACATTGACGCTGAGATTGACCTGCGGCTCGATATCTCATCCAGACAAGAACTCGAATGGCCCTGGTTCGAGACTGCAACCGAGCTAATGACGTTAGGGGTCGCAGATGAACTCACCCACGCTCTGCAAATAGCCCAAAGATCGATGGAACTGCTCCTCATTAAACGAACGGGGATATCCACAGAAGAAGCTCGAGCACTCGCCGGGGCCGCTGTCGACTTTCGCCTTGGCCAAGCCGGTGGATATGGCGTGCCGGTTAGCGTATACGCCGCCTTTCCAAGATCGGCCATTACAACCTAGTTCTACGCCCACATCATCCTCGAAACATGACAACCAGCAATACCAGCCGTTAATTCTTACGGCCACGTATAGCTCACGTATTCTTGGCGTGGATGAGTCCATTGGTGTGACAAATGACGCACGGACGTTCCATCACACGAGCCACAGCGTGCTGGAACCAACACAGGAGATATAACAACCATGGTGGAGCCTCTCAAGACTGTCGTCGTTGGCGCTGGACGAGGACGTTCCCATGTCCAAAGCATTCAGCGGCTCCCTAACCTATTCGAGTTAGTGGCGTGGGTCGATCTTGATGCTACGAGGCTCAACGAACAAATCACCGAAGCGGGCCTGCCAGCCGCTATCGCGTCAACGTCCTTAGTGGAAACCTTGGAGCACACCGACTGTGACGCAGTTGTAGTCGCGACATGGGCCCGCACACACGAAGCGATCGTGGGCCAAGCGATCGATGCTCAAAAACATATTTTGGTTGAAAAGCCGTACGCCCTGACATTAGCTACATCCCGGAGCCTGCAAGACAAGGCGACCGCGGCTGGCCTGAAAGTCGTAGTCAACCAGCAATGGCGCTACAAGCCTGGCCAACGCGCCGTTCGCAAGCTTCTGACCGAACAGGCCTATGGTGAGGCTCAAGTTGGTCACCTCGTCACGTATAAGGCTCGAGGCAGCGAGTATCCGGACTCGGAACACTCTCAGCTTTGGCAAATGACCGTACATGAAATTGATTCTGTGATCTCAATGATGGGACAGCCGATCACTGCAGTCGCCGGACATAGTTTTCGACCGCCTGCAACCACGTGGGTCCGTGAGTCAAGCGCGACGGCTGAACTAACCTTTAAGAACGGTGCTCGGGTCGTCATGGTTTCTACATCAGACGCACGAGTAAACGGGCATGAGTTTCGAATCGAATGCGAACGAGGAGCAATCGTGTATCGAAACACCCAGGGATTTGGTGGCGAGGAGTCCCTCCTGATAGGCACAGATCGAAGTGCTGGCCTTACGCCCATGACCTTTAACGACACCAAGCTCACGCCAGGTGACATCGATGCTCAGGTCATGGAGGGATGGGCCCACTGGATCAATGGCGGCCCTGAACCTGAAACTAGCGGGCCTGAAAACCTCCATATAATTGGTGCCCTCGATGCCTTGCTGGCATCGACAAGCTCAGGGCGGACGGTCCCCGTAACAATCTAAATCCGGTTGTTCAGCGACCGGTGAGATCCACGGGTTGACGACAAGGCTATGGCTGGTTAACCGGATCGCTTGATGCTTCACCGGCTTTCGCCCCATCCTCCCACCGAGTGTGAAACACCCCATCGCGATCAACACGCCGATAGGTATGCGCGCCGAAGTAGTCGCGCTGCGCCTGAATCAAATTAGCTGGTAAGCGACACGCATGGTACGCGTCATAATAATCAAGCGACGCAGACATGGCCGGACACGGAACACCTGCTGCCTTTGCTCGACTGACAACCGACCGCCACGCAGCGTGTGCCGCACCAAGTTGCGCGGCAAATGAAGGCTCTACCATTAAATTCGGAAGGTCAGGGCTCTCCTGGAAAGCTCCTTGAATCAATCCGAGCAGCCCTGCTCGAATGATGCACCCACCCTTCCAAATTCGGGCCATTTCCGACAACTCAATACCGTATCCATATGTTTCAGACGCGACACGCAACAAATCCATTCCTTGGGCATATGAGCAAATTTTCGAGGCATAGAGCGCCTGGCGAACCTCGGAGACAAATTGATCCGTGGACTCAATTCCCAAACGTGTGCTCTGTACAGCGGCCGCCTGCACCCGTTCATCTTTTCTCGCAGAGATGTTTCGCGACCAGACTGCCGCATCAATAGTTGGGATCGGAACCCCAAGTTCAAGCGCATCCTGCGACATCCATCGCCCAGTTCCCTTTTGACCGGCTGAATCAAGAATCAGGTCCACAAGAAAACCTTCGGTCTGACGATCACGAACCTGAAAAATTTGGCTTGTAATCTCAATAAGAAATGATTCCAGCTCACCCTCATTCCACTCACTGAAGGTCTCCGCCAATTCCACCGGAGTCATGCCCGACGCCGCGAGAACGTCATAGGCCTCGGCAATGAGTTGCATGTCCCCATACTCAATACCGTTATGAACCATCTTGACGTAATGCCCCGCGCTTCTGGATCCACAATACGCTGTGCATGGGTGATCCCCCGCAACAGCCGCGATTCGCTCCAAGATCGGTCGCATAGCCTCGTAAGCCTCAGTTGGTCCACCAGGCATGATCGATGGACCATGAAGCGCACCAGACTCGCCACCACTAATCCCGGTACCAAGAAACATCACTCCGGCAGCCCCAACCGTATCGAAGCGACGATTGGTGTCGCTGAAATGAGAATTCCCTCCATCCATAACAACATCACCAACATCAAGCATCGGTACGAGATTCTCTAGAACCGCGTCGACACCACCACCGGCCTGTACCATCGTGATAATTCGACGAGGCCTGCTTAGTGACGCGACAAAACCTTCAAGAGTCGAAGCACCACGAATCGTGGTGCCACGCGCCTCATTAGCAAGAAATTCGTCTGTTCGCGCAACGGTACGGTTGAAAACAGTCAGCGGAAATCCATTGCGATCGATGTTGAGCGCGAGATTTCGACCCATCACCGCGAGGCCAATGAGTCCAACGGACATAGGGGCCATGGTGGCATCCACAATAGAAATGACCTTCTATTCTCCCGCACCCAAACACGGGTCGAGGAAAAATGCCGAAATCTGGCAAAATCACCCCAAAGCACCGCTGAATATTCATGACCCAGAAACAACCATCATCAGCCGACGAAAAACTTGATCGGCGGCGGCTCGTTCGACAGGCAAGACAGCATGCCGCGAAAAAGAAACGCCGAACCCGGATCATCGTATCCCTGATAATTGGAACGGTAGTGCTGGCAGCTGTCGTGCTCGGCGTCAGAGCCTTAGGACAAGGCCCCAGAACAGAGGCTCCAGACCGCATACGAATTGCTGACGAAGGTCGCAAACATGTTTCTGAAGGTAGCAACCCGACCTACGAAGCCAACCCTCCAGCCTCCGGACCTCATTATCCCGTTTGGTCACGGTACGGTGTATTCCGCGAGCCGGTTGATCCCGGCTACTGGGTTCACAACCTAGAACATGGAGCAATTGTTCTTCTCTACTCATGCAGCGACAACTGTGACACGGTTGTCGCCGAAATCGAAGAGGTCTATGAGTCACTCCCAAACGGGGCTTTCGGTGAGATCAAGCTGGTAGCTACGCCTTATGCTGGCGAATTCAAAGGCACGTTTATGCTCATCGCGTGGACCTGGCACGAGCCTTTCGAAATATTCGACGCTGCTCGAGTTAAAAAGTTCTATGGTGATTTCGTGGACCAAGGTCCAGAGCGCGCTCCGTGATTCAACCGCACACAAGAAACTTGGTCCAACCGCCAATAATCGCCTATGGTTCACATATGAATCCTCTGTTAAGACTCCTCTGGAGCGCGACCGAATGATCGAACGAGAACCTTTCCTGATCCGCCATATGGTCCGCATATTTGCGGTTGTGGCTGTAGCGGGACTCATCACGCTCGTTGTGGTTGGCGTACGTTTTCAGATAGAGAATGCAGAGCACGCGGCCACAACCCGTGGATCCTCACATCAATACAAGTCGCGCCCTCCTACCGCTTCTGAATTGGCTGACTCCTGCGAGTTTTTTGGCGGCGTATACCTAGGCGCACCCTTGATAAAACGCGTTGCAACAGTTGGGCTTTATGATTCGTGCAATCTCGTAGGGACCGCGGCTCAACGCATGCAATGCGAGCATTTTGACGGCACCTGGCGAAAAACCGACTGCAGTGTCGATATAACCGCAGCCCTACAGGCACAACGGTAACCGGCGTTTATCAAAAAGTCGGCTGACAATTGTTTGACCGTATGTGCGTCACAATCTCGGCTAGCCTAGCGACATCTCTCATCCCATACTGTGCCCAAGCTTGCGACAACAATGAAATTAGGAAGATAGATCATGCTAGGTGAAAAAGTCGGTTCCATTTCTGGTCCTACCGCGATGAAAGCCCTTCCAGCTGTAAATGGGAGTCCGTCATTTGAGACGGTCGCCTCCGGATTGTCCGGAACCCTTGCTGGTACTGACGTAACTAGTTTTGCAACGTACTCAGCGACACTGAGGGCTGACGGCTCGTTCTACGGCGAGTGCCCGAACTCTGGCGTGATAATGGCAGCAGATGGAGTAGCTACATTCAGAGCTACTGGTATCGGATCCCCAACAGCTGATGGCGGGTTCTCTTTCAGGGGGGTTGTGTACTTCGAATCCACGGCTCCCTCGCTCTCTTCCCTAAACGGCGTCGCCGTTGTTTACGACTGGGACGTCGACGCCAGTGGTAACGCATCGTGGGAACTTTGGGAATGGAACTAGTTGAATGGACCACGCTGGCATGAAAGGTGTGGGCGACGCACATGCATGAAGCTGTAGGAACTGAACCCGTCGGAACCGGCCTGCTCATCGCCGGCATAACAATTTTCATATTGGCTTATGCCGCGATCGCTACCGACCGGATCCCCAAGTCAGCCATTGCGCTTGGTGGCGGGGCCTTAATGATTCTGATCGGCATCCTTAATCAGGAACAGGCATTCCACCATGTTGACTTGAACGTCATCCTGTTACTTGTTGGAATGATGATACTGGCCGGAATCGTTCGAAAAACCGGGTGCTTTCAGGCGCTCGCCATTCTGGCTGCACGATGGACCGGTGGAGACGGCTTACGATTAATGCTTGCACTGTCACTCATCACGGCAGTCCTTTCAGCATTTTTGGACAACGTGACGACAGTCATTCTCATTG
>CAZFVB010000066.1:0-8340 GCA_964522375.1 uncultured Chloroflexota bacterium
TTACCCGGGCCGGTGGGATCCGCGACGTATCGAAAGCTGGCCCGGGGACGAACGCATCTTCCGTGGGTGATTTACGAAAACGTCGTGTCATGGAAGATTTTAGTCGTGGCGAGCCGGGGCTGGCGATTTGGATAGTTGCCTCAGCACATCATCGGCCGCGTTGAGGGTGCGAGCTACATCCTCGGCGGTGTGAGCTGCCATCAGGTGATTACGTTTGAGATTGAGCGGTAGCATGAAGAAGCCACGGTCGAGCATCCCCGCGTGAAAGGCCTGGTACATGGCGGCATCGTTGCGCACGAGATCGCCGTATGTTCGGACCGGGGGATTCATGAAATAGGTCACGAAGACGGAACCGAACCCTGCAGGAATTGCGTCGAGTTCGTGGCGTGTGACCAGGTCTTGCATTCCGCTCCGCATCTGATCCCCAAGGGCATAGAGATGTTCGTAAAAGCCGGGCTTTTCCATTTGTTCGATCGTGGCCAGGCAGGCGGCCATGGCTAGCGGATGGGCGTTGTAGGTGCCCGAGAAAAACACGTCCCCGGTTGCTGTATTGAACTGTTCCATTAACCGACGTTGTCCCGTGATTGCCGCGCACGGGTAACCGTTGGCCATGGACTTCCCAAGGGTTGTTAGGTCGGGTGTCACGTCGGCGATCGCCTGGTATCCGCCGAGCCCATGGCGGAAGCCTGTCACCACTTCGTCGAAGATCAGGATCGCCTCATACTGCGTGGCCAGACGGCGCAGGGCTTGCAGGAAGCTCGCTTCCGGTAGTACGCAGCCGATCGCGTGTGGCACCAACTCAAAGATAAGTCCGGCCACCTCTTCACCATGTCGAGCCATGAGATCTTCGAGGGCTGTAACATCGTTGAAATCGAGGACAAGTACCTCTTCAAGCGTGCTGGACAAGCTGCCGGCCGACAGGGGATCGTGCTGGCCAATGGCTTCGGGCTGGCTGACGACATTCAGCAGGAGGTAGTCGTGCCAGCCGTGGTAACACCCCTGGAACTTCACGATCTTGCGACGACCGGTCGTCGCGCGTGCGAGACGGACGGCATGGTAGGTAGCTTCAGAACCAGAGGTGCAGAACAGTACCTGTTCGGCACAGGGGACGTGCTCGACGATCTTCTCAGCCGCCGAAATCTCAAGTTCTGTCGACCCCACGCCGACAAGGTCGATTTCTCGTTGCTGGGTTGCGACCGCGGCCGCGACGGCCGGGTCGGCATGGCCCAGAATGATTGGACCAAAGGCAGCGTGGTAGTCGAGGTATTGATTACCGTCAACATCGGTGAGAGAGGCCCCTTCGGCCCGCGCCCAGACGATCGGAGGATTCATGCGACGGAGCGACGTATTTACCCCGCCTGGGATGACGGTGTTGGCGCGCCTAAATGCGGCGGCAGATTTCGGGTTGCCTTTTGGGGTCATGAGGCGGCTGAGCTGGTATCCAGGCTCCCGGTCCATATCTCGCCATTTATCGTGGAGACCACGAGTTGGTACATGCCGTCATTAGCAGCGATGGCGTCGACGGCTTGAATAGGTCGTCCGGCCAGTGGCTCAGCGACTTCCTGCCACCCGCGCTGAGGAGCACTTGATCGGAAGAGTCCCGCGCTACTGGCTGCGACATAACACGTTGTGCCGTCAGATGATCGGATGGCCTGCAGACCACGAACAGCGGTGTCTGGCCCCTGCACGTACGCTACGTTTCGATGCTGTTCCGGACCATCGTGCGGATAGTAAACATCGCGTCCTGTAGCGAAGGCAAATGTCGCGTCGTCGGTGTCATTCCCCAGGAGAAATGCCAGGGAGAGCCACGGGAACACGTCCGTCGCTTGGACGTAGGCCTCCCACGATTTCCCGCGGTCAGCCGACCGATAGACGATGGAGGCATCGTGGGCGATCGCGGCGGCGAGCATCACACTGTCATCGTGGAATGCTGGTGAAAATGCGATGGCTGCGATGGTCGCGCCCATGAAGGTCTCGTCGATGTGAGTCCAGTTGGATCCACGATCGTCAGATACGAGAAGCATGCCACCGGGTCCGCCAAGGGCTGTTGTGAAGCTGTCCTCACCCAGGGGGCTAATGGCGGTTGACGTGATGGCTGCATCTGGAGGCAGGGTGTCGAAGGGCATCCAAGTCTTACCGCCATCGATCGTGTGGCGGGCGTGTGTCCCGACGACGGCTGTGCCGAAGGCGTCCTTCTCGAACATGGGGGAGATGGCCAACGCCGTGATGGGTTCGTCGGCTATGTCCGTTGTTCCTGTCATCCAGTTTTTTCCGCCGTCCGAAGTTGTAACGACATCGCCAGCGGCGGTTCCGATCAACATGGAGAGCCCAGAGGGATGGATGGCCTGACAAAGAATGGGACGGGCGACGAGTCCAGTGTTTGAGGCAAGCCATTGGTCGCCGCTGTCCGTTGTTCGCAAGATGCCTTTGTCGTAAGTTCCGGCCATCACGTGAAGATCATCGTTGTCGTCCCACGCGGCAATGGCGAGCACGTGATCTTCTTGATCCGGGCCCTTTAACGAGCGCCAGTCGTGAAGCGGGTTACCGGTCGCAATAATCGATCCGTCAGCTTGGGCTGCGATGATTTGCCCGGGACTCGTCATACCCCGAACTGCGATCAGATCGTTAATGCCGTTCCCTGACAGGCCGTTCCCGGTATCGGCCCACGAGGTGCCCCGATCTATCGATACAAAGAGCCCTTCGTTTTCATACCCGGCAACAAGTGTGTTTTCGCTGTGGTCGTTGTTCGTAAAAGCTAGGGCCACCACGTCGGACGTTGCCTGAGGTCCGTCCACGCGGACCCATGTTTCTCCACCGGATTCAGATTTCCATAGGCCGTGGCCAGCTACGCCGACCACGATAAACGAGTCTTCTACGAATGCGGGTGATAGGGCGAGGGCGGTAATTTCGGCCTCGGGCAACCCGCTGTCGATCCCGTTCCACGAGCGTCCGCGATTGTCCGACGCGTATACCCCATGGGTTGTCGTGGCGGCGACGATCGTGTTATCAGTGTCAAAGGCGGGCGAAAACGCGACGGCATTAATGGAGGGATGGGCACTCCAGAATTCATGGCGTTGCCAGGTTGTTCCGTGGTCGTAGGACAGGTGGAGGCCTGACTCGCTGGTTCCGACCGCTGCTATTCCGTCCGATGTAAAGGTGGGTGAAAGGGCTAGCGACCGAACGAATGGGCTTCGGAGCCCGGCGTAGGTCGGTGTCCACGAATCCCCGCCGTCGGTTGATCGAAAGAGGCCCACGAGTGTTCCGGCCAGACAGATGCGTTCATCGTTAGTTCCTGGGCCAACAGCGATTGCTGTGACGGCTCCGCCTGGGACGCCGTGCACGCGTTTCCACTCGGTCACGTGCGCTTGATTCCCCGTCGGGCGCGCTGCAGGCTGGATCCGGCGTGAACCGTCACTCCGACGACGCGGTTGGGGTTGTGGAGGCGGCGTGAATAGCTGCGCTCGCGCTCACGGGAGGAACTCCACCGCTGTCTTCAATTTCTTTCCAGAAATGGCAGGCGACTTCATGGCCCGGGGAAATGGTTTCAAGTTGTGGTAATTCTTGCGAGCAACGTTCTTGGGCCCACGGGCAGCGCGGATGGAAATTGCAGCCAGACGGAGGGTTGATCGGGCTCGGCACATCACCAGGCAGAATAATCCGTTCTCGTTTCCGCTCAAGATCAGGGTCGGGGAGCGGGACTGCTGATAGCAAGGCTCGGGTATACGGATGCAAAGGTCGATCATAAAGTTCATCGCTGACCGTTGTTTCCACGATCTTTCCTAGATACATCACCGCGACTCGATCGCTGATATGGCGAACAACCTTGAGGTCGTGGGCGATAAATAGATAGGCCACGCCAAAATCCTGCTGAAGGTCCTGCAGCAGGTTGATGATTTGGGCCTGAATCGATACGTCGAGCGCGGATACCGGTTCATCGCACACGATAAATGTTGGTGTGACGGCAAGTGCACGGGCCGTGGCGATTCGTTGTCGTTGCCCCCCGGAGAACTCATGGGGATATCGGGCAGCGTGGTAGGGGGCCAGTCCCACCAAGTCGAGGAGTTCCTGTGTGCGCGATAGACGATCGTCCTTTGATTCATACAGGTTATGGACGATCAAGGGTTCTTCGATGATCTGCCCAACGGTCATTCTCGGATTTAGCGATCCATAGGGATCCTGGAAAATCATCTGCATGCGCCGTCGGGCACTTCGGCGTTCCTGAACCGACAACTGAACGATGTCCTTACCCTCGAAGAAAACTTCGCCCGAGGTTGGTTCCTCAATATGCATGAGCGAGTAGCCCGTGGTGGATTTTCCACAGCCTGACTCTCCGACTAATCCCAGGGTTTCTCCGGGATTAACCTTGAAGGTGACGTCGTCGACGGCATGGACGTGACCCGCCAGTCGACGAACGAAGGTCCCTCGATGGACCGGAAAATACTTCTTGAGATTTCGTACTTCGAGAAGGGCTCCGTTGCTCGAGGTTGGAGCGTCGGCGCTATCTGCCTGGTTCGAATCACTACCAGTAGACGCCGTACTCATCGGAGTGCTCCAGATTTCACATCGACAATGCAACGGATTGTGTGTGCTGTCCCAACTTCCTGAAGTTCGGGTACCACGGTTCGGCATTCGTCACGAACAAATGAGCAGCGCTCGGCGTATGGGCATCCGGGTGGGAGCGCCAGCATATCTGGGGGCACCCCTGGAATGGCTTCAAGTTTTTCTTCACGCGAAGATTTCAGGTCGGGGACTGATCCCAGAAGACCCAACGTATATGGATGTTGGGGGTTGTAGAAGATGTCACGTGCGGGTCCCTGTTCGACGATGTACCCCGCATACATGACGGCTACCTCATCACAGAATCCGGCGACAAGGGCGAGATCATGCGTAATGAGGATGACCGCCATATTTAGCTTTTCGCGAAGTTCACCCAAGAGTTCGATGACCTGTGCTTGGATCGTTACATCGAGGGCCGTGGACGGCTCATCGGCGATCAGCAACTCAGGGTTGCAGGCGATGGCCATCGCGATCATGGCTCGTTGCTGCATGCCGCCCGATAGTTGGTGCGGATAATCCTTGACCCTATCTTCTGGTGATGGGATTCCAACGAGATCAAGGAGTTCAATGGCCCGGGCATGAGCCTCAGACTTTGATGCCCCTTCGTGTAATCGAAGGGCTTCTTCGATCTGTCGCCCAACCGTATATACCGGGTTAAGCGAGTTCATCGGATCTTGAAAGATCATTGAGATCCGATTACCTCGAATCTGTCGCATGCCAGACTCATTGGTTTCCAATAAATCCGCGCCGTCAAAGAGGACTTCTCCACGTGTAATGCGGCCAGCAGGTCGAGCAATTAATCGCATTACTGCAAGTTGGCTGACGCTCTTGCCTGATCCGGACTCTCCGACAATGCCGATCGCATGACCGGCTGGCACGTCGTAGGACACACCGTTGACAGCCTTCACGATTCCGTCGTCAGTGGAGAACTCGACGGCCAGATCGCGAATTTGTAGAAGGGCTGTTCCGTTTTGGGTCATCGCAAATTCTACTTGTTTTGCCGAGGCAGTAGGTAGCCGTGATAGAGGTGGTCACAAGTCTCCGAGCAGTATCGACCACCGTCGTCTGCGAGCCACACGTCCCTCGGGATCACCTGGCCGCACAGCTGACAGTTCACGACCCCGGTCTCCCACCAGTCGCCATCCAGAGCCTCCCATCGTCCTTGTGGGACATAGTCGCCAATGGTCGGTGGATCGGCAGGGGAGGCCGTGGCGTTTTCCATGCCCATAGCCTCCACAGATGTTCGGAGCCCATCAGTCGTCGTGTGGTCAACGAACAGGTGCCCGTTCTCGTCGGCGTTAATCGAGACTCCATACTCTGCCCGGGCGGCATCTTGCGACACCATGCCCTCTTGAACATCACGTAGAACCGCGGCTGCGTCCCTCTGATGTGGTGCTCCATAGCCCCCGCCACCGGGACTGCACAGCATGACCTGATCTCCTGCATGGAGTTCAATGTTCGCTACTCGAGAATTACTGGGCGTTCCGTAGGCTTCGCTGAACGTGACGAAGTCCGTTGTATCGACACGCTTAATCAACAGTCGTGATGGTTCCCCCCCCTGGCCACCAAACAAGCCCCATGGCCGAGACACCATGCGGTCGAACAAGGCCGACATCGTGATTGAGGGCGCGCGAACTTCGAGGATTCGTTCAGAGCCGAGGCCCCCTCGATGGGTGCCAGCCCCTCCTGAATCCTCTCGGAGTCGGTACGAGCGTTCGAGGAATGGGTAACGTGTCTCGAAAATCTCAACAGGTGTCGTCGGGCAGTTGCCGTTCGGAACGACCTGGTGATTGTTCCCATCGGCGTTGGCTCGACCTCCCCATCCCACTCCATCGAAGTGGTAGTGGACGTAATATTGGCCGGTCGAAGGATGGGTGCCTCCAAAAAGGAAATTACAGGATGTGCCCCCGGTTGCTGCTGATACGCGTTCAGGGATGGCCTGCGCGAGCGCTCCCATGACGATGCCCCAAATTCTCGGGTGGGTTTCGGTGTTGCCTCCAACTGACGCGCCCGGATGGGTGACATTGGCGATGGAGCCCGGACGGGCAATTACAGTGATCGGTCGGTAGGCTCCGTCGTTATGCGGCAAGTTGTTATCGGCGCAGTGAAAGAGGGCGTTGTATACGCCCGATGCCGTGACCCCGTAGGTGCAGTTGAGGACGTGCGGAGCTTGTGGGTCACTCTCGCTGAAGTCCGCAATGATGTGATCGTCAGTCACCACCAGTGACAGCCGAATCCAGTCGCGAACCGGTTCAGCGCGGGCATCTTCCATGTGGTCAGCAAATGTGTACTCACCAGGTGGAATTTCACGAATCTCGTTCCGCATCCATTGTTCGGCGTGGTCCATCAACTCGCTGCTGGCGACGCGTACCTGTTCGATACCGTAGGTGTCGAGTAGTTCCTCGCAGCGTCGTTCTGCCACGTTTAGTGACGCGATCATGGCGTGGAGGTCTCCCCACGAATACCGGGGTGCCCGGTGGTTCGACATGATGATTCGCCACACGTCCTCGTTGTATTCGCCTTCGCGCATCAGCCAGACGGGTGGTAGACGGAGGCCTTCCTGGTAAACCTCGGTCGCAGTGGCCGCGAATCCTCCAACAGCCATCCCGCCAATCTCGACAAGATGGGCAATGTTCGCGACGTAGCCGAACAGTTCTCCATCGTGATAGACGGGCTTGATGACGACGTGTTCGGGCATGTGGACGCCACCGCGATATGGGTCGTTGTGAACGACCACATCGCCTGGCTTGATGTTCTCGGCTCCGATTTCTGCAATCAACCACTTCACAACAAAGCGAATGGCTCCAACTTGGGCTGGGCAAAATTCTGTCTGGGCCAACATCCGGCCATCGCGGTCGAACAGAACACACGAAAAGTCACGGCTCTCGCTAAAAATTGGAGAGTACGCGGTCCGCATCATGGTGGTGCCCATCTCACGACAGATTCCAACCAGGCGGTTATAGATCACGTTCAGCGTGACCGGGTCAGTTGCGATGTGGGTGCTCGGCGGCATCTTTTGCTCCATCGCCATCAGTTAATCCGGGTTTCGTTCCATACGGCCGGTTCCATCCTCTTTGACTTGGAACAGCCAGTTGTGCGGGACGAGCGTAGTCGAATCAAGCTCTTCGATGATTGCTGGTCCGCGAATACTGTCCGTCGGTGTAAGGGTGGCGCGATCATAGATCGGGCAATCGATCGAAGCTTCGGAGGTAAAGGTGACTTCTCGGTTTGCAATCGGTGTAGCCTCTTCCCCTGGAATAACGTTGGGCGTTGCGGGAGGGGCGGACGGGCCACTCGCCGTAACGTTGAATTGCACAATCTCGATGATTTCCCCTTGGATTCGGTAACCGTAGGCGCGTTCGTAGTGGTCCTCGAAGGCCGCGAGAATGTCAGCAACCGTCTGATCCGTAACGGTACCTGAAGGGATTTCGATTTCCTCTTCGTAATTTTGACCCAAGTAGCGCATATTTGCGGACCGTCGTAGTACCGGTTCTCCAACATACCCCTCGTGGTGGAGATCAGCTGTGGCTTCCTTCTCGAGTTCTTGTAGGCGAGCGTTGATGGTCGGCGCTGAGAGTTCATTTGATCGGAGAACATTAGTCCAGGTCTTATCCACTCGCATGTCGGCCAAGAGCGTGCCCAATGCTGAAACCAGACCAGGATGCTGCGGGACAAGGACGGTTCGCGCCGCGATCAATTCGGCGACGGCCGCAGCATGTAAAGGACCGGCGCCGCCAAATGCCACGATGCTGTACTCCCGAGGATCAAGGCCGCGACGAACCG
>CAZFVB010000067.1:0-8340 GCA_964522375.1 uncultured Chloroflexota bacterium
TGGCTCCCCGCCCATTATTCATCGAGACTGGTTCAAGGGATCCTCTGAACGGAGCCCGTGGGCTGCCGAACGTGTTGGAGCAGGTCAGGATTTCACAGGCGGCGTATGATGTTTGCGGGGCGTCTTCAAACCTTATTCATGATGTGTGTGAGGGTGAGCACGAGTGGTTCGGTGTTACGGCTGAGCCGTGGTTACAAGAACAACTCGGATGGTCTTGATCAGGCTTTAATCAGGGAGTCTGCGGCGTGCAGTTTGTGGTTCGAAGCTAAAGCTCGTCTCTGGAAATAGACACGAAGTCGAGGGCCTGCTTGTCATTCGGGGTCTTTCTTGGACGGCCATCGAATGTGATCAACCTTATGGCCAATTTGCCGGAGAAGTTCGAGCACTAGCCCGAAGAAAAACATTTGTGTTCCAACCGATATGAGGAGCGCAATCAGCAGTAGGGCTGGGATTCGAGCAAAGAGTTCAAAAAATCTGAACTGTTCTTGAATAAGAACAATAAAGAAAAAGACGATTCCACTTGTCACGAAAAGCGAGCCCATGAGCGCGAGCGTTATAACGTGTTTTCCGGATTTCACGAGCAGCACTGGCAAGGTGTGGGCCGCGTACCTGGGGATCGAAGACACGACTCGAGACGATCCATAGTTTCTTGGCATCCACTCGGATGGGATTTCTACTACTCGAAATCCTTTTTGGAGCGCGTCCAGAATTGTTTCCTGAACATACGTGTGCGTCCCGGTGAGTGACAACTCCGTCACGACTTGGCGTCGCATGGCTCGTATGCCGCCATGCGAATCTGTAAAACGTTGCCCGGAAAGAAACCAGAGCAACCACGTGAGGAGACGGACACCGAAGCGATTGAGCCGTGGGTACCTGTACTTAACGGATTCTTTAGTAAGGAATCGAGAGCCCAAGACAAGATCCGCTCTATCGTGTTCTAGTTCATCAAGGAATCGCGGGATTTCGCTTGGGGAAGCTTGGCCATCTCCATCCAAAGACACCACATAGGTGCAGGTGGTTCCCCCTGCCCACCGAAGGCCGCGGAACATTGCATGGCCAAGTCCTACATGGCCTCCTTCGATAACGATGGCGCCTTCTTTTGCCGCTATATCTGATGTTCGATCCACCGAGTCGTTGACAACCACGATGCTTGGGTGATCGAAACGAGTGCTTGCCAAGCTTTTCCGGATATCGTGTATGACTTGTGCAATGGTTGCTTCTTCGTTTTTTGCAGGGATGACGATACAGACCATTGGATCACTGGCGTTCGGAGAACTCGACGAGGTACTGCCGCGTGAGGCTGTGTCGCCGCTAGCTAAGGAGTCGATAGTTTGGTTCCTTTGCTATAGCCGGGTCGGCATCAAAGTATGCGAGGTCTATGACCCGAATGGATGAGTTCGAGATGAGCTTGCGAAGGTCCGGATCTATGTCTCGGGTCCCTAGCACGATGAGATCAAGCTCATGGCAAAAGTCTTGGGCAGATGTTGTTAAACGTGATTGTCCGGACAGACGATTCTTGATCGTGTTGAGGACCGTTGCTTCGTCAGCAATCACCAAATCAATTGGTAGTTGATATTGAGTGCGGCGAAGCAGCAATTCGTCGACAATTTTCAAGATTGGACTTTCGCGTGTGTCGTCCGTTCCCGGCTTAAATGCCACGCCCCAAAACCCTATGCGTCGTGCCTCAAGCCGTTCAATTTCTTCAAGCACGGTAACAATACGTCGATTATTACTAGGCAGAATCGAGCTGAGAGCCGGCACGGCAACGCCCAATCTTTCAGCGGTATTTATGAGTGCCTGGGTATCTTTCGGTAGACAGGATCCTCCGAAGGCAAATCCGGGTCGCAAGTAGGCAGGCGACACATTGAGTTTTGTGTCGAGGACAAATTCTTTCATTACCTGCTGTCCTTCTATACCTAGTGCTCCAGCAATGGCCGCAATCTCATTAGCGAACACAACTTTAAGCGCATGAAAACTATTGCTTGCGTACTTGAGCATTTCGGCCTCCCCAAAAGATACTTTTCGCAAGGGTGTGGAGGAGTGATCAAAAAGCTCGTGGGTTGATGTGGTGATTCGCTCTGTGGTTGCCGCGTAGACATTTAGGGGAGGTGCGGCGATGTCAGCCAGTTCCTCACCCTCCCGCAGGAATTCCGGGTAGTACGCATAGTTAGCAGGGGTGCTGCCTGAGGCGTTATCCAATAGTGGTTGAATGAGCTCGGTGTGTGTTCCCGGTGGAACGCTGGACCGAAGGATTATTTGACGATGGTCGATCGACTTTGAATCTGTTTTCAAGATGTCATTAAGCACACGCTCCACGTATGCGAGGTCAAGATCTCCTGAAGCTTTTGCGGGAGTTCCGACACACACGACCGAGATATCGCTTTGCTCCACCGCATACTGGTGGTCTGTGGTTGCGGTGGCCATAGGCACCGGTAATCGAGCGTGTAGAGCTGTGGCCAATCCGGGTTCATGGACTGGTAGCTTCCCGTTGTTGATTGCGTCAACCTTGTCAGGTATGACGTCTACGCCGGTGACGGTATGTCCCGCGTTTCTGAGTGCGACGAGGGTGGCGACACCAACATACCCAAGTCCAAAAACGCTTACGCGCAACACGAACCGCCGATGTATGGTCGCGACTCTCGCGACTTGATCAATCGAATGTGTGGAACTCCTTAAGCAATCGTTTGCGGTCCTCTTTGTTTAGGAGTGTAAGCCCTTCGTCAGTTAAATCTTCCGTGGTGCTCGAAATGAGAAGTCGACGGCCAATGCTCGAACCCTTATCGAGATGGCCACGCCATACTGACTTTGTTGGCTCGATCTTGGTACCCGGAAAAGTCGAAAATCTAGACGAAGGATTGTGCATCGTCGTTGTATCGCCCGTTCCAACAAGCTCAACATCGATCCTTTTTCCCGTGTTGTGTATCAGGTCAACTATTTGAACTTGATCGTTGGTCATATCTATATGTCGTTCTAGGAGTAGGGGCATTGGGGTTTTCCGGCGAACTTGTCGGGATTTGATCCAATCGCCGATGCGGTACGCAACCGTGGCGATGCGTGCAATCGACGCCGTGTAAATAGAAAACGGGACTGCAAGCGTGTCGAGCGGATTACGAGGGTTCTCGGCGTGGAATTCTTTGGTCACAGAGATTGAAATATTGTCGTCTCTTTCCTCGATCTTGACATCCAGAGGCGGCGTTAGCGCTTGCGATGTGGCCCATTGACCATCTCTGACATGTGCGGCATAGCCGGCTTCTACTGCGGCCAGTTCGCGATGGTGGTAGAGCGAAAGGGCTGCGCCCTTATGTACGTTGACTGCTAATTGCCACGGGCCCATAACTCGACGAATAAGTCCGGCTTCTTTCAGGTCGGGGGTCAGGTTCGGTGGTTTTGTCGTAGTACTGGAACCAAGTCGGGTTGTACGTGCTGATCGGGCCCACAAATAACTCCATAGAAAGAAAAAAGCAAAATATCTGTCGTCAGCTGTGGACGGAGTCACGAGTTGGTGATGACCAACTCCTAGTGTGGATTCAAGAATCCATCCAGCAGTTGGCATTTGATCATGAACAAGCTCGAGGCCATGTGGCATCAGAAACTTCGTGTTGCGGCTGCCGTACGGACCGCCAAATGATCCGTCAGGATTAACTCCGCGGGCGGCTGTATCAATAGCCCGTCGAAGAATTTTCGTGGCGATCTCGTGGCCTCCTCGATGAACGTAGGAAGCTAGGTATCCGATTGTGACCGTCAAATAGCCGGGGTCGAATCCTCCGTACTCGGGAAACCACCCTTCAGCGTGTTGTGTTGCCTCGAGGTCGCGGAGCTGAGCGGTCGATACGTCCAGGAGTTCAGTTCGGCCTGTGAGGATGCCGGCATTATGAATCGCTGCAATTCCGCCAGCGGTGTGGTTGGAGACATGTGGATCACTTCGTTTGGTTAGCCAGCTGGCTGCCCGTTCAATTGCTTCAATGATGGGAGCTTCATCGCTTAACGGAACTGCCGAGTCTCGCAGCATAAGGAGTGCCTCTGACGCGGCAAAAGATCCAAACGCAGTGGCGGCGTAACTGTGTTCGTTTACGTACCACTCGTCGTGGGTTCCGTCGCGATGCTGGGTTTTCGACCAAAACAAAAGAGCGGCTTGAGTAAGCCGTAATAGTCTGGCCTGTTGGGATGGGACGGAAGCTGAGATAGCGCCTATAGCTAAAGAGAGCATCGAAATTTGGTACATCACGCTTGGGAATCCAGATGTAGCACGGTAGTGCCAGTAGCCGCGGTCTAACGATCCAAAGTATGGGTATGCAGGGTTGTCTTGAATAAATCCGAGTAAACGGTGCTCCCACCCCGCGAGGGCACGGTCATAAGATGCCAGGACCGGGTCGTTAGGCTCACTCATGGGCGTGTTTTGGTGAGTCAGGGCGATTCGGAAATGACGGGATCTGTGGTGCATACCAATGTTCGTTCAATCCAGAAGTAATCATGAGGGTGTTTGTTGTGGCGGGGAATCGATAAACACTTGGTGCCATGCCTCAAGCATCGCGAGGGCTACAGCCTGTTTGCTGCTCAGGAGGCTACCCGTAACTTTGTTGGCCATGCTGGCCAGTTCATCGGACATGAAGTAGCCGCGTCTAGCGTCGATCATGTCGTAAATGAGCTGTTTAACAACACCGTGTCCGGTCTGGGCGAACGTTGGGTCATCAAGAGGAACCGTGAACGCTTGCTTCGGCCTCCGGGACCATGGCTGGATGGAGCTTGGAGCGGCTGAACGTAGCGCCAGTTTCTCGCGTGTAAGACCGATAAGCGCGTTTGCGGGTAGCTGAGACGCAAATTCGACAATTCGATGGTCGACGTATGGCACTCGTCCTTCGAGGCCGTGCGCCATAAGGAGTCGATCTAAGCGATGTAATGTGTAGTTCGGTAGCCACTCCTCAATGTCAAGACGTATGGCTCCGGCTAGGCCGGATGAGGAATCGGTCATGACGGCTTGGGATTTATTGGTTTCTTCAGATTCGTACTCGGTTATCTGGTCATGGAAATCGGGGCAATAAAGCGTCCGACGTTGCTCGGGGCTGAACAACTGTGTAAGTGCCCGGTAGGTGGTTGTTGGGTTGCGGAGACCAGTCAGTAAACGACGAACAAGTTGGCTGCCGTCTGTTCCGAGCGTGCCAGGATATGGAAAGGCGGCTTGGAGCAGTCGGTTGGGAGTAATTCCGGCTATGGATCGTCCAATGGCGACGATGGCGGCTCCAAGAGGTCCATGAAGCATGTCTCCCATCCGGATTGCTCGTAGATGAATATATCCGGCAAAAATCTCATCTGCACCTTCGCCTGACAGGACAACTTTGGTCTGACGGGCGGCTCGCTCAGCGAGCGAAAATGTGGCAATAGCAATCGAGTCGCCGATGGGTTCGTCAAGGTGCCAGGCGATTTCTCGTAGCTTGCCGAAATCAGAGGCTTCCATTCGTACGGGGTTAAAGGTCATACCTAGGGCCCGGCTGGCTTTTTCTGCGTGATCACTTTCGTTGTGGATGCTTTCAAACTCCATGCAAAAGGCATCCATGGCACTAGTTCTTGTTTCCATAGCCCAGGCAGCCAAGGCTGTTGAGTCAAGGCCGCCGCTGACAAAGGCTCCGACCGGGACATCGGAAACAAGATGATCCTCGACGACTTTTTGCATCAATGGGGCGAGATCTTGCCGGTTGTTCCCCAAGCTTTCCGAAGACTGGGGTACTGACCAGTAACGCGATATTTTCAGACCACTCGTGTCCCACACGGCAAAGTGGGCCGGCGGCAACCGCTTAATCCCTTTGATCATGGTGGATTCACCGCGTACGTAGCGATAGCTGGCGACTTGGTGAACTGAAATCGGATCAACAGTGAATCCGGCGGTCGATGTTGTGAGTAACGCTTTTGTTTCGGAAGCAAACGCAAAGGTTCCACCATGTTCTTGGTAGTAAAGTGGTTTGATCCCAAGTCGATCACGAGCCAGAAATAGTTTCTTGTTTCGTTCGTCCCATATGGCAAAGGCAAACATGCCAATTAGTTTGTCGACGCAGCGAACTCCCCATTCGGAAAACGCAGCTGCAATCACCTCCGTATCCGAGGTTGTTGCGAACGTATGGCCACGCCCCTGGAGTTGTTGACGAAGACTTTGGTAGTTGTAGATCTCGCCGTTGAACGATATGCGCAGTGCGCCATTCGCATACGGCATGGGTTGTTCGCCGGTCGTCAGATCGATGATGGAAAGTCTTGTGTGACCGATGGAGATGTGCTCGTTGCTCCAGGTCCCAGTTGAATCCGGTCCTCGATGACTAAGAAGTTTCACCATCCGTGCAACACGGGTGTTGGCCGAAGGACCGGTTGCTCCACAAATCCCGCACATTTGATTTTCCAAGCGACAGAGCGTTAAGCGCCATGGTGTGCCGTCCATGCCAAAAGAGCACCGAAAGGTTGGCGTGACCATCGACAAGATAGTCCGATGGACGACGAACTTATCCTATCATCGGCTGATCCCGGTCCGTCGATTCGGTTAATCCACCCATGACGATTGATACGCTGCTGCGAATCGAACAGTGCCGCGATTGAATTTAAAAACCCACGTTTTTCGATGGCTTGTGTCGCCGGATATATGGTCAACGGGTGGGCTATTCGTCCTGGCTATGTTTCTCGCGGGTCCGGGTTGGACGCACGCTATTGGTGGTGGTGAGCTTCTCAATGTTCAATCTGGCCGAATTGCGAGCACGCCTCAGGATCCATCGTTTAATCCGGTTCTCGGATATGTTCAAAACCTCCACCTCTTTCGCCATGCGATTTATACGCCTCGACCGCTGTATCAAACGATTTTTACTGATTTGTTTGGGACGTCGGCGGTTCCGTTCCATGTTGTTGCTTTTATATATAGCTACGGTTCTTCCGTTTTTCTTTTTTTCTATGCACGAGCGCTGGGAATACGCCATTTAGTTGCGCTCTGGGCGGGGTTGATGCTCCTGGCGTCGTCTGCGCTCGCGTTTCGATGGTTTTCAGTCGAGCCCGGTACTACTCATAACGCGGTTATGTTCTTTGCGTTGGGTGGGCTAATTGCATATGAGAGATTTGTTCAGAGAGGCCGTCGACGGCATTTCGTGTTTGCGTTTCTAGGGTTTGCGCTTGGGATGTTGAGTTATCCAAGCGGGATCCTTATTCCTCTGATTCCGATGCTGGTGGAGATCTCAAGAGTGTTTGTGCAGCGGTTAGGTGTCAGACCTTCCGTTCATATTAGGCCGCGTTTTAGGGCTGCTGTCCTTATCGGATGTCTGGCGGTTCTGGGATTTGCTGTAAACGCTGCCACAACTTGGACATTTCGAGCAGCGGGTGAAGGTGGTGCTGTGATGGGTACTGACTATGGCAAAGGAGCGCTAACGGTACTCGGAGCTTGGCTGGGCGGATTTTGGACGGTGCTGCCATCGTCGATGCTTCACCTCGTTGGTTCAGTGATGCAAGGCCTGCTCGGTGCTCCTGTCGAAACGCATGTTGCGATTATGAGTGCTTCTGGGTTCGTGGTGATTTGTTTTGGCGGTTTGGCAGTGATTCTTGCGAGGCGTGATCGACACTTACAGGGGCAAGTCTGGTTAGGGGTATTTGCGCTTGTCTACTGTCTGGGTGTGTGGGCTGTGCTTGCTTCCTCATACCTCTACGCGTTTGCAGGAGCAACGCCCAGTGAGCCTCCGTATATCCTGAGTGCGTTCCTACTCAGCTGGGGTACGCCCTTGGCTGAAACACACAACCCCTATTACTTGTTGACAGCTCCCGTTGTGTTGCTTGTCGCTTCGATCGTTATGGACGCGTCGATTACTCGTATCGGTGTGGTAAGCGCCCGACAGATGGGGGTATTTCTGTTTAATCGGCGATATTTATCACAGGTGATGATGGTATCGGTCGTTGCGTTGGTGGCACTGGGTCTTTTGATAGCCAATATCGTGGTCACGGCGGGAATCATCGGACGCGATTCAGTCAGTGAAAGATCTAAACCGCCTTTTGTCGAAGATATTAAAGTGATTCAACCAGATTTCCCGCGCGGGGCTACGTTGCTCATATATGACCGGGTAGGACTATCTGTAGATTTGTGGCTTTGGATCTCACATGGCAATGCACGACGTGCAGATCGTCAGGACGAATATCGAGCGCTCGACCTCGGCGATACCTTGAAGGCGAATGTTTCGTGGTACGAGGAAAGGTTTGTTGGCCGACGTATGTCTGCAGCGGTCCAGGAGCTGTACACAAACATCCGGGAGATTAAAAAGACAAATATCTCTCCAGATGTTGAAACGATTAATGTCGACAACTTGGTGGTCGATGACGATATCGTGAAGC
>CAZFVB010000068.1:0-8072 GCA_964522375.1 uncultured Chloroflexota bacterium
GGCGACGTAGCCAAGTGGTAAGGCAGGGGTCTGCAAAACCCTTATCCTGGGTTCGATTCCCAGCGTCGCCTCCGTGCCGTTCGCCTGCTTAGCTTGCGGTGGCTGCAACGGTGACCCGTTGCCAGGCGAGATCAACGAAGTCTCTGGAGAGCGTGTTGTCCCAGGATAGGATTACCGGGGTGTCCATATGGGCATGTAGCCAGCTCAGCACGATGTGATGTTCGTTTGTTGTCGTTGCACTTGGGCGTACGGTGGCTTTTTGAAGGTTTTGTAACGTTTGATGTAGGTCACGTTTCTTGGGGTGGGTTAGTGAGGCGATGGCGGTAATAAGCCCGTTGTCGATACGCGCGAGTTCGACCGCCCCTGGAACAGATCCACCAGTTACGACCAATGCAGGGTTGGCACCTGGTCCGCCTCGGATGGGGGTCCTCACTATTCGCACACGTCGGATTCGACGAAGAACTTCCCTTCGTTCATCGGCATGGTCCTGCGCTTGGGAAACCACAGTTTGGGCTGCCTTACGGCCTTTGCCTAAAAAGGCGGCAGCACCGTTACGGCGCCAGGCAGCAACGGCTTGATCGGGGGATTTTCTGGAAGGCAGTCCGAATATACGACGGGCAGTGTTAGTGGCAAGCAGCGCATCTCGAGTAGTTGGAAACGGCCCGACGTAGGTCGCCGTATCCTCTCGAACTTCTGAGGAGGTGTTGATCAGCGCGGCGCTTGGAGGGCCGAGGCGTATAAATCGTCGACCAGGTCGGCGCTGGCGCTGAATGTTGTATTCAGGATCTAGAGTCTCAATTAACTCTGCTTCACGGATAAGTGCTCGAAGCTCAGATCCGGTTGGCTCCCAGTCGATGCTATTGATTCGGTCCAGCATTCCATCCCGACGTCGTATGAATCCTGCGGCGTCTGTGAAATGGCTTCTCACTCGCCTCTGTAAGGAGACAGTTTTTCCAACATAGAGCGTGTGTGCGTCAGAATCTCGAAACGTGTATACGCCCGGAGCAGGGGGTAGGTTTCTTGAAGCCCATCGTGCGAGCTCACGTGCACGGCGAGGAAGACGGCCTTCAGGGCCGCCTTTAGCCGCGGTTGTGCGAAGAGTGGCCACCGTGGCGTTCTTGCCCGGTAGGTGTTGTAGCAGGAACAGAAAAAGTTCCGTGGTAACTCGGGCATCTTCCAGGGCTCGGTGAGACGGGGTGTCTTGAATTCCGGCGGCCGCAAGAACGGCTGCCAGGCTGTTGCCTTCACGCTTTGGCATTAATGTGGCGCTGAGTTCCATGGTGTCGATGCCATCACCCGGGAAGAGCGGTAGATCAGCCCAAAGGGCTTCATTGTTGAGATAGGCCAGATCTGCTGGGAGATTGTGAGCAACCAGGGTGCTGCTGGCCTGGAAGGCTCGGAAGTCTTCAAGCACAGTTTCTATAGGCGGCGCGTCAGTCAACATTTCATTCGTGATTCCCGTATAGCGGGTTACAAACTTGGATACGCGTCCAGGCAGTCGTACCAACGAAGAGTAACGATCGATTATCTGTCCCCCGGTTAGTCGCAAGGCGCCGATCTCAATGACTCGATGTCGACCGCCTCGTCCGCCGTTAGTTTCCACGTCGAACACGACAAAGTCAGCGTCATTGGCAAAGACTGTTCCATGAGTCCACGAGGCGAGAGCCCAATGACCCGCTTCGACTCGCGTTAAGCGCGCATCTTGGTCGAGGAGCGGTCTTAGGGCCCGAGCGGCAACGTGGGCTGCGTCTACTCCAACGTGCATCACGGTTCGAGCGAGTTGCTCGATCGGCATTGGGCGACCAACTGTTGTCAGGGTCTCAATCGCGGTTTCGACCAGAGGGCTTCTAGTCTCGGTTGTCGTGGGGTTGTCCTTCCCTACTGGCATTCAAGGATTCAAGTCCGGCTTGAACGGCCACCAAACACGAAGGAGCCGAACGCACCGATGATAGCTACGATCACTGTGCCTACAAGGGCTGGCCCTACACCTGTGATAACGAAATCATCGACGACAAGCGTTGCAATCCAGAAGACGACCGCGCTAATCAGGAAATGGGACAGTCCGAATGTGAGGAGGTGTAGCAGACATCCGATCGGTTTAAGTACGAATTCCACAACGGGTCGAACATATGAGTTAAGAATTGCCAGTACGGCGGCGAGTGACAGAGACGCGACCCAGAAGGCATCGGTCCCGCGCTCAGGGAACACAATGCCTTCTTCGAGGAGTAGTGTGACCGCCAGCACCGCGAAGAAGTTTGTTACCAACCGAGCGATCAAAAAGCGGATTTCCCGATTAAACCAGTTCATGGGCAATGCTGATGCCGCTGGGTGAGCGCTTCGTTCCAGCTATTCGCTGGACGGCACCGCCACCTCTACCCCGACGATTTCCTCAAGTCGTTTAAATGTGGCTGCTGCGTCAAGGTCGCCCCATCCTTTGGACCGAATTTCCTGGTACAACTGGTCGGCTTGGGCCGTTGCGATTAATGGCACTCCGCTTTGCCGGCCTACCTCAAGCGCGAGCCCAAGGTCCTTGAGCAATAGATCGACCGCGAAACGCGCGCTGTAGTCGCGAGGAAGCACTAGGTTTGGGAGGTCGACCTCCATACATCGGTTGGCCGCAAATGCCCCCATGAGGGTTTCGTACAACTGCTGCGGGTTCAACCCGTTCTTGACCGCCAGTACAAACGCTTCTGCATTTGCTGCACGGATGCTAGCAATGATCATTTGGTTCGTTAGCTTGGCGATACAGCCGGTCCCAGCTGGTCCAAAATGTTCGATTTTTCCACCAATAATGTCGAGAAGTTCCTTGCCTTGCGCGAAGGAAGCTTCGGAACCGCCAACGAACACGGCAAGGGTTCCGGCCTCGGCACCGCCAGGGCCTCCACTAACCGGTGCGTCCAGGTATCCGACACCTTTGGAACTGCCTGCGTCTGCACAGGTTCTCGCTGTATCCGGCCCGTTTGTTCCGAAGTCGATCCAGAGTTGTCCGTCTCGTACATTTTCAATCGCGCCATTCGTTCCCAACAAAATTTCGAGTGAGATTTCCGGGGTAGGCACATTGACGCATATCACGTCAGCCAGGGCGGAGACCTCGGCGGGAGAATTTGCAGCCACACCGCCATCGGCCACGAAGGCATCCACCTTTGGCTGACTACGGTTGTGCACGATGAGGTCATGGCCTGCCGCACGCATGTTGGTTGCCATGGGTAGCCCCATCTTGCCGAGCCCGATATAACCAATTTTCATGTCGATATGCTCCCTTACTAGTTCGCTGGCCGCTAAACCTGTGCCCAGGCGAGATTGAATGTCCGTTTGCAATTACCAATGATCTGGGCTGTTGATTGATCTGATGCTGGTTTCATTTCAAACGAGACGAGTGGCATGGGCGTGGGAAGGTCTTTTTCGAAGTAGCCGATTTCTAGCAACGTCTTTAGGTACGCAGCTAGTTCGGGAACGTCGTTTTCTCCGGCAGCGTCACCAAATACCGGATGCTGGTCTCCGTATTGCGGATGTTCTTGGTTCCCCATTATGCAATTGCCAATGTGCGCTTGAATGAGGTGGTCACCGGCCGCTCGCAACGATGTCGGGGGATCTTCGCCCAGGAGTGGCAGATGACTGAGATCCAAGCACAAACCGAAATTTGGAGTTGAGGCGCGGACCATTTCACTGACCTTGACACACAGATTAATCGGACCAAGGAGCGAGTTCTTTTCTATAGCCCGGTCGAATTGCTCGAGCGCAATCCACATGTCGTGGGTGGAGGCGTAATCACAAAGCTCGGTTAGCGAATCGGTGATACGTGTGATGGCCGGGTCGGTTTCAGGCTCAGTTGGGGCCGAGCCAGGTCCATCCAGCAGTGTCAGCATTGATATGCCGAGTTCAGCCGCCTCGTCGATCGCGGATTTAACGACCGTTACGGATTGCGATCGAAGTTCAGGATCAGCTGAGCTGAGATCGAGGCCGCCGCTCAGAATCTGGGGATGGGCCCCATATCCAAGCGTGAGGTGCGCTGACTCCGCGAGTCTCCGCATCGCGTGTCGTTGGCTGGCATCGTTAATCCGCGTGATTTCGAGCGCGTGAAAAAACCCGTCAGCAGCGAGTGCTTCAGCTGTTTGTACAGCCGGACCCTCGCCTGTTTGGAGGTCGGGGAACAGCATGAAATGCACGATTCCCACGTGCATGTATGCCTCAGGAGAACGGTCCACAGCAGCAAGCCTCCATGCGGTGCATTAGTCGTCGAGACCCTATGGTGACGCTATGGCCTATTGTCTGTCGAGTTATATGCCAACTCCCTGCACTATTCACCAAGGTCGAGTTCTCATTTGACCGGTAGAAATGGCTTAATAGCTTCGAAGGTCTGATCAATAGCCTGGGCGTCGAGCGTAGTTTTAGGCAGAGCCATATAAGGGTCCATAATGCCGAGTCGATTTAGTACGCCTTTGGCCACTGCCAGAAAGTCGGGTGACGCACTGGCCATCGCGTGAAGAAACTCGTTCTGTCGATTTTGTGCGGCGGTTGCGGCGGCCAGATCACCGTCTTGCCATGCGTTGAAGATGGCGAGGACAAGCTGTGGGGCCACATTAGGTGCAGGACCCGTGGTTCCGTCCGCACCGGACATAAGGGCGTGCACCAGCTGGCCGTCTCCACCCACGATGACCCGAAAGTCATCGTTACGGGTTGCCTGAAGATACTCCAACAGGTTCTTGGGATCACCCGAACTATCTTTGGTCCCCTGAACACCGACGTCGCGGAGTCGTACCAGGGTGGGTGCATCTACCGCGACTTTCGTCATACCCGGAATGTTGTAGAGCAGCACGGGGATAGGCGATGCCTTAACCACACCTTCGAAATATCGAACAATTTCGTCGTTGCTAAGCGGGAAGTAAAACGGTGGGTTGACCAGCAGTCCATCCGCCCCATGGTCAGCGGCCTCTTTTGTCTGGTTATGCACGCGCTGCACGTTGGGTTGCCCGCAGCCCACGATGACGGGAACCTTACCGGAGGCTTCAGCCACGGCGACACGAATAACACCGGCTCGATCGGCATCATCAATTGATGCAAATTCGCCGGTGGTGCCCATGAGTACAAAGCCGTGACATCCTGCGTCGACGACCCGGCGTACAAGTCGGCGTAGAGCGTCAGTATCTGCCGACAGTTCGGAAGTGAGTGGCGTAAGGAGTGCCGGGATTACCCCGTGCAAGCGTTCTTGGAATGGCGTCATAGATATGGTTACTGGCAAATCAGCGAGTGAAGTATAGGCGTCGGAGCGAGGTCAGACGTTAGACCGTGACTGGCCACCATCTACGTTCACGCAGGTTCCGGTCACCAGGCTTGCTGCATCTGAGGCGAGGAACGCCACGACGGCTGCAACTTCCTCGGGTCTTCCGAAACGACCGAGCGGGAAGTCTTGTTTGAGGAATTGGGCCATTCCTTCAGGATCATCCTGCTGGCGTTTTTCCCATCCGCCACCGGGAAAGATGATCGATCCCGGAGCGACCGCATTTACGGTTATGCCATCCGGTGCCAATTCACGAGCCATGGCTGTTGCAAGGCTATTCATTGCAGACTTCGCGGCGTTATAGGTTGCCGGACCGCCGGACTCACGCCCAAAAATCGAGGTTATGTGGATGATTCGGCCACTGCCTTGTGTTCGCATGTGCGGAAGAACGGCCCGGCTCGCTCGAATGGCCGGCCATAGATTGACGTTCAGCGTGGCATGCCAGTCGTCATCTTCGGCGTCAGCGAAGGTGCGAGCACCGAGCGCCCCACCGACATTGTTGACGAGAATGTCCAGTTGGCTCATGGCTCGTATTGTTTGACTGACGGCGCTTTCAGCTGATTCTTGATGTGCCATATCTAACGCGATGCCAATAGCCTGAACACCGGTTGCTGTGATTTCCTCAACAGTGTGTTGCAGGTCTTGGGCTCCACGAGCCGTGATGGCTATGTTGCACCCTTCCCGGGCTAAGGCTAGAGCGCATGACCGGCCAATCCCTCGGCTGCCGCCGGTGACCAACGCGGTTTTTCCTGAAAGTCCTAGGTCCATAAGCCTGTCGCCTCCTTACTTAGTGTGGAATCCAGCGTCGCGGCTTTGGTTGGCGAAGCCAGGCGAGAAGTTCTGCCACTGGCAATGTGTTGAGTACGTCGGCAGGCCGTAACCACGCTCGTTGAGCCGTCAAGATCCCGTAGTGCATAAACCCAAGACTGTCAGGGTGGTGGGCATCACTGTTGATGGAAATCGGTACGCCGAGTTCTGCAGCACGACGAGCCATGACGTCATTTAAGTCCAGCCGCTCCGGGGATGCGTTGATCTCAAGGGCGGTGCCGGTCGCGGCTGCTGCGTTCATAACAGCCTCGACATCGAATTCGTAACCGTCGCGACGACCAAGTATCCGTCCGGTTGGGTGACCGATGATGTCAACGTGTGGATGTTCAATCGCCGTGATCATCCGAGTCGTCATGTGTTCCACCGACTGATTGAAACTGCTGTGGACGGACGCCACCACGACATCGAGCGAAGCCAGAATCTCATCGCTAAAGTCCAGTTGCCCGTCTGTGAGGATTTCTACCTCGCTACCGTGCAGAAGCGTTATGGAACCGCTGGTTGTTTTTTTGGCTGATATTTCCTTCGTTTGGTCGGCAAGGCGTACGGGGTCCAGGCCATTGGCCACGCCAAGGCTTCCGGAATGGTCGGTGATCGAAAAGTATTCAAGATTCTGGGATTTCGCGGCTTCCAGCATGTCTGCAATCGGTGCTGCACCGTCGCTCCAGAGTGAATGTCCATGAAGCTCGCCTTTGATGTCATCACGGATGATCAACTGTGGAATCGTGTGGGCCTCAGCAGCTTCGATTTCCCCTCGGTTTTCACGTAGCGTGGGCTCGATCCATGGGAGACCGATGGCGGCATAGATTTCTTGCTCGGTGGCCGCTGGATGGCGAGTTCCGGTCTGTTCATCGAGGATGCCATGTTCATTCAGTGAAAGACCGCGGGCCTGCGCCCGGGATCGGATTTCGATGTTGTGGTCTTTTGAGCCGGTGAAGTACATGAGAGCCGCACCGTATTCGGGCGGTTCAACTACAAGTAGATCCACCTGGATGCCATTGTTGACAAGCACTGTGGTCTTGGTGCTGCCGAATCCGATGACATCGTCGACGACATCGGCGGTGATGAAGTGCTCCATTACTGTGTCCGGGTTGACAGATGAGGCCAGGATGTCGAGGTCGCCTATGGTTTCTTGGCCACGACGTAGGCTTCCAGCGTATTGAACCTCCATAACCTGGGGTTCGGCTCTCAGGTGTGCCACTAGTAGTTCGGCCAGAGGCAGGGCTTCACCAATAAGGTGGCGTGCTGTTCGTTCACGAAAGCGGCCTAATTCTCGAAGAAGCTTTTCTTGACGCTTGGGGCCGACAGCCTTGATATCCGCCAGTTGTCCGGATCGTCCAGCAGTTTCTAGTGCATCAAGACTGGAGATGCCGTGTTCGTTGTACAGCGTGGCGACGGTCTTGGGCCCAAGGTCAGGCACCTGCAACATTTCGAACACGCCCGCTGGGATCTCCGCGCGCATCGTGTCGTATTCCGCGACACGTTGGTTGGCTACAAACTCTTGCAGTACTCCAGCAATGCCTTTCCCGATGCCTTTGATGTTTTTAATCTCGCCGGAGTTCACAAGGGCAGAAAGATCTGAGGTAAGCGCGTCAACCTGTCGGGCTGCGTTACGAAACGCGCGCACGCGGAAGGCATTAGCTCCGCGGATCTCAAGGGCGTCAGCAAATCCCTCGAGCAGTTTGGCCGCAGCTTTGTTGAGCATCAGGTCAGTCAATTCTCGAACCGTGCGCCATCATTGTGGCGAATTGTTTCGGTTCGGCCTAGGAGATGCCCACGGAAGGGCCGTACCATGCTGTCATTATGCGTTGGCTAGATGCGCTCGCGCCTGAACTTGAGTATCGCGGGCTGGTTGGTGACCGTCGAGCGCTTGTACGGCGCGTGCCATCGGCGTTGCGCCATAGGCTTCCCAGCGACACCTGGCAACGTCTTTGTATGCCGACCGGTGTGCGCATTACTTTCCGGACGA
>CAZFVB010000069.1:0-7945 GCA_964522375.1 uncultured Chloroflexota bacterium
GTCGAGTCCTCTCGGGGTCGCCTTTTGTATCTCGGTCTGCTGAGTTAGGTCAGCGTATGCACAACTCTCGGGTTCAAAGACGCAAGATCGGGTCGTCCGATCTAGAAGTGGGCGTTGTCGGTGTTGGCACCTGGCAGTGGGGTGGTGGGGCTA
Organism: uncultured Chloroflexota bacterium; assembly: GCA_964522375.1. GTDB lineage: Bacteria > Chloroflexota > UBA11872 > UBA11872 > UBA11872 > UBA11872. Next base: position 154 of record CAZFVB010000069.1, read on the forward strand.
TTTGGGCTTCACCAAAAGGCCCGGACCAAACGGATATTCCGTCGGCCTATGACGTTGCACTGGATCACGGGTTGGATTTTCTGGATACCGCCGAGATTTACGGTGCTGCAGAGTCTGTCATTGGTGGGCTTCGATCGGGTGATGCACGACCGGCGGTCATAGCGAGTAAATATTTTCCGAATCCGAAGCGGTGGCGGCTCCAGGCTCTTGATATGGCGATCGACAGGAGTCTTGAACGGTTGGGCGTGGATTGTATTGATTTGTATCAGGTGCATTGGCCGTTCAGCATGATTCCTCATCGTCGATTGCTTCGCCGCTTAGCAGCTGCTGTGCACGACGGTCGGATCCGTTACGTGGGGGTCAGTAATTTCACTGCGGTCCAAACCCGTCGTGCGTATGCAATTCTCGCTGACGCTGGTGTGCCTTTGGTTTCGAATCAGGTGTCGTATAGCCTTTTACGTCGGGCACCAGAGGTAAATGGGGTGCTGGACGCGTGCCGCGAACTTGAAATGACCCTTATCGGTTATAGCCCGCTTGCGCAGGGCCTCTTGGCTGGAAAGTTTCGATTGGGTGTTCAGGGCGTACGAACAGGGGTTATGAGCGCCCTGCTCGGTCGACCGACACCGGACCGCGCGAGCGCGGTGAATCAATCGTTACTCCGTATCGGAGCTGAAATTGGCGCGAGTCAGGCCCAGGTGGCTATTGCTTGGATGTGTCGAGATCCGGCCGTGTTGCCAATTGTGGGGGTTCGAAATGCGGCGCATGCCAAATCAAATGTGGACGCGGCGGCAATCCAACTTGATTCAGACCAACTCCACGAACTCGACGCGGTTTCGGTTCCATTTCGTCGGGCCCGTTGGGCGACACGTCGGCTCGTGGGATGAACCTGATGCTGTGGTGTGAGTCCTGGTGAAAGCTCATGATTTTGAAAGAGTCGAGGTCTATTGATGTATGACGCTCGGAGTGGGTGGCGTCAGACTCTTGGTGTCAGTCACGCGCCTTCGGTTGCGGGGGCGCTGGCTGCGGCTGCGGCATTTGCGGCCAATGAGTTGTTCAGTGGGCTCGCGTATGGTGGTCCATCGCTGCTCGTCGCCGTAGCTGCCAAGATCATCGATTTTTCCCCAAAGGTTGCGAAGGACTTGGCTATTGCCGTCTTTGGCACGAACGATAAGTTGGCGCTTGCGGTCATGATCCTGGTTGTGGGGATTGGGTTTGGAGTCGGACTCGGTGCGGCTTCGTCCTATCGATTTTGGATGGGGCAGCTTGGCTTTGGGCTCTTTGCCATCTTGGGGGCGGCTGCGGGTGTTGCTTACCCACTGGTCCCTCCAATGTTTGCTGTTCTGGGTGCAGCCGTGGCCGCGATTTCCGGGATTTCGGTGTTGGCGTATCTACTCTCGCTGGCTCCAGATTCATTTCCGAGGCTAGAGCGGGATGCTCGGCTTGAGCGGCGAGGACGTCGATCATTTCTGCGTGTGGCTGGCGCACTCGCTGTCGTGGTTGGCGCTGCCGCCGTTGGCGGACGCATTTTGGTGCAACGCGCGCAAAGCGTTGTGGCCACACGAGCCATGGTGGTTTTACCACGGCCGTCACGGCCAGCGGTTCCGATTTTGCCCGGGGCATCGATCGACGTGGAAGGGCTTGCGCCAATCGTGACTCCAAACGACGATTTTTACCGGATTGACACTGCGCTTGTGGTGCCAAAAGTTGACCTGTCGACATATACGCTCAAGGTCGAAGGACTGGTCTCGAAGCCGTTTGAGCTTTCTTACGACGAACTCCTCGCGATGTCGACGGTGCAACGCCATGTGACTCTGTGCTGCGTGTCTAATGAGGTTGGCGGACCGCTTGTGGGTAATGCCACGTGGCAGGGCGTCCCGCTTCGGGACCGTTTGGATCGTGCCGGAGTACGGCCTGACGCGTCTCAAGTTGTGGGTTTGTCCGTTGATGGATTTACAGCCGGATTCCCTACTTCGGCTGCTTATGACGGGCGTGAGGCGCTCGTTGCTGTGGGCATGAATAACGAACCACTGCCATTAGATCACGGGTTTCCGGCACGACTGGTTGTTGCCGGACTGTACGGTTATGTGTCAGCGACCAAATGGTTGGATTCCATCGTCCTCAACCGTCTGGAGGATTTTGACGGGTACTGGATTCCCCGGGGTTGGGCTAAAGAGGCGCCCATCAAAACTCAGGCTCGAATCGATGTGCCTCGACGTGGTCGGGTTTTACTAGAGGGGCGTCAGGTAGTTGCTGGGGTGGCGTGGGCCCCGCATCGTGGTGTCACCAAGGTGGAAGTCCAAATCGATGATGGCGATTGGCAGGAAGCCTTGCTTGGTGAGGCAATATCGAAGAATACGTGGCGGCAGTGGACACTACCGTGGAATACGACCCCTGGTTCTCATGTTCTCCGTGTTCGGGCCACGGACGCGACCGGTGTTCCTCAAACGTCGGAGAAACGTCGACCGGATCCCGACGGTGCTACGGGGTATCACACACTCTCGGTGCAGGTCGTCGCCGAAGATCGCTAGATATGGACGCAGTGGGTTTCTGGTTGACTAGGCGTGATCTCCATGCCCACCAGTGCCGCTTGGATCATCGAGTTCATCCGCGTTGCACAGGTAGCGCCACCAGTTGGCGCGCTCAGTCACGACGGCCGGTGATTCCCCGGTAAGCGAGTGTGCGCCCTTGTTCGTGCGGAAAAACCTCCGCATTGCATCGTTATCCCATCCGTCCGTATCGAATAGTCCCCGCTGAGGGACTCGTGGGTTGTATCGGATCTTGAACATGAAGCGCCATTGGTCCGTTTGGTTGGTCTGGGCGCAGTGCCAGAGCGCTTCATGCATGAAGACGAGTCGTCCGCCGGGGCCAGACAGACGCTTTTGCCCGACGATGTTCTTGTATCGGCTGATGTCATTACCGAGCACCGATCGCATATGTGAGCCAGGTAACACAAGGGTTGGCCCCATTTCATAGGGGGTGTCGTGCGGAAAGTATGCGGTGAGAATGTCAAACGAGTACGGGGGAACTTTTGGCAGCCGCACCTGCCGTCGACCTCCACCGTCTACGTGCCACTTTTGGGCTTCCACCTGATTAGGCCATGTTGCGTGGACAGCAGAGTGGCTACCCACGTGGCCGGGACCTAGCAGACTTTGCAGGACACCTTGAACGCTCGGTAGCGCATGCACTTCGCGAACGGCGGAAGATTCTTCATAGAACCCATGTGGGTTATCCGTGATATGCCAGCGATACGCTGGTTCGAGTCCATCAGCCCCAACTGTTTTGAGCAGGTCCGCATGAACCATCTCATTGAGATCGTCAGGCACGAGATCAGAGAATTCAAGGAATCCATCGAACACGAATTGAGCCATCTGCTCGACATTGAGCAAGTTGACGTGTGGAGCAACGGTAGGTTCTGCGATCGCCATCTGATCAGCCTCCTTCGTGCGAGTCGTTGTCTTGAATGCGTTCCAGCCAGTACTCGTTGGCTAGTTGTCCTGTTCCAGCAGCGGCACTTCGCTCCGGTAACGGGCTGGCCTGAAACACGCGCCAACCGTCTCGCATAGCATCTAGCACAGACGAATAGGGCGGTTCGTTTTCGCTGCCGGCTTGCATCTGTACGTCGTCGGCACTGAGCGTGCCATCGTAAAAGGCCCACGCTACTGTCGTGGATCCAAGATCTCCATCGTTGAGATGTAAAACAAGGACTTGTTGACGCGCGGACGTCATACCGCCATATCCGGTCTCACAGGATGGGTAGTGTGTCTAATTGGGATCCACCATTTCTTTCGACGATTCCGGCCAACCTACTTTAGATGGTCCGACGTCGCAGCCGATAGGCGCCTCGGCCTGGTGGTTGTCGAGCCATTCGCACAGCGGCGCATCAGCCACACCAGTTGGACCGAATCGATTGTTCTCAGATGTCGTTGTTCCGAGCAATTGACGGCGAATTGGATCTGATCGCTCAATGACGTCAGGCGGGATGGTCATTTCGTCCTTGGTGCGAAGCCATCGATAACCATACCCGTACGCGAGAAAGGTTCGAGGTTCGACCCAGTAGTTCGGACTGGCGGCGTGAAAGAGTCGCCGATCAAAATAGACGGCGGCTCCGGCGGGTGCACAGATGGGAACAGCTCCTTCTGGCTGACCTAACCGATCAGTCGGGAGTTCGAGGCGAGAATGCCGGTGGCTTCCAGGAACAGCACAGAAATTCCCTCTGCCGGGTTCGGACGTGTCTGACAACATGAAGCCGATCTTGAGCGACAACCGAGCCGGGACCTCGAGTTCGGGCATATCACGCCACGAAGGAAACGAGTCCTGATGAAATCCGTAGGTGGGTCCTTCGGGGTCATAGGTTCCCTCGATGGGTTCGGTGACACCGAGATGGGAATGGTAGGAGTAGATGTTCCAACCAAGAATGCCCCATACCTTTGGGAACGTGGTGGGATGGTCTAGCAGGTCAACAAAGGCTTGGTCGAGCGAGAGGAAATCGGGGTGGTGCACTCGCCCCGCCACGCCAAGATTAACGCCGGCTCCACTCAGACGACCGTCTGCTTGCAGCCGAGCAATGGTTTCTTGAAGTTTCGACGTATGATCGGGGTCGAGCGCATTCTCAACGACTAAATAACCGTCGCGCTCAAACGTGGATGATTCTTCCTGGGTTAAGCAGTGTTGCAGGCAGGTGGCGTCCACGATCATCCCTCGGCGGATTTATCGACTGGACGGATTCTACGCCTTTTGGCGATACAGCGTTTTCTATACTTTTCTAGGGTTTTGCAGGAGGAATTGGTTGTGTCCAAATTAGTGGAGCATGGTTCTCGGACCATGAAGGTACGGGCGGGCATTTTGGTCTTTATCGTGATCGGTATGAGTCTCATCGGTTGTGGTCAACAAGATGACTCGGTGGGTAGAGGTCAAGGTGGGTCCAGTGCGTTTGAGACCGAGGATGGAAAGAAAAAGAGCGGTGCTTTCAAGATGCGTGGAATCAACGCGACTGGTTTTTGACAAGATGCCATCGGTTTCAGAATTTGTTTTCTGTCGTACGTAGTTTCTCGTATGGGTCGCCCCACTCTGCTTCTAGGCTCGTGCGTAGCGCGCTGACAGCTCGGTCTCCAATTCTTTGGGCCAATTCCTGTTCGATTTCTTTCGATACGTCACGTACGGCAGCGTCAAACTCAACCCCTCGCGGTGAGATGGCCACGAGCTTCGATCTACGATCGGTGGGATCCGTTCGCATTTCTACAAGCCCCAATTCGAGCAAATCTTTCAGGACATGATGCACGGCCTGTCGTGTGACGCCGGCGGATTTCGCGATGTCAGCGGGACGAACACCTTTTTTGTGAAGGTGTGGCAAAACGAGCGAGCTCGAACAGGGAATCCGCTGCCAACCCCGCAGCTGCATTCGCGCCTCGAACAGGGTGTCCATCCAGCGAAACGCATTGAGGCACAGTCGGCCGAGGTTGGTGTTGCCTCGTGCTTCGATAGTCATGGCGGCCACCCTATCACGGTTCATGAATTGCTAAGCGTGGTTCTCGATTGGAAATCCTCTCATGAGCTCAGCATCTCCGCTGCCATGATTGATCGCGTTTCTGCGGCGCGGTAGTCATAATAAAGCCCAATATATTTGGTCTGGTTTGTTGTCAATGCACGTGCTGACCGGGGATGAAGTGGCTTTTTATAACGAACACGGATACCTCAAGCTTCGAGATGTTTATCCGCCTTCGGAGGTTAGGCAACAATCTCAGGAGCTTGAACGCCTCATGGTGGAATGGGCCGAGGAGACACCGGGTTGGCGTGGGCCCTGGCGTGAGGCCTACATGACGGCTGACGAGAGCTCAAGAGCTCGACTGTCGGCTATGCACGAGTTGCAGAATTATTCGTCGGCCTATCTGCGGGCGGTGGTTAACGAACGTCTAACTGGTGCCATTGCGGATTTGATCGGCCCAAATGTCGAATTGCATCACACGACATTGCATGCGAAGGCTCCAGATATGGGGACACCGTTTCCAATGCATCAGGACTATCCGTTCTACGAACACCAAGGTCCAGCGTATGTTGATGCTATAGCTCACATCGATGCGGCTACCGAGGAGAATGGGTGTCTAAAATTCCTCGGCGGCAGTCATCGTGACGGTCCACTGGAGCATATTCGAGGGGAACACAGCAGTCCCCATTTACCAACAGATCGATATCGACTTGAGGACGCTGTGTCAGTTCCTGCCGAGGCTGGTGATGTGGTGCTTTTCAGTTATTTCACTGTGCATGGATCAGCCCCGAACCGCACGAATCGGTGGAGGCGTCTTGTGAGGTTTGGTTATCGAGATCCTGACAATGTGCAGACCGCTGGTCAGGGGCTGGACCGAGACGGGATTATGGTGCGTGGACAGAAGCGAAATTATGAGCGTGTTGTTCGTGACGGATCGTGATGGGATGTTAGGTCTAATCTAATGGTGTCTTCTGATGGAGGTACGGCTCGTCCGGATGATGGTGGCCGACAACGCCGCCAAGCATTGCGTGCGCATGCTGAACTGTTCTCTTCGGCGCTCAAGGAAGAGCCATATCGCCTGTCGAAGTTGGCCAATGTGGTGGAGGCGTTAATTCAGGCCGGAGATGGCCATATCGTTGAGGCGATGCAGGTGGTCGACACTCACGTTGTCGGTATGTATGCGCTGGGGTCGACGCAATTGGTGACCGAACTCTGGTGGGATCATGAGGATCCCCGTGGTTTGGTGGACGCAGCCCGTACACGGCAGGTTGACATCCTTATTCTGGTTCAAGGGTTTTCCGATGCCCACGTCCTAACGGCGGATCAGAAAAACCCCATTGTTCTATTTGATGGTCGAGATCTCATGTTGCTTTTGGAAGGGCGATGGACGCTTGGGCATGGCATTGAATTCAAACGCTCGGAGCAATCTGTCCACGGAAAATTCATGAATTTGCTCGTCGCACCCCCGGTTGACTTGATTGCCGAGCGACAGGTCTCGCATGAGACGAACGAAGGCGAAATGTTGCCGTCTAATCTTGGGGAGTTGCCGGAAGCCGATGATACTAGTCGCCGGATTGACAGTCCCGGTATGTGGGAGGTTCACTCCAAGACTCGAGACGATACGCAGGGTGGTGACTCAACGGTCGAGTCCAACGTGACTGAGCATGAAAGAGTGTTTGCTGAAGAAGAGGCGCTTAGTCGATATGAAGAGATTCGCTTGCGTCGTGCACGTTTAGGCTTGGTGATTCTGGCCGCACTTGGTGTCTTCGTCGGGGTGCTGGCTGCTCGAGGTTGTCAGGATGTGGAGGCTGCCAGTCTCGATCGAGCCGTGAGTATCGCTGTGCGAGCGTCACAGCTTGAATTCGAGGCTTATCGATCGCTTGATGCATCAGGCATTCGCTCGATATTTTCGGAAGAGCTCGCCCAGCAAATTGAGGCGCAGATTCAGCAATATCGAAACGATGGGATTTATCTTGACGGCCAGATTTCTCAAGAGGTTCTCGACGCACGAATTGAAGGACAGTCGGCTGGGATTCTTGTTAGGCAAACGGGCGATATACGGGAGCGGCGCAACACGGATGGGGAAACCGTCCGACAAGGTCGAATGGATATGGCTATTGGATTTGTTTTAAATCGATCAGCCGATGATCGTTGGCGCGTGTTGCAGCGGGGGCCGGTGGGATGATCTCGCTTGGCTTTTGGCGGACGTCGCCGATATGATTTTGATTGAATAAGGCGGTAGATCTGAATTGTTGGGCGACGTAGCCAAGTGGTAAGGCAGGGGTCTGCAAAACCCTTATCCTGGGTTCG
>CAZFVB010000070.1:0-7944 GCA_964522375.1 uncultured Chloroflexota bacterium
AAGTCAACCAGCGCCCGCATCCGTACGAATTTATGCTCTACTACGATGCGTAGAGTCTGATCACGGATAGTCCATGTGGTCCCCGGGTAAAACCGGGGGCCACGTTTGTGTGGTGCTAGTGAGTGTTATGTGTTGCTTCAACAAGCGCAGCGATGCCCATGCCGCCACCTATACACAGGGCTGCAATACCGCGTTGGGATCCGCGTCGTGCCATTTCGTGCGTCAATGTGACAATTAAACGGCATCCACTGGCGCCCAAGGGATGTCCTAAGGCGACCGCTCCACCGTTTACGTTCACGCGATCATGCTGGAGATTCAATGACTGCATGACCGCCAGTACTTGGCCAGCAAAGGCTTCATTGATTTCGTATAGGTCGATGTCTTTATCCGAAAGAGAAAACTGTTGCCAGAGGCTACGGATTGCTTCGACCGGACCCAGACCCATTCTCACGGGATCAAGCCCGACGGTCTCAAAGCCACGCAACACGAATTTGTAAGGAAGATCTTGTGCATCTGCCCACTTCCGGTCTGCGATGATTGCCAGCGCTGCTCCATCGCTATAGCTGGATGCATTTCCGGCTGTAACGGTGCCTGAGCGATCGAATATCGGCTGTAACGCGGCTAGTGAGTCAAGACTAGTCTCGCGGGGCGATTCATCGATTTTGAAAGACATGTTTCCATTGGATCCGGGAACTACCACGGGAACAATTTCTTCCGACAGTTTTGTTCGTGATTTGAAATACCGCTGATAACTTTCCAGCGCGTAAACATCTTGCTTGGTACGAGTCACGCCCGCTTCATCTGCGATGATCTCAGCCGTGGATCCCATGAGTGCTCCAGAGAACGGATCTACTAATGCATCCTGTTGGATGTGGTCGATCGGTGGTGGATCGGAACCTGGGCCGCTCGGATCTTCTCGGGCAACTAAGAACGGCGCTCGTGACATTGATTCGATGCCACCAGCGAGTATGACACGGCTATTCCCAAGCCAAATGTCGTGGGCTGCTAACTCGAGAGCCTTGAGGCCACTGCCACATACCTCGTTGACGGTGAACGCCGGAACTGTGGGGGGCATGCCGGTGTTGACGCTAATCTGCCGGGCGATGTTGAGACCGATCCCGGCCTGCAGCACACATCCAACAATGGTCTGATCCACATCGTCGTCTCCAACGTTCGTGAGATCGAGTAGTTCCCTGGCGAGCTGCCGGCCCAGTTCTGCTGCGCTTACATTTGACAAAGCGCCTCCAAAAGACCCAATGGCTGTCCGCTTTGCCATGAGAATTACGGCCTCAGTCTTAACGCTCACGATTCGATCTTGTCGGCGAGCAGGAGGTCCCGAGCTTCGACAAATTCATGTAGAGCTTCAGGGTTTGCTAGGGACTCAACATTGGTCACTGACTCGCCTCTTAAGATTTGTGTGACGGATATCTCAGCAAGTTTCCCATTGCGTGTTTTTGGGAGATCGGATACCGCCACGATATACCGTGGCACGTGACGAGGCGAGGCGGCAGTTCGAATAGCGTTTCGTATTTCCAGTTTGAGTTGGTCATCGAACGTAGCTTCTTTGCGTGGCACAACGAAAAGCACAATTTCCTCGCCGCTGTCATGTCGCAGTCCAGCGGCAAGCGCGGCCACAACCTCAATAATTGTGTCTAGCGCCCGATATATTTCCGCGGTGCCAATGCGAACGCCACTTGGGTTGAGCGTTGTGTCACTCCGGCCGTGGATTATGATCCCCCCGTCGGTCTTGAACTCGATGAGATCCCCATGCGTCCACATACCAGGGGTCTTTTTGAAGTAGGCAGCGTGATATGCATGGTCATTGGGATCGTTCCAGAAACGTAACGGCATGGATGGAAATGGGCTTCGGCACACGAGTTCAGCTGGCGTATCCAAGGCCGTGTCACCGTGATTGTTTAAGGCGGCAACGTCCATTCCAAGACCGACGCACTGAATCTGGCCCGCTCGTACTGGAAGTAACGGATTTCCTAGAACGAAACAAGAAACAAGGTCGGTGCCGCCCGATATTGACGAAATGCGAGCATCTCGTTTGACGTAATCGCGTATCCAGCGAAACCCGCTTGGTGAAAGCGCTGAGCCTGTCGAAAGCACTACGCGGAGGCAGTCTAAGTCCATGTCGGCTGAGGGTTTTATATCACTGTGACGACAGGCATCAATATGTGCAGCACTTGTTCCGAACACGCTAATCCCGTATTGAGTGATGAGCCGCCAAATAGTATTTGGATCCGGGTACATGGTGTGGCCTTCATAGAGGACGATTGTGCATCCGGTAGCTAAAGCCGAGATCATCCAGTTCCACATCATCCAACCGCAGGTCGTTAGATACAGGAGTACATCACTTCGTCGAAGGTCCGTATGCAGCGTGTGTTCTTTACGGTGTTGAAGGAGGACACCTCCAGCACTGTGCACGATGCATTTGGGAGGCCCGGTGGTTCCGGAAGAAAAGAGCACGTAGATTGGGTGGTCGAATGGAAGTTGAGCGAAATCAAGATCAGCCGAACTAAGTTCTGGCGATAGTTCGTCCCACGCTATCCATCCGGGATCTAGATCAAGCTTCCGATCTTCGGAATATGGAACAACGACAGTGGCTGCGAGCGATGGCAGGGCACGTTGTATTGCTCGAATCTCTGATCTTCGATCGAAATCTTTTCCCCCATAAACGTAACGGTCGCTCGCAATCAAAATGCTCGGTTCGAGTTGCTTAAGACGATCTAAGGCGGCCTTGTGGCCAAAGTCAGGGGAGCAAGCGGTCCAAATGGCTCCAAATGTTGCGCAAGCCAAGAATCCAATCACCGCTTCGGGACCATTGACAATGTAGCCGGCCACACGGTCTCCAGGTTTTACTCCAAGAGCACGTAATCCAACGACGGTCTGGGCTACTTGGCGACGAAGGTCGGCGTAAGTGAAACGGCGTGCTTCGCCAGTTTCGGTCCGACAGATCAGTGCCGTGTGGTCGTCGACCCTATGGAGTAAATGCTCGGCGAAATTTAGCTTGGCACCATCAAACCATTGGGTTCCCAGCATATGGTCACCGACTTTTATGCGAGATGGATCTGTCGAAAAATGGACATCAGTAAATTCGGCACACAATTGCCAAAACTCTTCGGGATAGTTCACGGACCAAGCGTGAAGACTCTCGTAGTCCTCGAAACGACGCCCTTCTTGTTCCTCAGCGCGTCGCCAGAACCGGGTCAGTTGAGCATTTTTGACGTCTGATGCGGTTGGCTGCCAGAGGATTTCTTCACTTGCGTGCGGTGGTTTCACAGCGGACGCCAGTACGTTAGTTTGGTTGGTTGCTCGGATTTATTCCCGTTTCCGTGCCTGAGCTACCGCGACGTCTGCGGCGGAATCGACGCCGACGGCTTGATCCGGCACGCCCTGTCTGTTTAGTGGTGTCTGTCGGGCTCGTTTTTAATTGGGTGCCCTCGGATGGCTCCATTCGGTCTGCATCACGGTCTCTCGCACTGGCATCTTTCTCGTCGGAGTTCAGGGCATCGCTTGGTGTGTTGGGTTCGGATTCATAGCCTGGTGCCACGGCTTGCCCTAGTACGTTTTTTAGCTCATGAACGCCGCAGCTCTCACATTTGCCGGACGTAGCACAACCGCCGCCACCCCCGGCCTGTTCCTCATCGAGTTTGTCTTGGACATAGCCATCATGTTCGTACTGGAGGCAACAGAGCAGCCGTCCGCACACCCCCGATATCTTGTCGGGATTAAGGGGCAGATTTTGGTCCTTCGCCATTCTGAGAGAGACGGTGTCAAGTTCTGAGAGAAACGTTGCGCAGCATAGGTCTCGTCCGCATCGTCCCATGCCAGAGCGCATCGCCGCGCGTTCACGTGGACCGACTTGGCGAAGCTGAACCCGCGTGCGCAACTTTGACGCGAGCTCACTAACCATGTCTGCTAAATCGAGCTTCGCTTCTTTGGACGAAAAATGAAGGGTCAGCGTTGCCCCGTCGAACGTGTATTCGGCTTTTACAGCTTGCATCGGGAGGTTGTGTGACGTGATCGCATTCGCAAATTCTTGCTCGGCCTTGGCTTCCTCATCGCGATAGACAGCCATGCTCCTCATATCCGACTCGGTTGCCGGCCGTTCGATGGGTACAAGGTCGCCCCGCAAGTCGGCAGGATCAATCTCTGTGGCGGCCATGACCACCCGTGTCGCTGTGAGTCCTCGTGGTGTTTCAACGATCGCGTAGTCGCCGACGGAAAAATCCGAGTCTCTAGGGTCGTAGTAGTAGAGGCGACCCGCTCGACGAAAGCGGACGCCGATGGCGCGGACGATTCCTGTGGAGAGGTCAGTGACGGTCATGAGCTTCGCTGCTTGGAAGAACGGATTTGGAGATCGGTCTGAGGGCGAGATCCTCGAGGGCTAGCTGTGGCGAAACGTTGGCTGCAATCGCTCGACGTGTTTCTGTTGTCCGAAGAAGGCGACTGATCGCAGTGTGAAGCTGGGCCTGGTCCTCTGGAGTTGCTGTGGCGGTGTGACTCTGCATTGCGTTTCTTAGTGTATGTGACTGCTCCAACTCAAGCGCGTTCAGCCAGCCATGTGCTTCTGCGCGTTGGACAACCAGTTTGCTTCGGGACAGTAGGTTTCCAGCCGTTGCAAATCGAACGGCCGTTGAGGCGGACTCGAAGGCCATAGCTTCCTGCCGTTCTGAGCAATAGGTATCCCATGCGGCAAGGTCTTGTGCCATACGTATTGCCCATCCTGGCCGGCCGGTGGAGGTTTCGGCAATGCGCGCAGCTAGGTCCGGCTCGATGGCGCATGCGTTTACAAGGTGCTTGGAAATAGTGTTGGACGGCACAGGGCACAGGTCGATGACGTGACATCGGGAGGTGATGGTTGGAGGAACATCATGGACGCTAGAGGCGATCAGGATGAGGAGCGTGTGTTCTGTAGGCTCCTCGAGTGTTTTTAGCAACGTATCAATAGCTCCTGCAGTCATTCGATCAGCCGCATCGAGAATGCCGATACGCATGGACTGCGTCGCAGGTTTGAGGCATAAACCGCTGATCCAATCGCGTACCCCATCGATGGCTACCGTGTGTTTGCTGTCATGCCGACGAAGGACATGCAGGTCACTGTGGGCGGTGAGGACATACTCAAGCTTTATCTTTTTGGACTTTCCCGGAATGCTAGGCGGATCCTCTTCTTCTTGAGGATGCCCCCGCCTGACGGCAGTTCTCCACATGGGGTTTGAATCTTCTAGGAAAAGGTAGGGCGCTGAATCTTCGACCGGTGTTGGCAGGTTCGCGCACCAGATCTCTTGTCCGAGGCGGATGGCAAACGTGCGTCGGCCGATGCCTGGAGGACCGGTGATTAGATATGACTTCGAGGCGGATCCAGCGCGCAACCTTGTTTTGACGGTCTGAACTGCTCGATTGTTGCCTATATAGTTCCAGTTCATGGCGCGTGTCGTGGGAGAGCTATCGTGACTACGTCGTGAATAGGCATCGGAAGTCGCAGTGTATGGACAAGTTCGAGGGTTTTGGGGCTATAGACAGACAACATTTCCTTACTGGCGACAACCATTGAGCCGCTGGCGGAATCCACTGCCACGGCACGTGGCGACTCGGCTACGGGGAGCAAGAAACTGATTTTCAAGTCCTCAAGAGCGAGACCTGTGATCGTGTGGGTCCACTGGTTGGTAGTGATTAACGTGTTGCTCCTTTCGTCCACGGCCAAGCGATTTATGCCTTCGTCTAATCGGCGAACGGCCTCGACGCCAAGCGTAGTCGGATTTAACCGCGTTACGCTACCGTCCCGCAGGCTTGCCACGAACAAACTTCCGGAAGCGTCTCGGGCTAGTGATTCAGGCCAGGAAGGGACTGTGACACGGCTTTCTTCCTGACCAGTTTTGATGTTCATTCGGGCCACAGTGGAGAAGGGCCTGTTGGTGATGAACACTGTTTGCCCGTCTCCGGCAGGTACGATGTCGCCTACGCCGGCTGGAACCATCCAGTCATGCAGGATATGGCCGGTTTCCGGTTCTAAAACGAACAGATGGCCTCTAGTGAGGTCCGAACCTGTCACGTAAAGACGGCCGTTCATCGGCTCGATTGCAATATCGGCGACTACGAGGCTGGTCGCTGGTGCTCGACTGGTACCAGGTAGCTTAGTGATCGGGAGGGGCGATAGTTGGTCGCGCGTGTTTTCCGCGCGCAGCACCACGGTCACGGATGCCGTTTTGTTTGGGACTATAGTTGCAGTCGTACGTGTTGCGAGTGGTTGGAAATAACCGGGCGCAGTCACGAATACGTTGTATGAGCTTCCACTGATTAACTCGGGGATCCGGGCGCGTCCTTCCAAGCTGGTGCGAGCTTCTCGTACAAAAACGCGCTGACCTCGGATGTTCCAGAATAAACGGATGGTTGCGGAAGGTACCGGCTTGCCGACTTCATCGACGACCGTCAATTGAAGTGGAAAGGCCAACGGAATTGGTGGATCAACAACACCTGTGATCGGATTGAATACATGGACGGCTGTCGCAGTCTCATCAAGGACGAAGATACGGCTCCTATTTGAGTCCGATGCCATGGCCCATACGGCGGGGAGGTTAGCTGTACTTGCAGTGGGTATTGGTGACATCGACGGCAAATCAACAAGGGCTATCGTGGGCGGCTCATATGACTCCGTCGTTTCGGGGCGTGCAGTGCTTGGAACTCCACCGACCACGATTCGTCCTGGTAGACCTCGAGACAGTTGAACCAGGACGCGCGAGACCTTGGTGTCAACGAGACGCATGGTGCTTGAGCGACCTACGGTATAGCCCGGGACTCGGGCCCGGAGGTCATAGTTGGTGTTTATTGGAAGGCTGCCAAATCGTGCTGTGCCACTGGTGCTAATAGGGATTGCCGCGATCACGTTGCCCCGGTTGCTTAGCAGTTCTACGACGCCTCGTTTTACGGGTTTTCCGTCTGTGTCTTGGACCGTGGCTTCTATAGTTCCAGCGCCAGCAATGATCGGGAACGCCTTGCGTGATTCTCCTGCGGATTCCCCACCACGGTAGGTAGCGGAGGCTTTGAAAATCACCGTTGTTTGTGGGGTGAGTGGCAGGGTGGTTGGGAGCCGCGTGTCGACAGTGAAGGTTCCTCCCCGAGACACGATCAATTCTTCGACGAAGACGGCGGGAGATTTTGTCAGTACCTCTTCAATCGTCCCGTCGATTCCTAGGGAGGGTTGATTCGCAACGATAATCATCTCGATCCGCAGAAGGGTTTGTGGCACCCAGTCGTGGCCACGAAGGGTGATTTCGGATCCGGTAGTACCCGTTGGAGGTTGGATGGTTAGGTTGGGTCCTCTGTCGTCAGACAGAGGGAAGTCACCTGTGATTGAGGATCCATATAGGCCGAGCGCAAGGATCAGGATGACGGGAACCAAGAGGATCGCGCCGATGATGCTTGCGATTTTTATCGCACGGCTGGTGGCCATGGTTGTTACATGATCCGATGATGCGACCAGATACCGACGCACCGTAACAAGCTTTCAACATCACAGGGTTTCTTAGTAATAGATCGTGTCAGTTACGACACAGAACGCAGGGCTGACCGCTGAGATGAATCAGCCTAAACATTGCTAACCAGGAATGCTTGGTCAGTTGTGTACACACGATGGAAGGTCACGTGGCCTTCCGGCCCGCTAAACGACGGCTACAAGTAGTTGTCTAGGGGCGAGGCGGAGGTGGTGGTCCTCCACCGGGCGGCGGTCCACTGCCGCCGCCACCGCCCCCGCCGGAAGGTGGAGGTGGAGGTGGCGCCTGCTGCTGTGGTGGCGGAGGCGGTGCTTGTTGTTGTGGCTGCGGCTTGGGCTGCTGCTGTGGCGGCGGCGGTCCCCCCTGATCACCTGGCGGATTATTACCGTCTGGCGGAGGAGGTACCCCATGAACACCTGGCGGTTTAATACCGTCTGGAAGCGGAGGT
>CAZFVB010000071.1:0-7766 GCA_964522375.1 uncultured Chloroflexota bacterium
TCCCTATGGCCCCCGCCATCAATCCAGATGGCTCGCCTAAAACTTCCAAACCGCAGGCGACTCCACAAACTTCCAAACCGCAGGCTATCCCCCAGACAACTGCGACGGAACAAAAGAAGACGGGACTTGCAATCAGCTGTCAACTTACTGACGCCCCACGAAAAGTCACCTGTACAGCGAGCGGCTACACCGATGGAGCACGGCTGTACTGGTGGACAAACTCAGAGCCGGCCGAAACTGCGGGCACCAACTTTGAATTCCCCGTCACGAATCCAGTGCCAGCTCTAACCATTAGTTTTGAAGAGTGTAATAACGGCGCCTGCCAAACCGTGACCACCACCCTGGATACCACCAAGACCAATTCCGCAAGCCCAGGGAGCTCCGAGCAAAAGGTTCAGCCCACAGGATCCGGCCAACCCATCACGGTCCCTGACGCTGCACCCACTTTCAAGGTTCTGACCCAATACGCCGCTTTTTCAGACGACGTGAAAAAGGCCTTTCAATCTTCCGTCGATACCCGCTTCAAGGCGGCCACAGAAAAAGCTGGCATTTCAGTCGCTGTATATCAGAATGGTCGACTATGGGAATACGCGACGGGTAACGCGAAATCCGCCACCCCAATGACGGTGGATACCCCAATGTTGATTAGAAGCGTTTCAAAAACCCTTATAGCGCCGCTAATTTTGAAACAAGTCGAAACTGGTTCCTACAAACTCTCAGACACTATTTCGAAGGTATTGGACGGGCATCCGGCCCACAACTTAGTCAACAGTAACTTCATCAACCCTGAGGTCACAGTAGATCAGTTATTGCGCATGAGAAGCGGTCTTTCGGACTACGGAGAAAATAAAGACGATAGCTACACCTTCGTACAGACCTCCGAATCCTGGGAGCCTGCGGGTTTACTCCATCTTGTCCGGACCCCCTACCAATCACCGGGTGATTATTGGTACTCCAATACAAATACCCTCCTCCTCGGGATGATTGCCGAACATCACGGCGATCAGCCGTTAAATCGACTACTGAAACAGACCTTTTTCGATCCTTTAGAAATCTCGGCCGGACTGCTCCCACAGGACGGAGCTCCTGTGAATACAGCACGGCCCCACGGCGATCGTCGTCTTTGGGGAGGTGAGGGATTCGGCGATCTTTCCGAAATGACAATCAGTTGGCTCGATGACTGGGCTCTCCAAACAAATCGAACGACGTGGATTGGTGGAGGGGTGGTGACCACCGCTGGAAATGCTGCTCACTGGGGATACGAATTATTCAGCGAAGGCGGGCGCGCCCTTCCGCCCACCTTACGGGCACAACTTCTTGAGTCATTTGTTGGGGATCCGATTCCCATGGCTGGGACACCTCAACTGTACGGATATCACATAACAAAGCTCGCGTTGGAACTTAACGACGGATCGTCGCTGACCATGTACGGACATCCCGGATCTGGACTTGGATTTACAGCGATCCTTTATTACTCTCCCGAACTCGACATTTCGGTTTCGGTCCTTGCTAATTCCCATAGCAATGTCCGTGGAGGAGGCCCCGAAAATACAGCCCTCTCGCAGGCCACTCTGTATTCTGTTCTCCGTGATATCTGTCTCCAGTACGCGAATACCGCCAACAACTAACAAACGCACATACGTACGTCCGGTGATGGCTTAAACAACATGCGTCGCACCTGGTTGGTTCTTGTGCTCTTGGCCACATGCTTGGCGATTGGCGTTGTCGCGGCCTATTCATGGATCTGGGTGTCTGGTGGTTCGGCTACTCCAAGCACACCAATCACCGCACCACGACTTCGACCTGCAAACGACAGCCCAGAACCGGGTAAAACCGTCCCGGTGAACGAACTACCAAAGACTTCCTCCTCCAAGCCTTCAGCAAAGAGTCCTCGAACGACCGCGCTGCAGGGCGCAAATACAACGGCGTCTGGACAACAGCTCTACCGCGTCACACCCGAAGAATCTGAAGTTCGCTATATCATCGACGAAATCAAACGAGGGCAACCCACAACCGTCGTTGGTACAACAAATCAGATCGCTGGCGACATCCTGATTGATTCGAACAATCCGTCCGCCTCCAAAGTGGGAACACTTCGAATCAATGTGCGAACACTTCGGACAGACGAAGAGCGTCGGGATCGGGCCACTCGCAGTCGCATCCTCCAAAGCGCCCAGGCCGAATACGAGTTTGTTGAATTTTCCCCCACTGACATCGGGGGGCTCCCGGCCGCCATAGAACTCGGCGTTCCGATAGCCCTGGAAATCAATGGGCAATTAACCGTTCGTGACATTACCCATCCGGTCTCATTTAAAACGACGGTAACGCTAGTATCCGCGCAGCGTCTTGAAGGACATGCCGTAACCACCATACGCCGATCGGATTACGACCTGGTGATTCCAAGCGTCCCATTCATCGCTGATGTCTCGGATGACGTCCGATTGGAAATCGACTTTGTGGCCACTCTTGCCAACAGTGGTTAGGCACCTCACCAAGGTTCGCGGGTTACGAACCCCTCTGCCCTCCACCGAAACCAAAATGCTTGGTTCCCCCTCCAGAAGAAGTACATGAAGAGCTCATTGATCCGGACAGTTCGAGTCGCGAATGCTCGCGTTGTTGCTGTAATGACATTGATCTTCGTACTCGGGGTTGCACAAATCTCCTGCGGATCAGATGGTGAACCGAAGCGTCAAGATCTCTCGGCTATCGATCCGAAACGCTGCGGCGGTTATTCCAACACCGGTAATCTCTGCTAGCCGGTAGATCAGGCGTCGCGGACACCCGTTCAGCTCCAACCACGATAAACATGCTCATTCCGAAAGCACCGGCAACGGCCTAAACACCAGGAGCCCCCAGAAGGTTCCACCAATCGTGCCACCGACTGCCATCACGCCAACGTTGGATCCGTCAGCAGCGCCCAAACCGAACAAGGGAATGAATGCGGTGAGGTACGCAACAAGCATCAGGCGCCGCAACAGCCGACGCTCGCGACTGACCGATATCGTCAGCACCGCGGACACTACCGGCGTGACCAGAAAAGTTGCCAGTGCCTCCCATCCACTGAGGCTTCGTTCAACAGTGCCGGCGACGGTCTGCTCGCCGATGCGGTAGAAGATTTCCAGACCCGTTCCCAAGAGCACGCCAGTAACCAAACCAATACACACAATCGGAAACATACGCCGGACAAAACGGAAAACGTTCTTTTTGGAAGTCATTTACACCAACAAGCTCGTTAAAGGGGGCTGCTCAGCTGATCCCCTAGCACGCTATGGAATGGGTACACGTCTTCTCCAGCTTGAACGCACCGCTCTTGGTACGGTCAAGTTCTTCCTCCTCTTGACCACATCCACAGATAAGTACCGCAACTACCGCGCGGCCAACCAGGAGACGGACCGACAAAGCTCGCACAATCAACTGAGCTTGCTGGAAAAACTCTCGCATGGCCATCTCGTTCTTCGCCACAGGCCAGACCGCCTTACCGTGAAATTTTTCGATGAATGATCAACCGTCTAACAATCGACCCTCGAGTCATGCCTGGCTCCAATCAAAAATAATCTTCCCCGAGGTGGCAGTGTTCGCGAGTTCAAATGCCTCTGCGGCGTCTTCAGGTTGGAATCGATGGGTGATGAGATTCTCAATTGGTATGTGGTGCCGCCGAACAAACTCAACAAGACTTTCCCATTCGTATTGCTTGTAGAGCCAAGATCCCCGAATCGTGATTTCCTTAAAAAGGATCTGTTCCGACGGGGCAATCGACGGGTCGTGTCCTACTCCAACTTCAATACATGTCCCGTGGACCCGCAGGGCATCTATTGCCGCTCCACGTGCACTCGGTTGCCCACTAGTATCGATAGTCGCGTGAAGGCCATCTCCACCACTAAAGGCCTCCAACTGCTCGATCAGGTCAGATGCAGCACTATCAACCGCCGCATCACCTCCGAGATGAAGCGCCAGGTTACGACGGTCGGCCGATGGGTCTATACCGACCACGGAGGCGCCGTGGGCTTTTCCAAGTAACACGCATGCCAATCCGACTGGTCCAAGACCAAAGACACCGAGGATTCGGTCGCCCGAGGGCTTCGCTTTGCGCAGTGCCCCATAAGCTGTCCCGACATTGCACGAAAGTAGGACACCCATCTCAAAACTAAAATCATCAGGGAGCAGCAGCGCATTTCTCGCTGGCGCTACAAGGTAGGCAGCATCTGTTCCATGTTGGTGGCGACTGAAATGACGCGCTTCCTTACAGAACATCGGCTCACCACGACGACAATGATTGCAGTGGCCACACCCTAGGAGTCCAAATACGACCACACGATCTCCTTCTGAGGGGTAGTGCACACCAGGCCCCACAGCATCCACAATTCCGCTGCTTTCGTGACCAATCGCATATTGGCTCCATCCACGTTCAGACCGCACGCGTTGGGACGTTCTGTAGTGGTGAAGGTCGCTCCCACAAATCGCCGAGGCCATGGTTCGAACACGCATTTCGCCGAGGCCAGGCTGCTCAATAGCTGTCGTGGCCACTTCGACCTGGTGATCACCGGGACAAAGTACACAGGTCATTTCAGCCATTTGGCTCATCACAACTCATTAGCCTTTCTATGCTCCCTATGGGTGCTTGACGAGCCCCTGTTGTATTCGACGACCCAGCGCTTCATGATCCATTGAACCAATCAAGACGCACTTCCCGTTCTTCATCGTTAGCAACACCCCCGTGTTCCCACTAACGTTATAAGCCTTACCCTTACGCCCATACTTAATCCCCCAACCCCCGTAATCCTTAAGCGGACTGTACGTAATAGCTTCTGCTGTCTGGATGCTTTCAAAGTCAAATACCACCCACCGTCGATGGAACGGTCGAAAACGAATACGCACTCCGTGTTGACTCACCTGCGTGTCAAGGCCGCAGACAAAAATCAACCCCGGAAGCCCGACCACGAATATCAGGCCCAATAAGATCAGCATCGGGTCGCTCGTCGGGTTGTCCCCAATCGGCACGTCCATGACGACCTGCTGGAATATGGCCCAGAGGAAAAAAACCGGGCCCCACAGCACCAACAACCACAACCACCACTGGCGAAATCGCTGCTCCTCAGCAAACCATGGGTCATTCCACGGCATCCATCTCACCCCTTGCCTCGAAATTTCACACGACCGAAACAATCTCGATCGAAGTCTCTGCAACTGTTCCACCAGACGGTAATTATGCGCCCTTTACGTAGTCGATTCGAAGCAGGCGCAGCATCTTCGTCCACACCCTTGTCCTCAGAAAAAAGACAGGGATTCGAATCCCGGCATACACTCTGTGGCCCCAATCACAAAAATAACCGATAGGCCATGATTTCTGGGCTAGTCCTGAGTACGTGGCACCTATAGACCCGGCGAGAGGAGTCCGACCTGTGAGCAAACGTTTCTTTGTGATGATTTCAACAGATCCCGACGTTGACCCAACAAAGTGTGGCGTCGGATTAGCCTGCGCAGCACAAGCCGTAGCTGACGGCCATGAAGTCAACGTATTTTTTGCCGCCCATGCCGTCAAATTGCTTCAAGAAGAGTATTTTGAAGATTTTGCAAACGTATTACCGTCAGGAGTCGCCAGAAACTTGCTCAACACCGTGCTTGAAGGATCCACCGGTGTCCATTGCTCCACCGGATCACAAGCCGGGATTGGAGTAACGCCCGAAAACGCCCAGGACGTTCTCATTGGAGGGTACGAATTGACCTGGAACGGTCCCCCTGGCGTCGTGGCTCTAAGCAGTGCCGCAGACGTGACCCTAGCCTTCTAATTATCATGTAATGAAAGGCTTGCAACTGTTCGTTGGCCTATCCTTAAGACCTTGATGAAGGAATCCCCCTAGGTCACCAGCCGTTGCACGAAATCAAGGTCTGCGCCCATCGTGGCGCCTCCGGGACTCATCCCGAAAACACACTCGCGGCCTTTCGTCAGGCCATCGTGCTTGGTTGTGAAATGATCGAGTTCGATCTCCGACTCAGTGCTGACAAAGAGATCGTCGTAATGCATGACACCAACGTCGATCGGACCACCGATGGCACAGGCCACATACCCGACCTCGCCCTGAAACAATTGCGTGCCCTGGACGCCGGAAGCTGGCACAGCGATGCATTCGCCGGTGAACGTATCCCTACACTGACTGAAACCCTCGACAGCATCCCACCCAGCGTTGAACTCAACATTCACGTGAAAGAAGGTTCCGGTCATCTCGTCATCCTCGAGACGCTAGAAATCGAGCTGCGCGCTCGATCGCGTTTGCAAGGCGCGTTCGTATCAGGGTCTGACGAGCTCGTGGCCGCTGCAGGTGCAGAGCATCCGAAACTTCAGCGCTGTCTTTTGCCAGGATCGCAGAACGAGCATCTCGTAGAACGCGCAGTGCGCGCCGGGTGCTGCGTCATCCAGCCATCGGCACAATTCACAACATCCGCTCTCGTGCAGCGTGCGCACACCGCTGGTCTACGGGTCCATCCATACTTCGCTGACGACGAGCCTGAGATGCGCCGCCTCGCGGCGTGCGGGGTCAACGGCATTCTCACCAATCATCCCGCTCGGCTTCTCGCCCTTCGGGATTAGCC
Organism: uncultured Chloroflexota bacterium; assembly: GCA_964522375.1. Taxonomy (GTDB): domain Bacteria; phylum Chloroflexota; class UBA11872; order UBA11872; family UBA11872; genus UBA11872. Next base: position 6,589 of record CAZFVB010000071.1, read on the forward strand.
ATCCGGACCATCATTACCTAGCGTCTTCGATATAACCTCGTCGTATGACCTTCCTCTCAGGGAGTGTCATAGTAGTTGCACGTAAGCCTCGGCATCACTCCAAGGAGATGCCAGACCCAGGTCGTAGGCACCAGGCCCTGGAGCGACTCTATGAAGATCGTCGACATCACCCAAACCCCACTCTCCATTGGGAAATCGCTCATCCGGGTCCAGACTGACGCTGGAATCGAGGGTTGGGCCGAAGCGCCCGGCTACAACAACCCGGCCATGCCCGGTAACAACGTCGCGGTCTTCGAGGCCTACCTGGAATCCATCATCAAGCCCACACTCATTGGCGAAGACCCGCTCTCAATCAGTCGCCACTGGGAAACGTTGGCTACAGGAAAGGATGATCGTGTCTACAGGCTTCCAGCGAGCGTTGTCGCTGTTATTGATATAGCCCTCTGGGACCTTTTCGGTAAGGAGACCGGCTTACCCGTATACACATTGATGGGTGGCGCTGCCCGAACCACCATTCCTCTGTACTGGAGTACGGGGTCCGGATGGAAATTTACGCCGCACCAAATGCTTGACCTGGTCAAGGCCGGGCATGCGCAAGGATTCCAGGCGTTCAAGATTCGGATGGATTGGAAAGGCTGGCGCCAGGACGTTAACCCCGAGAAGGACTACCAGATGTTCAAACTGGTCCGCGAGTTTCTATCCGATGGTCAGTACCTCGGATTCGACGCCAACAACGGGTATTCCGTCTCGACCGCCATACAGCAGGGCCGCAGATTTGAGGCCCTGGGTATCGACCACTTTGAAGAGCCGCTTCCGTACTGGGATCTTCCAGGCCTCAAACAGGTAGCCGATGCGCTCGACGTAGCGGTGTCAGCAGGCGAGCAGGACGCCTATCGCTGGTGGTTCCACCAACTCGTGCTTCTCGGAAACCCCGACATTCTCCAGCCCGATATTTTGAACGCCGGCGGCCCCTCGGAAGTTATGCGTATTTACGAGCTGGCAGCCACCTGGGAAAAACCGATCATGCCGCACAGTCCGCAAGCTGGTATCAATTCAATGGCCTCGCTCCATACGTATGCTTGCATTCAAAACGCCACACGCCCGCACGAATTTTCCGGTGAATTCTCAGGATCCCTTGATGAGGTCGCTGACCTGTACGGAGACGGCGTTATGCCGGT
>CAZFVB010000072.1:0-7591 GCA_964522375.1 uncultured Chloroflexota bacterium
CGCTTCTTCTGCCGGTGTCGCTTCTTCGGCCGGTGTGGCTTCTTCGGCCGGGGTGGCTTCTACCGCCGGGGTCGCTTCTGCGGCCGGGGTGGGCTCCACTGCCCCGATCACCTCAAGCCTCACCAGAGCAAGGATTGCCTCTGCAACGACCACAGCCTCAGCACGAACATGCGCATTGAGCGCCACCCCATCAAGTGAAACCGAGCCGCCATGGCGCATTGGCACGCCAGAAACAATCACATGTTCAGACGTATGTTCATTCAAATAGCCAGTAACAATGACCGAACTGCCGCTTGGATCAACTACAGGCACCATGGGTGTCTGTGCAGGTAACGGTGTAGGCGCAACAGTTGGGGTTGGGGTTGGGGTTGGGGTTGGCAAAGGTAGTGGGGTCGGCGTAGCCAAAACCCTGTTTACATTTGCCTCAGCCACCTGTTGGGCCCGAGCTTGGTCGGGCAAGGCATAGGCACCGCTTGACACATCGATTATTCCGGCATGAACAGCTGCGCGTACTTCGGCAATTTTCTTTTCAACTTCCTGCGTTCTCGCTATGTCGCGGGGAGACTCAGGTCTCACGAGCTTTTCGATTCGGGCATCGTGGTCAGCAAGCCTGTCACGATAGTTGTCAGCAGCCTGTGCGACTCTTTCGTTGCCCTGAGCAGAACCAGTTGTAACCGCGCCTAGTACATCAACACCCTTGCGTACAACTTCCTGATAGGCGGTACTGGCACGTTCAGCAGCTCCGGCATCCCCAGCGTCAACCGACGCTTCAATTTCCCGCAACCGTTGCTCAGCAGTATCTAAATACAGGAACGCCTTATCTTCGGTCGGGGCCAAGCCGACCCGTAGTTCTTCTAGGGTCAATCGATACCCATATAGCGCGCTTTCGGGTCCGCTATTAACAGCCGCAAGCGTGACACCACCATAGGCGATGATCGCAACAGCAAAAGCCGACACCATTCCAGCTACACGAGCAGGCAAAAACCGTGGCAGCATCGACGAAAGCTGGTCCCAGACATTGCTGGTCGTAGGAAGTCCGGAACCTCGCGCCTTGAACCGCTGGAGTTCCTCGTCAATCAAACGTGCACCACGGTCAACAGCAGCCTGCTCAAGGGGATGCGGGTCGAGAGCCTCAAGATCGAGAGCGAGAATCAGGAGACGCCGAAGTTCTGGGCTGTGCTCTGGATGATCAGCCACGCACTGGTCGAGCGTCGCCTCACCACGGCGAAGCCTCTCGAGTGCAGTGTCAAAAGCGGACTGGATATCCATGCTCAGTCTGTGTCCTCGGCCATAACGTCCCGAAGCGAACTAATCGCTCTAAATTGCAACGCACGAATCGCTGGCTCGTTACGACCCATTCGCTCGGCAATTTCTCTATGGCTCATCCCCATACCAAATCGAAGGACAAGAACCTCGCGTTGATCTTCAGTTAATTTCTGCATCGCGACCTGAAGTTCCTCACGACGAGACAGTGATTCGAAATGGGCATCGAGCGTCTCTCCACGTTCGGTGGCCAACGCCTCATCAAGCGGTACCGTGTCTCGTTTAGCTCGCCAATGGTCAACAACAACATTCTTGGCAATACGATAAATCCAGGCGTTGAACTGTGGCACCGAGTGGTGCTGATAGCGACCGATTGCCTTCATTGCCCGCATAAAAACCTGATTGGTTAGATCCTCAGCCAGTACGCGGTCATTGACTTGGTATGCAACGAAACGATGTATTCGGGGCGCATACAACCGGTATAGCTCCCCGAACGCTTCACGATCAAGGTTGGCTGCGAGCCGGATCAACTCGTCAAGACGCTCTTCACTAGGTTCAGGTTCTGGATTCAACGTCAAAGTCAAAACAGAGGTGGTCCTAGTACAACATCAACGGCGCACATCCCCAACACGTTACGAACGATACTCGTCTCGAAGACTTTCTTCATTCAGAGGACCATTCGCTCTTCGAACCATTGCCGTGGCCTGGCTATTCCATCTGACAACGAAGTCCTCGCCGACCAATCCAGAAGGTCAGCAGCGACCGACGCATCACCAACATACCGCTCCACCTCGGAACGACCATGCGGATGCGCAACATGTCGAATATTGCCCGTGCCTCCATCAACTATGTGCGCAAGATCCTCAATGCTGGTCTCCACCCCGGTCGCAAGATTTATGGTCTGTGCGATCGCGCTATCGGCCGCTGCTGCAACAATGCCGTGAGCAGCGTCCTCAACAAAAATAAAGTCCCGTGTCTGTAACCCGGTGCCATGTAATTCGATCGGCTGCTGCATCACGGCAGACCTAATAAACCGAGCCACAACTCCTCCTTCAAGATCGTCCCGCTGCCAGGGGCCATACACGTTGAAGGGTCGAACTATTGTCTGCCGTAACTGGAACGCATGCTCATAACCAATCGCCAGATCATCAGCCGCAAGCTTGGACGCTGCATATGGTGATACCGGCCTGGTCGGGGCCTTCTCGTCCAAAGGTTTCTCAGCCGAACCGTAAACGTGGCATGTGCTTACCAGAACTATTCGCAGATCAGCTTCTCGGGCAGCCTCTAGCACGTTTAACGTCCCGAGCACGTTTGTGCGTGCTCCATCAGCGGGGGCCGACACACTCGTGCCGACTGCCACGGAAGCTGCCAGATGAAAAATTGTGTCCACGCCTGCCAAGCTGTCCTCAAGGGTTTTCCCATCGGCAACATTTCCCTGAATTAAACCTAGATATCCCGTACATCCGCTGAACTCTTGCAAACCATCAGCCGATGCCCGAGACAAATCGTCAACAACTCGAACCGTGGCACCATCTTTTAACAGCCGACTAACCACATGGCGGCCGATATATCCAGCCCCACCTGCTACAAGCGCATTCACTGATCTATCGCCCGTAACCATTCCAATGTGCGGCCCACTCCATCTTCAAATGGGGTTTTCGGAACCCACCCGGTTGCCGCACGAATTCGACCAGCGTCGGCACAAAGCGCGGGCAAATCGGCAAGTCGGCCCGGTACATCCACAATCTCACTGTCTGACTTGCTTAGTGAGACTACTGTCTGGGCAACTTCTCGAATCGAGGTTTCCTGGCCCGTTCCGATGTTGAAGATAGATCCGGCCAAGACCTTGCCCTTTTCGATCACTCGCACATATGCGTCCACCGCATCCTCTACAAACATGAAGTCTCGGGTTTGGTGACCGCCGTTCTCAAGCTGTAATGGCTGGCCAAGCAGAGCGCGACGCGCGAACGTGACAAGCACGGCAGCATGTCCATCGATGTTTTGGTAAGGACCAAAAGTGTTGAAGTTACGGATCACCACTACCGGGTGCCCCCACCAACGATGTAAAGCCATGCAGTGCATCTCCGAGGCAGCCTTGGTGGCCGCATAGACCGTAACCGGACGCAAGGGATGGTCTTCACTCATCGGGACCCGAAGCGGTGCCCCATAAACCTCTGGCGACGAGGCATAGATCAGCATTGGCGGATTGACCATTCCAGCGATCGCGTGAGCGAATCGAAACGTGCCAATCTCGTTGTTTTGAAAGTAGCCATGAGGATCGTCCATAGACTCCGGCACCGAGATACGAGCTGCAAAATGCACAACTACATCAGGCGACCATCGCTCTAATTCGTCAGTCGTTAACTCGGCATAGTCCCGTTGCACCACCTCAATAGCCCGTCCCTCATGTGAGATTGACGCAAGTGGGTTTCCACCAGGAAACTTTCGAGAGAAATCATCGACGGCAATAATGGACACTTCACGATGTCCAGCTAACAACCGACGAATCAGTGTCACGCCATACATGCCTGCCGCCCCGGTAATCAGTGCGCGCATGAACAATCATCTCCAGATAAGGTGGCTCGCGATGCTAGAACGTGAAATGCTGCATTCGCGACTTATAAAGTATAGAGAGCGTCGAGCACTTGGGCGGAGCCCTTAGGTCTGTTCGGTCGCGGCGTCAAAGTGAGACGAATCAATGGCATTGCTAGGCGAGGAAACAATCCAATCCCAACTGCCTCGATATCCAGGCTGGGCTTATCAGGGTAAAGCGCTTGTCAAACAGTTCGAGCTTGACAGCTTTATGGACGTCGTGAAGCTAGTGAATGCAGTCGCACAGAAAGCAGAAACAGCCGACCATCACCCAGACATGTTCATCAACTACCGACGAATCACCTTCACGATATCGACTCATGATCAGGGGGGAGTCACAGAAAAAGACTTCGTACTAGCCGAAGATATCGAACGATTAACAAGCCCCTAGATCGCAGTAGCAACACTCGAAAAATCCTAACCACTTCAAAGTGAACATTCGAAAAATACACTAACCTGTTCGCTTTTTGTTCGGTATATTTTACTCTCGTCGACCAGCATGCATGCCATGTATACCGAGCTCCATTGCCATAGTTATCTGTCCTTCTTAGATGGAACTTGCTCTCCAGAAACCTTGATCAAACGTGCCCGTACGCTGGGCATGACTACACTTGCGCTCACCGACCACAATGGCGTGTATGGCCTACCACGTTTCGCCTCCGCCGCTGAGAAGGCTGGGATCAAGGCCATTTATGGCTCAGAACTAACCCTTGACGATGGATCACACCTGGTACTGCTGGCCCGCAACCGTAGCGGTTACACAAATCTCTGTCGCGCGATAACCAACGCTCGAAAGGGTCGGAGGAAAAACGATCCACAGCTCAATTTCGACACTCTAGCTCAACACACTGAAGGTCTTATCGCCCTCTCAGCCTGCGAGAACGGGGAGTTGACACAAAGCCTGTACACCAATGGCCATAAAGCCGCCTTACAAATAGCGGCACGTTACCGTGACGTCTTCGGAATCGATGGCTATTTCATCGAGCTCCACAACCATTTGCGACCCGAGGATGGCCGTCGAAATGCTGCCTTGCTACGTGTGGCCACCGCACTGGAACTACCTGTGGTCGCTACCAACAATGTGCATTACGCGGACCTGGATCACAGCCTGTTACACCACGTAGTTACATGTATCCGCAATCAGACATCACTTGACGCTGCTAGCCCACTACTCCGGGTCAATAACGAGTACCAGCTCAAGTCTCCTGCAACCATGCGTGCCCTATTTTCCAACTATCCACAGGCAATCAAAAACACACAGGTAATTGCCGAGCAATGCATCTTTCACATGCGTGACCTGCACTATGAATTTCCCCAGCCAAAACTTCCAAACAGCCAGACCTCGTTGCAATTGCTGAAACAAGCAGCAGCACACGGGCTAACACGCTTGTACCCCTTCGAACCAGACCCAACTGCACGTCGGAAAGCTCGAACTCAAGCTGCTATTGAACTGCGAGTAATGCACAAATGGAACCTCGCCGGGTATTTAATGGTGTTCAAAGACCTTGTGGACTTCTGTCAACAGGAGAACATTCTGGTGAGCCTTCGTGGATCGGCGCCAGCTTCCACATTGCTGTATTGCCTCGGTCTCTGTCCGATCGACCCTTTGGCACACGATCTGCTTTTCGAACGATTTGCCTCACCCGAACGGAGCGAACTCCCTGACATCGACCTGGACATCGAACATGAAAAACGCGAACGCGTGATCCAATACGTCTATAAAAAATACGGACGATCACATGCAGCCATGGTGGCGGAGGTGAACACGTTCCGTCACAAAAGTGCCGTGCGCGACGTCGCTAAAGCACTGGGACTGTCCGCCACTCAGGCACAACAACTCTCCAAAAAAAGAGACCTCTTCAATCACAGCAACTCCACACCGTCCACCGCTAATCCTGAAGACATTGTGAATGAAGCTTCCAACAGTTGCCTCACAGAACAAATCTTCGAGTTGGCAAGACAACTGACCGGTGCACCACGACATCTATCCATCCATGTCGGTGGCTTCATCATTTCCAGCCAACCACTCAACGAAATCGTTCCACAGGAACCAGCTCGTATGCCAAACCGAACTGTAATTGCCTGGGATAAGTACGACTTGGAGTCATTGGCCGAGGATTTTGGAGTGAATCTAATTAAGCTAGATCTCCTTGGGCTCGGCATGCTGACGTTACTCGCCAAGGCCTTTCACGAACTTCGCACACGTGGCGACGCGGATTATCAACTGCATAGTTTTCAATATGACTCTAGGGTTTACGAGATGCTTTGCAGAGCTGACACCGTAGGGCTCTTCCAACTCGAATCACGTGCTCAAATGTCATTTCTACCACGGCTTAAGCCACGTAACTTGGACGATGTGGCAATCAGCATCGGGGCTATCCGGCCAGGGCCTGGTGCCGCCCATGCCGGCACACGTATTGCAAGGCGGCGTGCCGGGATCGAACCAATTAGTTATCCACATCCTGTTCTTCGCAAGGTTCTCAAGCAAACCCAAGGGGTGATCCTCTGGCAAGAGCAAGTTATGCAGGTAGCCACCTGCTGCGGTGGCTATACACCAGGTGAAGCCGACCAATTGCGTCGCGCTATGTCCAACAAACGTTCCGCCGAGCAGATGAATCGAGCTGTAGGTGATCTGAAAGAACGCATGCTCGCTCGCGGCTTTACACCCAGAGTCGCTGACAGAATCAGAGAAATGATCGTGGGGTTTGCAGGCTATGGATTCCCACGGGCACACGCCTATCCCTTTGCCCATATAGCCCTGATATCCGCCACTCTAAAATTGCGTCATCCAGCCATCTTCTATGCCGCTCTTCTAAACAGCCAACCTATGGGGTTCTACTCCCCACACACAATTCTGTGGGATGCCTCTCGGCATGATGTAAGCATACGCCGGGTAGATATGAACCACAGTTTCTGGGACTGTACCGTCGAAGGCTCTTGTGGTCTTCGTCTTGGATTTCGGATGGTAGAAGGCTTCGCTGCAGCTAGCGCACATGTGCTAACCACGGCTCGCTCCAATGGTGCGTATCGATCAGTAGCTGATTTCATACGACGGACCGGACTCAATCGTGACCAGCTTGAACGACTAGCTCAAGTTGGCACCTTCACGGACGTCACCGACCGTCGCAAGGCAACATGGATGGTAGGGGAACTGGCTAACCTGAGCGGACCGCAATTCATTCCGGGATTGGCTGAGAAGCTCGCCATACCTGCCAAGCTTCCATCCATGGATATGCGGGAACGTGTTGAGCGTGATTACATGGCGATGGGTTACTCGCCCGAGCGACATATCGTTCAAGACTATCGAGATCAACTCAATGCTATCGGCGCCAAGTGCCTCACAGATCTCCCCAGCCTTCCTCATCGCACCTCCGTACAAGTGGGCGGGTTAATAATCTGCCGACAGCAGCCTGAAAGTGCCAATGGATTCACCTTTCTAACCATGGAAGATGAAACCGGCCTGCTAAACATCATCGTCCACCCTAATGTGTTCGATCAATACCGCAAGGATGTGTGTGGCAACCCCCTCATACTCGTACGTGGCTACATCTCGCACGAACAGGGTGCCACGAGCCTCATCAGCGAATATTTCACACCTCTGGCCGCTTCCCCAATCACCAGCACGACGCCACAGAGAAATTTCCACTAGGTCTCCCTCACAGAGATCTCATAGAGAACCTCTATCGGTCTACGCATCACGAATGCCGTCGTCTAGGCGGTTTCCTCCACCTGTTCC
>CAZFVB010000073.1:0-2075 GCA_964522375.1 uncultured Chloroflexota bacterium
GATAGGCCAAAAGTTGCGATCGGAAGTTTGGGCCGTGTGGTCCTCACGCGGGTTGCGACCTTTTCTGCTAGTCGCATGGCTGTATGCATCGGGACCGAGATGCCAACAATTTCTGCCCACTCGACATCTGTTTTTTTCCAGGGGCCAATTGCGAGGTCCATGCATCGGGTCTCGTGGCCAGCGGCGATAAGTGCCGAGGCAGCTGTTGCCAGGTGCAGCGGCTGATGACCGAGCTCGTATGTGGAGATCAACAGGGTTTTCATTAAGTAATGCTAGAAGCTGTGGCCGATTTGTCACAATTCGTTTCAATGGAAAATCGCAATTGTTTATGAGCGGTGCGAAGTGCGGCTTCGACCTGTGACGGATGGTGTCCGCGTGCAAATAGGAATCCGAGATAGCGGTTGCCTTCCGGCAATGGGATCAGGAGTTGCCCTGGGGCGATGGTGATCTCGACTCCTGTAATGCCTTCGATCGCTTGGGCGTGGTCCACTCCGGTCACTTCAACGAGGCGGCCTGCTTGTGGGATGGGGAGCATCATGACGCCGGAGGCTGCATCGGTTCGCTGGAGATCGTGGATGGGCAAATTCAGGGCATGGCGAAGAATGAGCTGTTCGAGGCTTATACCCAGCCCGAAACGGAGTGCCCGTGCACATAGGCCGCCAATGGATCGACCGGCAATCTCAAGGATTGACGTTTGGCAACTGCTGGTTCGTAGTTCGGCGTGTATTGCACCCTCTGTCAATCCGAGAGCCTCTGCCGCCTGAGTTGTTACGGATGAAATCTCGGATTGGATCGCATCGGTGTGTCGGGAGGGCGTGACGTAGAGCGTTTCCTCGAAAAAAGGCCCATCAAGAGGATCGGGCTTATCGAAGATTGCCAGCACTTCCAGCCTGCCATTTCGCATAAGACCTTCCACCGCGACCTCGCTGCCAGGAACAAACTGCTCGAGAAGTAAGGCTTCATGCTTTGGTCGCCCACGTTCGTGGAGGATCTTCTGGACTCTAGCTAAGGTGGGCTGAAGCTCGTTTGGGTCGTCAACCCTTATGACCCCTTGACTCGCAGATAGCGAAACCGGTTTGACGACGACTGGGTAGCCCAGGCATTCGGCCTCTCTATGGGGATCGCTGGCTGCCTGGAGGACTGCGTAAGCGGGTTGCGGCACACCGTATGCGGCGAGGCGATGTCGCATGTCCGCCTTATTGCGGGTTGCGGCTACTGACTGGGGCGAGTTGTAGGGCAGCTTCAGGCGATCGCTAGCGAGAGCTGCGGTTATAACGCCCTGGTCGTCCACAGCAACAATGGCGTGTAGAGGGGATTCGGATGCGTATTCGGTAATCGCATCCGCCGCTAGTTCTGGGTTTTTCAGAGGTAGCTCGATGACGGCTTCATCGCTATTGGCGAGCGGGTTTCGACGGTCTGACCCGACGGTCACTCTTGTCCCAAGTTGAGCGGCTGCTTGTATGAAGTCAGCTGCGCGATATGTTTCGCTAGGTAGGAGTAGGAGGATGTGCTGCATCGGACTATCATAGGGCTGTGAGACATTCGGAGGGGCCGGATGTCATCGGAGGTTTTGTGAATACGCTAAACGATGGGTCTGCCGAGGTTCCGATTATCGGCATTACCGAGTCTGCTCGTGACCTTGTGCTCAATTACCGGTCCCAGTCCGACAAGCCAAATCCAGATCGCCTTGGTATGTGGCTGGAAATAACTGGAGTCTCCGGCGATGGATTCAGCTATGACATGTACCTGAAGTCTGTCGATGAGGCTGCAGAAGACGACGCGGTTATCACGATTGATGATGATCTCAAGATTGTGGTTCCGGCAGGAAGTGTGGAGCAGATCCGAGGCTCGACGATCGATCTGTCTGAGGCGCCTGGAGGCGGTGGTCTCTTTGTGCAAAACCCCCAGAGTCCAAGTCCTGCGGTTGGTGGTTCGGCTGCCTCGGCTCCTCCGCCGGAGGGTCCGGTGGCTGAACGTGTTATCGAGGTTTTGAATAGACAAATCAATCCGGCGATCGCGTCGCATGGAGGCCATGCTGAACTTGTTGCGATTGAGGAGGATGTGGCGTATTTACG
>CAZFVB010000073.1:2085-7514 GCA_964522375.1 uncultured Chloroflexota bacterium
TGGAATGGCCAGCGTGACCCTCTCCCAAGGTATTGAGGTGGCTATTCGGGATAACGTGCCAGAAGTCACAAAGGTTGTAGATGTGACTGACCATGCAGCTGGTGAGAACCCTTATTTCGAAGCTTCGAAGAAGTAGTTTTATTCAACGACAAATTCTTATGTGGCTGTGGAGGGGTTATGTCTAAGTATGAATCTCTTGCCAACCGACTTCGTGCATCGCTCGACCTGGAATTTCCTCCAGTGGCTCTTGTTCGTGTGACAGAGGCCCCGACGGATGTGCCGCGTTTTGGAGACGTTGTTCCTTCTGCTTGCACCTTTTGGCGGCGGGCAGAACAGAGTCTTTTTTATGCGGACGCTGAGGCGCATATGGGTTGCCCGATTGGGGCCATGGTGATGGGTTTCGAATTGAGTGAAAGCAAGACGGACGAGTTGATGAGTATCGTTGGGGATATGTGCGACGTTGAGTATCTGGAGGAAGCCGAAGTTCCTCAGATACCAAAATTTGATGCGGGTGTGGCAGGTGTTGTTTACGGTCCTCTCAGCGAATTCGACCACGAGAATGAGCCTGACGTCGTTCTCGTGTGGGTTACCCCCAAGCAGGCCATGCTGCTGGAAGAGACTGTTGGGGGTACGCGATGGACGTCGGACACCGGTGGTTCAATTCTTGGCCGGCCTGCCTGTGGTGTGTTGCCTCGTGCGCACGACAGTGCACTGCCGACCTTGTCGCTTGGGTGTGCTGGCATGCGCACGTTCACTGAGATTCCTGACGAATTTGTTCTCGTGGCAATTCCGCAAACGCAACTCGATCACTTAGAGGCTGCATTAGACAGGACGATGGCCGCCAATGGGCAAATGATTGTCGCTTATGAAGCGATGAAGTCGTCCGTCTGAATCTTTAGTGCGGAGCTGCTGAGCCCTGATCCTTCAGGACCCAGACCTCAGCCACTTGGCAGTGCCGTCCGGCCCCACCGAGTTCTGGGTCGCCATGCCAGGTTAGGGTGAGTGTTCCGTCTGCAAATGCAGAGGTCGGCAGACTGTACTCCAGCGGGGCCACGGGATGGGGCTTCGTGATGTATGGGTGAATCTCAGTCGATCCGCCGGCGAGCATGCGAATCTTTAAATGGAAGCGATCTCCCGCGTATACGACGCGAATGCGGTAATCACTCTTTGGATCGAGTCCGTGATACTTCAGCTGTAAAGGCGTTTCGAAACGCGCTTCAGCATGTCGGCACCATGAATATCTCCATCCAGGCTCATAGCCGATCCCGACGAGCGATCGCTCACGGTATTCAGGATCCTCGAGGACCGAAGGTCCTCGGACCAGGTGCGGTTGTTGACAGGGATTTCCGAGGTCGTCGTAGTAGCCCCCTGGGCCTGGGTCGCTCCAGTTCAAGATTCGGTGGATGTGAGTGAGTCGTTCTTTTTCATTCGGAACGGATTTAATGACCTCGAATTGGGTCTTTAGCCATTCGCGATTGTTTAAGGGCCGATCGATGAGGTCGAGATTGGCACCACGCATAGCGGCAATGGCCTGGTATCGGGGCACGCTGAGTTGCATGCCAATACTTTGAAACAGGGCTTCGGCAAGCTCGAACACGCGAGCTCGCCACGGTTGTCCTACTGGATCGGTGATGATGCGGTCCAACACATCCTCAGCTCTGCGCACGGAGGTCAGAACGCCTACCTGTTCCGCGTTCGTGAGCTCTTGCATGGCGAGATCTTCAAGATGTGTTTCTTGAACAAGTCGAGTGCGGAGATACGCGTCGTAGTAGGCGCGATAAAGCAGTTGCTGGAATCTCCAATTCAGCTTTTCTTGAGGGCTAGCAGTCTTTTCAAGTGCCTGGAACTGGCGAAGGGTGGTGTACACCGTTTCATTAGTGAGGAGAGGTCCATTCCAGTTTTCTTCAAGTGCTAGTAGCCCCTGAGCTATGTCGTTGGCATGGTCCGAGGAGATATAACAGCGCGCGTACTGGCGAAGCGTCGTCAGGATATCTGTGTCCGGATTCCACCCGAGGGCGCTCCAGAGAGCTTTGTTTACATCGTCATTGCAGCCTTCTGAATAGGTGATAAACCCACACGATTCAGAGGTCCAGCGGTTGAAAATATGCTGTTGGTAAAACGGGCGCGGGTTGATGATTTCCCGATCCTCAGTTAGGGAGTATGCGGTATCCCAATCAGTGACCGGATATTGGCACCGGTTAGAGTGGGTGATATCGGGATATCTGCGGATAGGGTATTTGTTCGGGATTGCGTCTCGTAGCGCAGGAAGGCTCATTCGGCATTGTGGGCCGAAAACTACCCCGGTGAGCCATTCAGGTTCTTGGCCGTTGAGGTAATCGTAGAACTCGTCAACTTCAGTGGCATCAAAGCCTTGAGGGGACACCCACAGGCCAGCATTCGGATGATGTTGTTTCAGGGAGGCCGTCTGCTGTTCAAGGAAGTCCAGCAAGACCGATGGGGAAGTGTGGCCGGGGTCTCCGCCTGGAACAAAAACGGCGTCAAGGCGTGGCATGCTCGCGAAAATCTTGGCCCAATACTGAAGTTCATCCCTAATCGTGGTCGGGTCGGTGTAATCAGCTTCCATCGCTGGAAACCATATCCAGACGTCAAGACCGTACGAGTCAGCAATAGCCGACATGATAGTGAGCATGTCTTCTGGAGGTTTGGGGAAGTGTGGGCTGTCGGCGTCGTCATCACTTTTAGGCGGAATGACCTCTATGGCATTGCATCCAAAAAGCACGAGATCTCGCATGTATTGATCCCATGTATCGGTGTTCCACGCGTCATACGCGTTCGTTTTGGGCCGGTACCCCAACTGGTGTCCACGAAGCTTTTGGGTTGGTGAGGTATGAACTGAAAAATCTTCAGGTAGCTTGACGTGATCCCGCGAGGTTCGAAGCTCTCGTAAGAGTCGGCCAACGGCGTAAAGGAGTCCACGTAGGTCGTGCCCGCCTAGGAGGATATGGGGATCACCGTTTGTGCTCCGGTGCATAGATATTTGAAAGCCTTCAGCGGTTGCATCTTTTTTAAGGTGGCTTCTGAGCGCGGCTGGAAATGTGTCGTCGTGGTTGACGAGGCCCAACGCAATGACGGTCTGTCCTGTTTCGGGCCAGTCGTCGAGGACGGGCCAACATACTCGGGATCGTCGTTCAATTTCCTCGGTGAGGACTTGGACGGCTTTGTGTCCCAAGGGGCCGAGAGTCTTCGGCATCACAATTACAGCTTTTGTCAGGTCTATTAAATGCACGGCGTGAGGGCCTTCTTGGTGGAGCAGGCTTGGATGAGGTCTGCCCGTAGGATTGAATCGGGTGTTGTCTTATTGGTTAGGAAATCAGGCGGTGGATTAGCGTGTGCATGCGTGAAGCTACCCACCAATTTGATACATCTCAACTTTTCGATCACTGTGGGGATGGCCGTTATCGTCGATAATTGAGGCGCGTTCTTCCGAGTATCGATCAGTCCGATTGGTCCAGACTGTCTCGATTAATGTTCGAATGTCGGTGTCGTCACGACCATCCCGAAGAGGGCTTTTCAGGTCGGTGCCTGATCCGGCGAATAGACAGGTTAGAAGTTGTCCGTCAGTCGATAAGCGGGCGCGAGTGCAATTGCCACAGAACGGATTACTCACGGAAGAGATCATCCCGATCTCTCCACTGCCGTCAACGTAGCGATACCGTGTGGCGACCTCACCCGGATAGTTTGGAGGCAAAGGTTCGAGTTCAGCAAACTCGCTGATTTTTACTGCGAGGTCTGCTGCGGGAACGACTTGTGAGGCGACCCATTCGTTGAGGTTTCCTACATCCATGTATTCGATGAATCGCACGATATGTCCGGTGCCCATAAAGTGTTTGGCCAGTTCCTGAATTGATTCGTCATTAACTCCACGCTGGACGACACAGTTGATCTTGATCGATTTAAATCCGGCTGCCTCTGCAGCCTGAATGCCTGCCAGAACAGGCTCAACACTGAGGTTTCTGCCGTTCATCTCCTTGAAAATCGAGTCGTCAAGGCTGTCCAGACTGACGGTGATTCGATTGAGCCCGGCTTCTCGAAGTTTCGTGGCGTGCTGTGGCAGGAGGTATCCGTTGGTCGTCAGCGCGATATCTTCTACTCCATCAATACGACTGAGTCTTTGAACGAGGTCAGCCAGGTTAGCTCGCAACAGTGGCTCTCCGCCTGTCAGTCGGAGTTTGTGTACGCCAAGGTCAACAAAAATTCGAGATAGTCGCTCGATTTCTTCAAAAGAAAGAATCTCAGGTTTCGGAAGGAATGCATATCTGGCACCGAATATCTCGGCGGGCATGCAGTAAGGGCAACGAAAGTTGCATCGGTCGGTCACGGATATTCGGAGGTCACGCATGGCGCGACCCCTGGTATCTCGAATGTGCGTTGAAGTGGTTGTCATAGTGGGTCGGTGTACGAGATGCACACCTATGGCTCGAGTTTACTTGGGTGTGGAGTCAAATTCGTGTCGATTCGTGTACGGTTGGGCACGGTATTCGTGGCGGAGGGGCAAATGGCACTGCGACCGCTTAGCGATGTTCAGTTCATAGTGGGCGGGCCGCCTGGGACTCTTGATCATCCTGAGGGCGTGACATGGGGGCCTGACGGGTTTGCCTATGCCGGTGGAGAAGCAGGGCAGATTTACCGAATCGACGTTGAGTCGAAGAGCTTCGAGGAGATCGCGAAGCTAACGGGTTTTGTGGCGGGACTATGTTGTGATAGGGAATCCAACATTTATGCCTGCAACATCACTGAGCAACGGTTGTACAGGGTGACGGCTGATGGGGACGTTTCTGAGGTGAGTGCTGGGACTGATCGAGTGCCTATGAAGGTTCCGAACTATCCATGTTTTCACCCATCAGGTGATTTGTATGTGTCTGACTCGGAAACGGGTGGCGAGTCGAGTGGATGTATCTTTCGTGTCACCCGTACCGGCGAAACGATGTTTTTCAGCGATGCATCTCCAAAATTTACGAATGGCCTGTGCGTTGATCGTAGCGGCGAGTGGCTCTATGTGGTTGAGTCACGACTGCCTGGAGTTTCTCGGATAAGAATTCACGATGATGGATCGGCCGGGGAGCGTCAGGTGGTCGCAACGCTTCCAGATCATGTGCCTGATGGTGTGCAATTTGATGAGGAAGGGGTGCTGTACATCACGATGTATACCCCGGATCGTATTTACCGACTTTATCCAGACGGAGGGCTCGAGCTTCTCGTGGAAGATCCAACGCACGAAACTCTCTCCTCGCCCACCAATATTGCGTTTGGTGGCTCAGACCGTCGGATGCTTTTGATCTCCAGTCTGGGGCGATGGCAGATCAACGGACTGAGAGTCGAGGTGGCTGGACTCCCTCTAAATTACGGGGAGCCAATAGGTGATTGAGGAGAGGCAAGTAACAGAAGCTAGCTTCGTATATGGATGGGGA
>CAZFVB010000074.1:0-7386 GCA_964522375.1 uncultured Chloroflexota bacterium
GCAGACCCCACTGCATGGCCGCACCACGCGGACCAGCGGTGTGGTCAGTAACAAATCGAACTTCAAAGTTGGTCTTCTTAGCAGCTACTTCTACGGTCTTGACGACTTGCTTCTCAACCGCAACCTGCTTTTCAACGACCTTTTCTACCTCGACAATCTGAGTCACAATCTTTTCGACTTCCACGGTCTTGGTTTCACCACAGGCCGCGAATGCCGCAACGCTTGCGACGCCCGCAGCACCGATACCGGCGCTACGGAGTACATGTCGACGTGACAGGTTCCTCAATGGACCCTCCCCATCTGCGTCTCTCGAAACGTCTCGAGAGCTATTACAGGCGAAACGTTACGCCATATGGGTCCAATCCCACAACATTTTCATAGGAGATTTTGGGGAAAGCCCCGTAGTCCGTAGTTGTTTTGTTATCGATTGTGGGATCCGCTTAGCTGGTTGGATTGGGTAATGAGGCGATCACCGCCACGGAAGTTCTGATCTGGTGCGCAATTCGATGAGGATTTGGGCCTTTTCCAACCCCCGTAACAAAGTGAAGGGGTTGGAAAAGGTCCGACTCCACGGAGACCACTATGGCTAGCCACCCAGGCTCACAGGAAGACTATGCGAATGTGTTCGCGCGGCTGTATCCCGAATTTTGTCCGACCCAGGCACTCTATCTCGATATGGAAAGGGATCTTTATGGTCGGGTGTTGGGATTGGCCGCCTACTGGCCACAGGACGAGGGCCCGGCGCGGTTCCTATTCAAACATCTATCGCCAGGAGACGGGGACCGGCTGCCCCCCGACACATTTGCACAGGTGAATTCTATGGTTCACGAACGACGAGATCCCCTGACATCCGTTGCCGTCTTCAGTGGGCGAGACGGAAGTCAACCCAAGGAGCAAACGTGGTTCGAGGAGTGGCTTGGATATCAGCCTTTTGATGACGTTCCATGGGTCAATTTTCACGAGCCTCTTGTGAAAACCTGCCTGGATAGGGAGAAAGGTGCTGGTATTACCCGGAAGGCTATTGAAACTTGTGGGTGTGTCAGAAAACTGCCGAGACAAAACGGGGTAGAACCAGATGCCCAAAAGCCCCAAAAGCCCCAAAAGCAGCTTGAGGCCTTGGAGTGCGAATTCGAGATCCACCGCCCTCGTGAGATTAGGTCGGCAGGAAATGAGTATGCGGATGGATCGACAGGCACCATCAAACCACTGGACCTGGCAAGAGAAATCGGCAGGAACCAGAACGTTCATCGGAACATAGAACTGCTCTCGCGGTATTGCAGATACGACGTTGAGTCGCTCTTCAAGATCGCCGAGAAGTGCAACAACATAACGTCAGCAACCCGCCCATGAGGCGCGGGTCCATGAGGGCAGCGTTATTCATCAAAGTGGTGATGTGGCGTGTTGTGGTGGCGCCTGAAGAGCTTCTCGGCCACACTGCTGCTGCTACAGGTCTCTTGGAGTTGTTATGGCGAGTCTTAGGCCCAACAGGGTCAAACAAAAAATGTCGAACGGTGATGTTGCCGTAGGTGTAATGGGTCCTGTTATGACAGCGGACATGATCGATGTGCTCGGGCCTATGGGCTTCGATGCTGTATGGCTGGAAGGCGAGCACGGACCTGTGGATTTTGGTGATATTCCTGACCTGACGCGAGCGGCTGACCTGTGGGGGATGACGTCTATTGTTCGCGTGAATGAGAACAGATATGGGCCGATTTATCGAACGCTTGATTTGGGAAGTCAGGGCGTTTGTGTGCCGCATGTCGACACGCGTGATCAGGCCCAAGCGGTTGCCGATGCAGCCAAATTTTCTCCATTGGGCAAGCGCGGCATTGCGACGTCGCGTCAAGGTTATGGGGTCCCTGATTTTTTTGAGGCTGCGAACGCTGAATCCTTGGCGATCATCCTCATTGAAGACATTGTTGCGGTGGAAAACCTTGACGAGATTCTTGAAGTGGAAGGCGTGGATCTGTTTTATGTAGCGCCTGGAGATCTTGGTCAAAGCCTGGGGCATCTTGACCGGACGCATCCCGAAGTCTTGGCAACGGTTGAGCGGGCGATTAAAACGATCGTTGCCGCTGGTCGGGCAGCTGGCACGCTGGTGACGACGGAATCGGTATCAACTTACACCGATCTCGGTGTCCGCTTTGTCACGACTGGATATACGCCTTGGTTGGAACGTGGGACGAAGGATTTCCACATGGCTATGAGGCCCGGGCGTTAAAGAGGTAATTCAGAGACTTGAGATGCACTTCGCAGCGGTAGGGGGCACGTGCATAGCCTTTGCGGCTATGTGGAGGCCCCTACGTGCCCGAGCGGTTGGCGCTACTTGCTTCGCTGTCTTGCATGAGATGAACGGGGTTAGGCCTCTAGCGCGGCTTCTACATCTGCCTGAGTGTCTCGTAATTGTGTTGGGCGCACGATGACCTGCTCAATAAGTGCGCGCTGGGGTAGTCGGGCACAGAGCAGGATGATCTCGGCCATATCGTCCGCGTGCATCATGGTGCGTCGGGCCTCGTCATCGGGTACCAGGGCGCGACCATCGAGGATCGGCGTGTCAACCTCGCCAGGGTAAACAGTGCATGCCCGAATGCCTCGATTGCGGAACTCATGATTAATGTTTTCCATGAGGTTAGCTACTGCTGACTTTGAGGCCGCGTAGGCTGCTCCAGCCATAGGGCTTGCGTTGATCGCTGCGTAAGAACCAACGGTAATGATCGTGCCGTGTCCACGCTCCAACATTCCGGGTAGGACTGCTTGGGTCAAGAGCATTGGGCCAGTGACGTTTACCCGCATGACGTAGTCCATCGACGTAGCATCGGTTGTCCGGATGCTGCGGGCTGTCGTGTTAGTGCCGGCATTGTTGATGAGCATGTCCACAGCACCAAATGTCGATGTCGCTTCAGCGACGATTGTTTCGGCAGCGTTTGGTTCGGCGAGGTCAGCCGGCACACTTATAGCGGTTCCGCCGGCTTCATTGATCTCGGCGAGAGTGGCGGTGAGTAGGTTTGTTCGACGCCCAACGAGCACTACCGATGCACCCTCAGCAGCAAAAGCTATGGCTGATGCCCGGCCGATACCGGAGCCTGCTCCGGTCACGATGACGATCTGGTTATTTAGAGGTGGCATGGTGATGGATGCGCCCTTCGGCCTGGGGTACTGACTCTGGCCTCGAGCTGAAACGCGCCAGGTATCGGTGATGAGTCCGTCGCTGGTCGCATAGGCGTAGTCGTAGAGATTGACACATGGGCAGATATGGTTCGGGATGACTTGGAGTTGATCACCAATTTTGTAGCTGTCGGCGTCTGGGACGTTTAGCACCCCGTGTTCGTCGGAAAGGCTCACGATTGTGGCCTCGGGCCGCCCAACAACAAGTCCGAATCCGATGTTTTCCAGGATGCTTGGTCCCCTCTGGTCGGATGTGAGGGCCTTGGCTCCTGCGTCGATGACTACCCGGTGCGGGGCCGGCTGATTGACGATCGTGGCTAACACCGTGGCCGCACACCAGTCCGTATGGCCGAGGAAGTTAGCGTGGGAGCCATCGTTAAAGACGGCAGTGCCTGGTCGGAGTTCATCAATACCGTCCCTGAACACCCCGGCCAGCAGGGAGGGTGTTGAGCCCATGCTGACTTCGCACGAATTTCCGGTTGCCGAGCGGACCTCTTCAGCTATTGCCAGCATGTGAGTCTGGGCTTTGTCGGCGATGGCGGTGAGATCAGCCGCGTCACGAGCATTGTAGTCATGGCCCTCATGGGTGTAGATGCCGCGAAGGTTCAATCCTGATGCGTCCAAGATCTGCCGGGCTAGTGCGAGTGCGGATGAACTATCGGAGACTCCTGTTCTGGCTTGGCCCACGTCCACTTCGATGCTGATGTCGATTGAACGGGAGTCGGCAAATGCGTGGTGGAGACTTTCGACCTGTTCCGGGTGATCTACGCCGATAGCCAGGCGGACTCGTTCGGCCAGCGATTGGAGTCGCCGTAACTTGGGGGCGCCGACCACCTGATTTGCAATGAAGATGTCATCGATGCCCCCGTCCGCAAAGACCTCTGCTTCTCCGGTCTTCGCACAGCATATTCCCTGGGCACCGGCTGCCATTTGCTGGTGTGCCACGTCGAGCATTCGGTGGGTCTTGATGTGAGGTCTGAGACGGGCTCCAGCTTCCTTAGCAATCGCACTCGTGCGGCTGATATTTGTCGACAAGACTTGTGTGTCAATGAGCAAGGCTGGCGTGTCGAGTTCGTGCAAGGGTCGACCGACGTTGCTGCCAACATCTCGTCCTGGCATCAGGAACTATTTCTCCGAGGTCGTGGTGTGAGACCGAAGTGTAAGAGATCCGATTATCGGGTTACAGGCGAATCAGTGATCTGGAACGTGTATAGCTCCGCATCACGCATGATGAATCGAAACCGCCGATGTTCAGGCCGAGACGTATAGCCCGATACCGTGCTGGCGGCTGCCGGACTCGGTACGGGAATCTTGTGGTCGCCGTTCCACGTCACCACGTGGGAGGTGTCATCGGCAGTGAACGGATCGCATTGATGCAAGCTTTTTCCGGGCAGGACCTCATTGCGAACGTTGGCGACTTCGACCTTGATGTAGCCGTCCGGTCCACAAGCGCCGTTGATTACCAGCGTGTCACCTGCAGCGATGAGAGGTTGTGTGGCGAGCATGCCCTCGCGTACCCGATGTGCCCCAATAGAAAAGAAGCCGTTGAGGCGAAGTCGGGCGAGGCCAAGGCCTTCCTGGACCTTACTGCTGTCATAGGCCTCTTCCACGTCAAGCCCTTCTTGACGGCCAACCATCCACCAATCGTGATGACACGATGCCCCACCGTAGTACACCCACATCTCGTCTCCGTGCGGAATGACGCGTGGTGTAAAGATCTGGAACTCATCCCAGGTTCCGCGTGTGCCGTTCGTGAGCCACGGTTTGCCTGGTGCCAAACGCGTCCAGTTTTTCCCATCACGACTATGCGCCAGTTGAATGTCCGAGGTGTTCGACACCATGTGGAACATCTGGATAAAGCCGAGCCATTCGCTGCCGACACGCAGCGGCCACATGCCGTACAGGCCATCGTCGAGGTTATCGAAGGCAGGATCTGGCGCGAGGATGAGGCGTGGTGTGCTCCATCGGCGGAGATCGGGACTCTCTGACTGGAATATTCGACGTACTGCCCGTCGATTTGGGGTGTCCATAACGGGGTCGAAGCCGGGAGACCCGCCCAGTACAGTCGCGTTGGGCTCACGCGTTCTGGGTGCGAGTTCTAGCAGTGGATGTCTCGTGTTGCTCAGGTACGTTTGTGTTTCAGGGTTGAAAAAAGGAAAGTTCACGTCACCAAGCCGTGAACCGCTGGATCCAAATGTGGGCTGATCTTCATCCACGGTCCAGTGCACTCCGTCAGGGGAGGAGGCGCTTCGCATCTGCGCGCCTGGTTGTTCATCCGCAACTGCGAACCCTGGGGGTCCATGGAAGAAAATCGCTTTGAACTTTCGGTTCGGGTTTGGTTCCAGTGGATCTTCGATAGGCGCGAATCCCCACGCGTTACCAAATTCTTCGCTGCCTAGCAGGATGTTGGTGTCTTTCCCATTTTCGGTTACAAGACCCAGTGGGGGCTTTTCCCAGGTGAGGCCGTCGTCAGACCGTGCATAGAGTTGACGGAATCGACTTATGTTCCAATCAATGATCGTGCCTCCGACCCGCGCTAACTTTTCACTGTCGATGTTTAGGTCCCGATAGATGCAATGAAATTGGCTGGTCTCCGTGTCTTGCCATACCTGGTAATCACTGGAATTAAAGTCCACGACGTGTTCCCAAGCCTGATCACATTTGATGAGCGGGTTCAGAGGATCTTTTTGTGGGGAATGCATGGTGCGGGTGACGTTTTGGGCTTCTTCGAGCAAGGAATTGTCGAAAAAGAACTGTGGCTCGTTGCTGATCACGAGTTCGGTTGAGTCGCGCGTACTCATACGTCGGTATACGCATCCCGGGGGACAAAATACATTGGTGGCAGTTTACGAAAGGTCGGCTTCGTGTCGTATTGTCATGCGTGTTATGTCTAAGGCGAGATTACTGTGAGTACCCAGACGCCCCCGCTCCGGAATTGGATTGCGAATGAATGGACGGAGCCACGGTCCACGGACGCGGTAGAGGTTACGAACCCGGCGTCCGGCGAGGTTATTAGTGAGGCTCCGATGGCGTCACTCGCTGATGTCGAAGATGCTGTGCAGGCGGCACAGGATGCATATGATGGTTGGCGTCGCACACCCGCGGTGGATCGTGCTCGCCTGCTGTTTCGGCTTCACGCGCTTGTGGAAGAGGAATTTGAGTCACTCGCCCGTACTGTCACTATTGAGAATGGCAAGACGCTTGAGGAGTCGCGGGGTGAAGTGCTCCGAACGCTCGAGAATATTGAAGTCGCCGCAGGGATTCCTTCGCTCCAGATGGGTCAGTTTTCTGCTGACATCTCACGTGATATTGATGAAACGTGTGTTCGGGAACCGATGGGTGTGTTCGCCCAAATTGGGCCCTTCAACTTCCCATCGATGGTTCCGTTCTGGTTTGCGCCATATGCGGTTGCGACTGGTAACACCTACGTAATTAAGCCGTCACCCCAGACGCCGCTGAGCCAGGCTCGGATGATGGAATTGGTGCAGCAGGCGGGTTTCCCGGCTGGTGTCATCAACATGGTGCATGGCGGGGCGGTACAGGCAGAAGCGTTTGTAACGAATCCGCTGATACAGGGTGTTTCGTTCGTTGGTACCACGCACGTTGCGCGACGGATCTACGAACTCGCTGGTTTGCATGGCAAGCGGGTGCAAGCGCAGGGCGGTGCGATGAATCACCTCATCATCATGCCGGACGCCAACCTGGACGCGGCAATTCCTAACCTGATGGGGTCTACATTTGGCTGTGCCGGGCAACGGTGCTTGGCGGGTTCAGTGGTAGTGGCGCAGGAAGAGATATACAACGAATTCCGGGAACGTCTGGGTGCGGCGGCAGCAGCGATGCGCTTGGGCGATGGGCTTGATCCCGCGATTGATATGGGCCCTGTGATCTCGTCTGATGCTCGCACGAGGATTCTGACCGCGATTGACGAGGCCGCCGCGTCGGGAGCTGCGTTAGTGACCGACGGCCGTGGCGCTGCGGCGGAAGATTTACCGGGTGGTTATTGGGTAGGTCCTACGGTTGTTGATGAGGTCACCCCGGACATGCAGATCATGCGTGAAGAGGTGTTTGGTCCGGTGGTGAGCCTTCGAAGGGTGGGTGACCTGCAGGAGGCTCTTGACATAATTGACGAAAGTCCGTTTGGCAATGCAGCCTCGATTTACACCAGCAACGGTGGAGTTGCTCGAGAGTTTGCAGCACGGGTTGATATTGGTAACGTCG
>CAZFVB010000075.1:0-7244 GCA_964522375.1 uncultured Chloroflexota bacterium
CAGAGAGTCAGTACATGGGCGCATCTTTTGCAACACACATAGGAGATGGCCGGGCGATGCGCGTAGTCGAGAGTTCTTTCGACGGACCTCGATATGTTTTTCGCGCCGTGCTGATCAGTTGCGCGCTATTGGTTGCTGTGGTGGCGGTAAGTGTTTTCCCTCTTGCGGTTCATGCGGTCAGCGAGGAGGAGATTAAGGCGGCGGAACAAGATCGGATCGAGCTTGAACGTCAGGCCGAAGAGGAAAAGATTCTTTTAGAAGCGACGCGGGCTCTTGAGAGTGACCTGCGACTACAGCTGAAGGACATTGATCAGCAACTGCAGGAAGCGGCGGCTCGTCTCCGGGATGTTGAGCAGGAGATTCAGGCGGTTGAACTCGAGGTGTTTGATATTAACGAGTCGATTGACACCTTAAACCGACGACTGGCTCGTGAGACGGAGACGTTAAGTCGTCGGGTTCGCTCGCTCTACAAGGCGGGACGTACCACGATGCTTGAGACGGTACTGTCTTCCTCGTCGTTTGCAGATGCCCTTGAGCGGGCTGCATCGCTCGAGCGTGCGTTAGCCCAGGACCTGGAGGAAATTGGGGTCTTGATTGAGAGTCGTCGGGAGATTCAACTGCGAACAGCGGAGCACACTATGAGTATGGCTCGGTTGGAGCAGGTCCGGGACGACAAAGTGGCGATTGAAGCCAATATCGCTCAGGAACTCGACGACCAGAAAGCGCTGATTCTTGAGGCCAGAAAAGATGAGGCAGCGATTGAGCAGGACATCAAGGCCTTCGAGGCCGAGGCGCGGGTTGTCAGTAATCGCATCGCGATTCTTCGTGACATTCGAGTACGCGAAATTGCGGAGCTTGAGCGTCAACGGGAGCGGGCAGCGATGCTCGAGAAGGCCAAGATCGCGGCCGAAGCGTTAGCGCAGGGCATGAAGAAGAGCTATGTGTGGCCACTGTGGGGGATTATTACCACCGAGTTTGGCGGCTGCACCTTCGGACAATGTCCGCATATCGGTATTGATATTGCGGAGGACTTTCTTCAGCCGATTGTGGCTGCGAATGACGGAGTGGTGCTATTTAGCGGTTTGATAGTTCCTGGTAGGCCGGAAGCTTCATACGGAATGACAGTCATCATTGCCCATAGTCGGACGGAAGAAACGCTGTATGCGCACCTGGACAATCTCACCGCACCTCCGGTGGTCAAGGCGGGTGATTATGTTCTGCGCGGCCAGGTGATTGGCTACAACGGTGTGACCGGATGGACTAGTGGCCCCCACCTGCATTTTGAGTATCGCGTCAACGGGTGGCCGCAGAATCCCAGGAAAGTGCTCCCCTAAACAAGTAGTGACAATTTACGCGCTCGCGCGAGTCCCTCTGCCAACTAATTTGCTGGAGTTTGACTGTGGACACGTATCATCAAATGTCTTGGGACGTACGTCGGAGGTCGATGGTCCGAGACGTAGCCGTAAACCTCCTTCTCCCGGAATATTCGTAACATGAATGCTGCTGACGGAAAATCTATCCCGAATCTCAAGTATGACGCCGCGGGGTTGGTCCCCGCGATCTGTCAGGATGCGGCGAGTGGCGATATTCTCATGCTTGGTTATATGAGTGAGGACGCACTCGCTCAGACGCTGGCCTCTGGGGACGTATGGTTTTTCAGCCGGAGCCGGCAAGAGTTATGGCATAAAGGGGCGACCTCGGGTCACTATTTACGGGTGGTTGCTATCTCGTCAGACTGCGATGACGATGCCGTGCTTGTGAAAGTCAATCCGGAAGGCCCGACGTGTCACACGGGGGAGCGCTCCTGTTTTCACCATGTTATTTCAGGTTAAGGGACATGATCGACGCAGACGTGCTGGTAGACATACCTCGTTGAGAGGCAGCTAATGTCAGCACCTGAGCTTGCTAGCCATCTAGAGCGGCTTGGTCAGCGTCTCGAGATGCTTCGCGCTGAGAGCGTTGAGCCGATGGCTACGGCTATAGAGTCAGCTTGGCGGCGCAATGCGTCGATGTTTGTTGCGGGCAACGGTGGAAGCGCGGTAACGGCCCTTCACTTTGCGACAGACTTATGCAAGACCACATTGAGCGGAGATGACCAGTCTCCACGAATTAAGGCCATTGCACTGTCGGCTAATGTGGGTCTCCTGACTGCATGGTCGAACGATGAGTCCTTTGAACAGGTGTTTGCCGAACAGCTCCGCAACTTGGCATGTGATGGGGATCTGGTCATTTTGATCAGCACCAGTGGCGATTCCTCAAATCTCTTGGCAACGGCTGCCGTCGCAAAGGATCTGGGCGTCTATTCCGTGGCAATCGCGCCTCAAGGTTCGACGCTGTCCGGGATGGTTGATATCACGGTTGCGGTTGAGGCAGAGACCCCCCAGATTGCTGAAGACTTGCATTTGGCGATCTGCCACGCGGTTACCACCTACATGCAGGCGGTTCTAGCTGCCCGATAGACGAATATGCCGCGGAGGTGTGCTATTCCAAAAACTACGAACGATCGACATTGTGTGAAGCCAGCGGTGGTCTTGGGCAACGTAGGGGGTTAGTCACGTGATTGTCACCCAGACCCCGCTCCGGCTCAGTTTCTTTGGTGGCGGTACGGATCTCGCTGGTTATTACCGTGCGGCCGGCGGTGCGGTGCTTTCAACGGCGATCGACAAGCATGTCTATGTGATCGTCAAACGTAGGTTTGATGACGCGATCTATATCAATTATTCCCAAAAGGAGATTGTGTCTACTGTGGACGAGATTCAGCACGATCTCGTTCGTGAGGCCATGCGGCTAACCGGTGTCGAAAACGGTATAGAAATCACCACGCTGGCCGACGTGCCAAGCACCGGCACTGGCCTTGGATCCTCAAGCGCTGTGACGGTCGGATTGCTGCATGCCTTTTACGCGTACCAAGGCCAGTTGGTCGACGCGGCCACATTGGCTGCCCAGGCATGCCAGATTGAGATTGATCTTCTTTCGAGGCCTGGCGGGAAGCAGGATCAGTACATCGCAGCCTATGGCGGAATCCGGACAATATATTTCGAGCCTGATGGAGCGGTTCGCGTTGAGCCAGTCAGGACACGGTCGGAGGGGCTCCGACGTCTGCAACAGCGTGTGCTGGTCTTTTTTACAGGTCGCACGAGATCGTCGGCGGAAATTCTTAGCCGCCAGCAAGCGCATATTGATACCACTAGGGAGGAACTCGATCAGATTAAGGCCTATGTGTCGGAGGCGAATGAGCTTCTTAGGAATGGGGATCTCAACACGTTTGGTGAATTGCTCGACAGGTCGTGGCAGCAGAAAAAAGCATTAGCTGCGGGCGTTTCTGATCCAGAGATTGACGAGTTGTATGAGCGGGCACGCGACGCAGGTGCTTTGGGCGGAAAAATTGCTGGTGCGGGTGGTGGTGGTTTCCTAATGCTCTATACGCCACCATCTCGCCAAGATGATGTGCGCGAAGCGCTCACCGATCTTCGGGAACTCCCGATAGCATTTGAGTCAAATGGGAGTAAGGTCGTGTTCAATATTCATGGCTAGGCACGATCAGTCGCGAGGGGAAGGTAATCCCGCATGAATATCTTGGTGACCGGTGGTGCGGGATTCATAGGGTCTCATGTGGTCGATGCGCTGATTGATCGCGGCGACCGAGTCGTCGTGCTCGACAATTTGGCAACGCGTGTTCATCCGGAGGGTATGTGGCCATCGTATCTACATCAGGATGCGCGTCGTATTCGTGGTGATGTCAGTGAACGGGAAGACTGGGTAGCCGCGCTCGACGACATAGATGCTGTGGTGCATCTGGCGGCGTATCAGGATTACCAACTTGATTTCAGCCGATTCGCTCGGGTGAATGATATGGGGACCGCACTTTTATACGAGGTCCTCGTTGAGACCGGCCAGCCGCTTACACGTGTGGTCGTGGCAAGTTCCCAGGCAGTTTATGGTGAAGGCGCCTATCAGTGCACAGAACACGGTCGTCAACATCCAGGGCTGCGTTCATCGGATCAATTACGCAAGGCTCAGTGGAATATTGGATGTTCCGTGTGCGGAATCGTGATGGAGCCTGTCGCGGCTCGTGAAGAGCATGTCGCGCCAACCAATGCGTATGCGGTTTCCAAGCTGGCGACTGAGTCCTACGCGCTTGCCTTGGGCGGACGGTATGACGTGCCGACGACCGCCCTGCGTTTTAGCATTATTCAGGGGCCACGGCAGAGTCCGGCAAATGCCTATTCGGGCGTGCTTCGTTCGTTCGTGGGCCACGTGCAACGGGGTCGTTCACCCGTGATTTTTGAAGATGGATGCCAGCTGCGTGATTACACACATATTCGCGATGCTGTGTCTGCGGTGTTGATCGCCCTTGGTGATTCTGGTGCGGTCGGGCAGGCGTTTAACGTTGGTAGTGGTGAAATAACGTCTGTGCTGGAATATGCCCGAGTTGTGCTTGATGTGATGGGAGTGGAGTCGTCACTAGATGCGAACGGCCGATATCGAGTTGGTGATACCCGGCATGTATGGGCCGATACGGAGCGCTTGCGGGCTATCGGATGGCAGCCAACCGGGACGCTTGCAGAAATTGTGCGTGACTATGCGTCGTGGTTTAAAAAGCTTGATCAATCGGCTGACTGGGCGGCTCGTGCTTTGGAACGCATGGAGGCGTCCGGTACGGTTCGGCAAGCTTCCGTTGGTGGGACATAGGTCGGATCTGAACGTGTCCCGATGGCATCCAGCTGGCTCGTCTGTCGCGCGGTTGGAACGATTGCCGAGGTTCTGTCGTGAACCTTGTCTTATCCCGGATAATTCTTGAACAGTTGTCCCCATGCTCCGGTGAGGGCTTTTCTTGCGCGACCGCGTCCGATGACGTTGTACCAGTAGACGTCGTGGTAGAGGCGGGATGCGGCATAAGACCACGGGGCAATGACGGTGCGAAGGAGTAGCTTTTCAAGCCGTTTCAAAGGTCCCCAGTAAATCAATTTTTGACCTCGACTCGCGAATGTCTCGCGTTGGGCTTCTACCTGCCATTGGACCTTCTCAATGTCTTCACCACAGACCTCGATGTCCCTGGTGTCTGCAGTGCCCAGGCCGTCCTCATGCGCCATTCGCAGGAATGGAATATCAAATGGGTCGAGACCCATGAGGCGAGCAATTGTGGCATCCACAGCGACCTGGTCAGCTCCGGCCAAGAGCAGGCCGCGTTCTTGGACCTGCATGCAACGTGGACCAGGCCCGTCGCCGACGAATGTGCCATCCACGACGGCAAACACGCCAGGATGAATCTCTTTCTGAATCATCAAGAGATCGACAAGGGTTTCGTGGATAGTCGCGTGGCAGTAATGTCGTTTTTCGAAGAGCAGGCCGCCGAACGCGTTTTTCATGGCCCCCGTAAGAGTTGTGAACACGTGGGTCTTCATGGTCGGCAGATGGATGATGTTCGAACCGATGAGGCGTTGCGGAATACGTACTCCTTCTGGATACACCTGATGCAGGGTTCGGAGTCGTCCGGAAGGTTCGTATCGAGTCCACTGTTCGTCTTCATAAAGGTGAAT
This sequence comes from uncultured Chloroflexota bacterium, assembly GCA_964522375.1. Taxonomy (GTDB): domain Bacteria; phylum Chloroflexota; class UBA11872; order UBA11872; family UBA11872; genus UBA11872. The sequence continues at coordinate 5,541 of CAZFVB010000075.1, forward strand.
GTTTCGTATCCCATGTTTCTTAACGACGGGGAGATGCTTGTTGGCTTGTTCCCCGACATGGGCGTCAACAACCACGGTCCGGTTGTGGGCTGCGAAAAGCGCATCAGGTTGGTATCCGTCGGCGAGCAAGGTTTGGATAACACCATCCAGTTGCCATGGGGTCGTTGAACAGGCGGGGTACCAGTGATGCCACGAGACGTTGACTTTCAGTGCGGTTTGGGCATCCCGATCTAAGGTCGCGTCGTAATGTGCTTCGTGCATCGCACGCCCCACATCACCCAGCACCGTATCAGGGGTGGTCCGAATGAGGGCCACTCGAGCCATACGAGAACGCTCCATTTTGTCGACGGTAACCGATGTTACGTAGTGGGAAAAATTTGGTCTGTGCCGTGATCCACTAATCCTTCACACGCACAATCAGGCATTATGCAAGGATTCGTCAGTCTTTGCGTTTTGGAGCCTGGTATGCCTGAACACCGTGCTGCTGCTATTGCTGATTCCACACTCGAACGGGCCTATGGCCACGCGATCCATAAGGCCTTTTATGGCCTGCCTAATGTAGACGTGGTGGCGCTTGCTGACCCGCTTGCTGAGCCGCGGGCTGAACGGGCGGCCGAGATCGGCAATCCCAAGGAATACGATGATTACCGGGACATGTTGGCAGCTGAACAACCTGACCTTGTCGCAATTTGTCCGCACCACTTTGAACACCATGGCCGCTGGCTGCTTGAAGTGATTGCGTCCGGTGTAAAGGGGATTTATATCGAAAAGCCCATCACCGCCAGTCTTGAAGAAGCTGATGCGGTTGTGGCGGCGGCAGATGCTGCGGGGACGAAGATTGCGGTTGCTCATCAAAACCGATACCGACCCGGGATGCGGCATATCAGAGACCTGGTTCGAAATGGTGATTTGGGCACGCTCAAATATATGAATGCGATGGGGAAGTGTGACAAGCGAGGTGGGACACATGATCTTCGAGTGCTAGGCACACATCTCTTGGATGCACTGCGCTTTATAGCGGGTGATGTTGCGTGGGCGACGGGCCACATGCAGAAGAATGGACGGGATGTTGTGGTTGGTGACGTTTTTGAAGGACCTGAAGGGCTCGGCGAGATGGCCGGCGATGCGCTTGCCGGATACTTCGCGTTTGAGTCGGGAGCTATTGCCAGGTTTGATTCCTATGCCCGCGAGTCTGGTGGGGGCACGGGCTGGTTTGGTTTTGAATTATGGGGCACGGAGGCTGGGATCTCGGTCCGCGACGGTGGACGTTCCGTCTATCGATACCCTTCGGGGGCCTTTACTCCGGGGGACGCCTCGCTCCGCTGGGAGCGTTTGGATGCCCCGGAAATTCTTAATCCGGACGGTACAGTTGCTGAGGATCCTCAACTCTTGGATGCACTAAATCATTACGCCACGGCGGATGTTGTGGACTGTGTGGAAAATGGTGGTGAGCCGGTTTCCAGTGCACGTGAGGCCACGGCTGCGTTGGAAATGATCATGGCAATTCTCGAAGGTCAGCGGACCGGCGCACGGGTCAATTTCCCGATGGAGACGCGGCAAAACCCCCTGGGTCTATGGGTGCAGGAATCTCAGTAAGACGAGTCCCTATGTTTGCTTGCGCTAGTTCCGGGTCGGCGACCATCGCTGTCGCCGACCCAGAGCGCGCGTCGTTTGAAACCCTAGAGTGTGATGGCGGAGCCTGAT
>CAZFVB010000076.1:0-1824 GCA_964522375.1 uncultured Chloroflexota bacterium
CCAGCAGCAGCGAATCAGTGCTATTGACTGACCGAGAATTGATCGCGCTCATAGATCTTCTGGCTGATGATGACTCCTTAATTCGTGAGCGTGTCACCGCCCAACTGATCGAGGCAGGTCCCCGCGCACTCTCGATGCTATGTGCTACGGATTGCGTGGGAGCTCATGCCGACCGAGTTCAAGTGGCGCTTGGCAAAGTTCAGCGAGCTCAAGTTCTAACTCGTCTCAAAGTATTCGGCCATGAAGGTCCAGACGCCTCCGTAGAAGATGGGGCGCTACTCCTTGCAGAACTAATTCATCCAAGCCTGGACCGTGCTGGCACATATGAAGCTATCGAAACGTTGGCCAAAGGCGCCCCTCGATCGATCGGAGGGAAAAACCGAAATTTAGACCTGAAAACGCTGGCCACATATATGTATGAGGAGTGCGGTTTCGACGGTAACCACACCGACTATGACAATCCGGCAAACAGCCTCCTGGATCAAGTACTTGCCCGACGAGTTGGGCTACCTATTTCGCTCGCTGTTGTATATCTCGCTGTATGCGCCCGACTTCACGTTCCCCTCGAGGGTGTCGGGTTGCCTTTCCACTTCGTGCTGCGCCTACCGGGCGCCGGATCTCAAGATTATCTGGACCCGTTCAACCAAGCCCGACTGCTCAATGAAAATGACTGCCGTGATCTGGTTCGAGCCCACGGATATGAGATCACACATGACCAATTCCGAGCGGTGAGTTCACAGGAAATTACGGCACGAATCACACGGAACCTTCTCCTGAGTTATCGAAAACGAGGTAACACGGAAGACGAGCATCTCATGCGACTCGCACATAAGCAGATTCAACCGGGCACGGAATTGGCCAGGTAGCGATATCAAGCATGGCCACTAGTCCTAGCTCGTTCCACGTCTGGCAACTCAGTCTTATCGACACAACACGAATTTACAGCGCACTGGACGTCGGATGTGGGGCAGGTGATCTGACACACGCCCTCCGGACACTTATGCCATCCAGCGCCCTTATTACCGCGCTCGATGTGCAACGCTCCTCGGCCGTCGCGACATACAAACGATTGGCTGTCGACGTCATGTTGGCGCGCATGGAATCACTCCCAGTCGCCTCCGCCCAATACGAGCTTGTAACCGCAGGGCACGTCCTGCCATCGGCCACTAACATCAAGACCGCCATCATCGAAATGTATCGAGTGCTCGCCGAGGGTGGCTTGCTTATGGCTAGCGCCGACAGCAAAACATCAGGTCGCCGCCTGCTCGAATGGCACGCTGAAGCCTGTCGACGGGCCGGACACACGATGCAGGCATCTCGGGCTCTGGGTCCTTCCCTGCGCGACCAGTTCACGCTTGAGAGCGGACACGTCGAACTCGCCCGGACGTTTTCGAATGTCACGGTGCACACTCGCGATACCGAACTCCATTTTCCCTCCGTGGAGTCGCTGCTAGAGTTATATGAGCAGGGGCTTCACCTACGCGGTGCCCTACCCACGACAAATCGCGAGAAGATTTCAACCTTGGCTCTCGAGCTCAAACCTCACATGCTAGATATTGCGACAAGCCACGCCAACTATGATGGTGGCATACGTATCCCGCGCCGCTCCGGTTGTCTGATTGCCGAAAAATAAGCTCAAACAACAGGTGTTTACGTGAACATGCGTAATAACACCTTGCGATTAGCCCGCAGTACCCAATGGTGCGTGCTGATCGCCACCGTCACGCTTATTTGGACTGCCTGTGGCACAAGTGCAGCCCAAGTAGCGCAACCGCCAGCCCCATCGGAAAGTTCTACCGAAGCTGAGCGACAGCACGAACTCAC
>CAZFVB010000076.1:1899-6746 GCA_964522375.1 uncultured Chloroflexota bacterium
GCCCCATCATCCGCCCCATCAGCAGCCACAACATCCGCCCCTACATCTGCCCCAACAGCCGCCCCGACAGCCGCCCCGACAGCCGCCCCGACAGCCGCCCCGACAGCCGCCCTGTCGTCAACAAAGCCTCTCAACCCTTCCATCAGCCCCTCGAATGGCTGCGGAGGCATCATCCATCAGGAACCGCACCTGCTGACGGAGGAGGACTTCACTCACGACGTGATCGACTGCCTCGTCGAAATGACCAAGAGCGATGAGCCAATCCACATCATTCACGGCCCATCACTCGATCCCGACATTGTCAGGGAAGTCCGGAAGGCCTGGCAGGTGGGAACCTCGGTGCTTGGAGCCTGGGGGCCACTCGTAGTAACCCTCGTCCAAATGAATGATCCGGATGCTGCCACCATTGCGGCAGAGGACTGTGCGAAACGCCGAAGCCTCAAGTCACATGTGCCAGAAGGTCCAAATGCCTGTGAAACGGAAAAAACCGCCTATTTCAATACGTTTACCGAATGCTGTGGAGCAACCCACGACCCGCCGGAACCGCTTGCACCAATCAGGGCACAATTCATGACATTTGCCTCGGTCGACCAGATGTTCAAGGAAGGCAACGGTGATGTGGCAAAGGTCTTCCTCCACGAATATATACATGTCTTCCAGAACGGAAGCCTCGTACACACACATCAACTACGTCACCCTGACGGAGACGGCGAGGATTCCATTGATAAATATGGGTTTGGGCCGGTGTGGATCGAAGAAGCAGCCGCCGAATACTTCGGGCAACGATTCGCCACTGAGCACGGATTTTGGGGAAAGCCCCAGCTACGATCGGCCTTTACGGAAGCCTTACGTGCAGCCAGACAGGTTCGAGCAGAGTGGGGCCTGAGCTTGCGTGACGTGGAGACACGAACCGGGCAACGCCAGGTGAACGAAAAATGTGATTGCGGAGGGGCGCTGTACTACGAGACCGGTATCGTGGCGACGTCATGGCTGGTCAACCGTGTCGGATCTGAAAAAATGCTGCGGTACTACACATTAGTGCCATACAAGAAATGGCAAGACGTGTTCAAGGATGTGTTTGGCTTGTCACTTGAGACTTTCTACACCGAATTTGATCAATGGCTCGACCGCCCCTTCGAGCAACAACTGGAATCCATGATGGACTCCCTGTCCAAATAGAGGCCGGACACCGGTAGCGCCCACTGCTCACTTCGTTCCCAAGTTAGGCACGGAGTTGGACCGCAAAGGATTGCTTGGCACAGACGTGCGGTTTACGCTACCCCGTAGCATCGGGAGTTTTTCCAACACGTGATTAGTCCACTTAACCTAGGAGCGGAATGAACGTATCCCATCGTCGAGTAAGCGCGGTTGCCTGTGCGGTTACGATCGCCGTCGCGCTATTAGTGGGATGCGGATCGGAAGCCGAGCTCGAGCCTTCAGCTACCCCATCGCGAAGCGACGTCGCTGCCGAACAGGCACCCAAGTCACCACCAGCACTACCTACACCCGTTGCAACGACACAAATCGCCCCGGCTGCCAAGACTCGCGCCACAGCTCGTGTGACCCCAACAGCCACGCCAGCACCAACCACCGCACCCACCACTGCACCAACCGCCGCACCCACACCAGAACCAACCCCACTGCCTGCGTCTGAGGCCGATGTTCTGGCAGGCACGATCGAGGTGCAACGAGGAGGCAACGGCCAATGGCAGCCAGTCGAGAGTGGAGCCATGCTGTGGCCAGGGGACGCAATTCGGACGAGTCCTGACGGACAGGCCGGCCTGTCCTTTGCAGACGGATCCGAGATTGTCCTGCAAGGCTCAACAACTTTGATGCTCGATCGGTTCTTCTTGCGCACGCAGGCAGAGCAAGTTATCGAAAGGTTTGGACGAATGGTCCTCTTCGCCGGAAGCGTGGCCTTTAACGTAAAACCCTTCCCTAACGTGCCTTCCCCATGGGAATTCGTCACGGGCTCAGAAATCATTGGGATTACCGGTACTTCAGGGGTCATGGCCGTCGGCCAAAAAGATGCCATGGCCGACCTGCCAGCGAATGTCCGACAGCTGATTGAGGCAGGCGACGGACAAGCAGCCCTGGCCGCAGCCAAGGCCGCCGGCCTGGAGATTCCAGCTGGCGTCGAGGCAGCCCTTGCGCGTGGCGATCAGGCTGGGGCAGCTGCTGCCGCCGGAGCCGCCAACCAAAATCTCGAGACGAAGCGCGACCTCCCAGCAGGAATGCAAGCGGCGCTGGACTCGCAAGATTTTGCCGCAGCTGAAGCGATTGCTCAGGCTGCCAACTTTGAGATCCCTGCCGAGTTACAAGCAGCAATGAGCCAGGGACGGTCGGGGAAACAAGGCGCTCAGACCGCTGGCGATCGACCTGAAGTCCCAGCAGCTGTGCAAGCTGCGCTTGACGCCGGTGACTTTGAAGCGGTTCAGGCCGCAGTTTCAGCGACCGGGTTTACCCCGCCAGCTGACCTTCAAAAGGCTATTGACGACGGCCGCGGAGCAGTAGCGCAAGGCCGCCAGCAGGGACAGGACCAACCAGAGCTTCCAGCAGCCGTCAAAGCCGCGCTTGAAGCTGGCGATCTGAATGGGGCCAAGCAAGCGGCATCGAACGCCGGCTTCACACTCCCCGCAGAAATCCAAGCGTCTATTGACCAAAACGCCTCAGCACAACGGGCCGCCGGCGTCGCCGCAGAGCCGATGCCCGCAGCAGTCAAAGCAGCTCTAGACGCCGGGGATGTGGCAGCCGCCCAAAAGGCGGCTGCGGCAGCCGGGTACACCATGCCGCCAGACGTTCAAGGAGCTGTTGATAAAGGCTTCGAAGCCCGAAAAGGCGTTGATGACGCGCTCAAGGTAAAGCCGAAGCTTCCGGCCGACATTCAAGCGGCCCTTGACTCGGGCAATGTAAGCCTGGCACGAGATCTCGCCGGAAAATCAGACACCACACTCCCGCCTAATTTTTCAGAGGCCCTCAATGCAGCAGATAGTGCCCGAACCACAGCAGCAAGCGCGTCGGTCGCTTCCGACACTCAAAGCCACGAATTGACCTTTGCGCTCGTTGAAGGTTCGGCGGTGCTTACAGAAATAGTGGCGGCCAAGCCCGGCCCATCCGCCGACGGTGAGTCTGGAGCAACGGCAGCTGGCATTCGGGTCGCTGAGATTCCAGCAGGTGTCAGCCTTGTGCTCCCAACCTTAAAACCTCCAGCCAAGCTTGACGCGGTAATTGCAACGATCGCGGCCGATGGGCAGGGGCAGGATGCAGTAGCTGAAGTCGCCGAAAGTTCCGACAAATCTGTACCCGACGGCAAAGCTGCCGACAAACTGAAAGGTATCGTCGCTCGTGACAGTGACGGTGACGGTGCGGTGGATCAGTTCGCCGTGTCATTTGATCAAAAATCCAATCAGGCTGACTCCGGCACAGATGGAGCTGCCGCCGACGCGGAGAAAACACCCGCAACGACAGCACCCGGCGAACAGAAACTTCCACCAACCGCCTGGGGAGTACTAGGTGCCGCGACAGTCGCTGCACAGCAGGCATTGCCCCCAGCCGACGGCGAGCCAACGACCAATGTCGAGGGCGATCCGTCGGCTGCCGCTGACGGAGCCCCGGCCACAGATGCCGAAGGCACCCCAGTAACCGCAGGTCAGTTACTTGAACAGGTGAAGCTCGCCAACATGGTCCGGATGGTGATCACCGATGAGGGCGCCAGAAAAGAACTGGTCGCGTCGGGCGATATGGCCAGCTCGCTCCAAACAGCTCTCGTAAACATCAGCGAAAAGGACACCTCACGATCCTCCCTAAGCCTGATGGCTAGAGCTGGTGGGTTTCAGGTTGAGTCCAAACCTCCCACGGAAGACGGTCAGCCGGTTCAGAGTGGCGACGCGGCCCCGCAAGGTAATGAAGTGGCTTTCTCGGTGCCGAAACTTGATATGGGCACCCCTCCACCAGCCGATACCAATGCTCCTACCGAGAAAGGTCCGGGGGCACCTCGAGACATCCAACTGTTCACGGCTCCAGTCGCCCCTGCGGAAGGTGAGGGCCAACCCCCACGCCCCACTGGTGAAGGACAACCCCCACAAGGCGGTGAGGGCCAACCCCCGCGCCCCACTGGTGAAGGGCAACCCCCACAACAAGGTGGCGAAGGACAGCCGCCGCCAAGTGGTGAAGGCCAACCGCCAAACGCCCCCGGGGTATCTGCTGAAGAAGCTGCATCTAAACAGGGGCAGCCGATGCTCCAACGATGGCTACGCTCACTAAAAACAAAGGAACCGATGCAGGTACGACATGCAACGGCCGCCCAGCTAACGGCAGTTGTAGGAGGCGATCCCCCACCTGCGGCTGATGGTTCCCCGCCGCCTGAAAACGCTGGGCAAGCACCACCTCCCGCGTTCGGCTTTACGGTTCGGAACGCCTCAAAGGCTGTCACCGACGTTTTGCTTCCCCCCCGGGGTGGCGAAGGCCAACCCCCGCCGGGTGGTGAAGGCCAGCCGCCACGTCCAGGTGGTGAAGGGCAACCCCCGCGTCCAGGTGGCGAAGGCCAGCCGCCACGTCCGGATGGCGAAGGGCAACCCCCGCCAGGTGGTGAAGGGCAACCCCCGCGACCAGACGGAAAACAACCTCCCCATTTTGTTGTTTTCCAATACCCTGGTCCTTCCGTCGAAGTGCAACCCCCACATGGTGGTGAAGGCCATAACCCTCGTCCTGTTGGCGAAGGGCAACCCCCACAAGGTGGTGAAGGGAAGAACCAGCTAACTGCTTTTAATGCATTATTCCGTCGGCTCGACGAACAGCGGGCTGATCGCCTTCCACCATATGGTGGCGAAGGCCAACCCCCACAAGGT
>CAZFVB010000077.1:0-493 GCA_964522375.1 uncultured Chloroflexota bacterium
GGATGGCAGTTATCCCATGCAGCATGGCTACAGTTGGAGCCATCGCCTCCGGCGCCGGACACAACCTGCTTCACCGAGCCGCCGATGTCACGCTGAAAGAAAAGCGACCGCTCGTCCTTGTTCCGCGGGAAACCCCCTTGTCGTTGATCCACCTACGCAACCTGACAGCACTTGCTGAGGCCGGAGCCACCATCCTCCCTCCCGATCCAGCGTTTTACCTCCGACCCCAAAGTCTGGACGATGTGGTCGAAGCACTCGCGACCCGAATCCTGTATGCCCTTCGCGTAGTCCCAGAAATAGACGCGGAACATGCATGGACCGGTGCAAACAATTGAACTGGCACTAATGGACTCTGCACAAACATGTGATCGGTGAAGTTTTTGGACTGGTACGCTCTGTCACGCAATCAGGGGAAAAGCCTGTGATTCCCATGCCCATTGTTGACACCCACAATCATTTTTGGCGCATCGACACCGATGAGTTGTACTGGCTT
>CAZFVB010000077.1:533-6716 GCA_964522375.1 uncultured Chloroflexota bacterium
AGTACGCCGATTCGATATTTTTGCGTGACTACCTGCCGATGGATCTAAAACCGCATATGGACGCCACCGGCGTTGACAAATCAGTGATCGTGCAGGCCTCCCACACATGGGCTGACCAACTGGCCTATCTTGAAATGGCCGAAGCTCACGACTTCATCGCTGGTGTGATCGCATGGGTAGACCTCGAAGCCGATGACGTCGGCGACAAGATCGACGAATTAGCCGAAAGCCCGTGGTTTCGCGGAATCCGTGCTGGAGCCGAAGACCACCCCGAAAACGACGCATGGCTTGCGCTCGACACTGTCCGCCGTGGGATTCGAACCGTGCTCGAACGAGGACATGTCGTTGAACTGCTCGTGAAATCTGCCCATCTACCATGCGTGCCGCAAATTGCCCGTGAAAATGAGGGGGGACGCCTGATCGTCGACCATCTAGCTAAACCTCCCCTTGAGACACCCGCGATGTCGACGTGGCTCGACGGGATGCTCGCCTTACAACCCTACAGCCATGTTCGATTGAAGATTTCAGGGCTTCTGGTCGAATGCCCCAACCTTCCCATAACGGACGTCATCCAAGCTGCCGTGGATCCGGTTCTTGAGGCCTTCCCTATCGAACGCCTGATTTGGGGTAGCGATTGGCCCGTTGCCTTGCTAGCGGCCAGTTATGAAGAAACGTTTAAACGCGTCACAGCCACAATAGACAGGCTCAGCAAAACGGATCGATCTGCCGTTCTGGGAGGCAATGCGATGACTTTTTACGAACTCTCATGACTCCACGCACCTCTACCCGTCGCCTCGCCGAACGGGTCGCAGTCGTCACCGGTGCGGCGGGCGGCATCGGAGAAGCCACCGCCAGGCTTCTAGCCCACGAAGGCGCCAGCGTTGTCCTCGCCGACTACATGGGTGACCGTGTAGCCGATCACGCGGCTGATCTCCGTAACGCTGGCTACAACGCCGTCGGCGTTGCGACTGACGTCCGTGACCTGCACCAGGTTCGACGGGCCATTGAGACGGCAACAGATCATTTTGGACGTCTTGATATCTTGCACAACAACGTTGGGGTGAACTTCCATAACCTGATCGGCGATGCAAGTGAAGAACACTTCCTCGAATGCCTGAACATTAACCTCCTGAGTGTGTACCGCGGATGTCATGTGGCTGCGCCAATAATGACGATTCAGGGAGGTGGCTCAATCGTTAACACATCATCCGTGCAAGGTTTGATGGGATTCAGAACCTACGCCGCCTATGCCACTGCCAAAGCTGGAATCCTTGGCCTCACCCGCCAAATGGCCGTGGACTATGGACCCTCCGGGATCCGCGTTAACGCCGTGTTGCCCGGAGCCGTGGACACCCCGATGTGGCGGGCGGAGGTCGCGACGACCGCCGACTACGCCGCAGAAATCGAGGCTTCGGCCCAACGAATCCCGCTACAGCGAATCGGCACACCCGAAGACATTGCCCAGGCCGTGCTATACCTCGCTAGCGACGAATCATCATTCGTGACCGGCCAGCAACTTGTCGTCGATGGAGGCCTTAGTATCGCGGGGAGCCGACCGAACGAGCCGTAAGCGCCAACCTAACTTTCAGCCGGAATAACCGGCAGCAGCACGTGCGAAGGATACGAAGGATCGTGAAACACCTGCTGCTGAGCTACTCGGATCTCTGAATCCCTCGCGAGATCTTTTCCAGTATTAAGGTTGCGGTCAAACCGCGGAAAGTTTGAGGAGGAAACCTCCAGCCGAATCCGGTGCCCGCGACGAAACACATTGGCCGTAACACCCACTTCGATGTCATAACCTTCCACCCGACCCGGGGTCAGCATTCGAGCCTCATGCTGACCCGACCGATACCGGGCACGCACGATCCCATCACAGAGGTTCATCGCATAACCCGAGGGCGCGACATCGACCAACTTGGCAGTCCAGTCAGTATCAGGACCATCCGTCGCAGCAAACAAACGAAGCACGATAGGACCAATCACCTCAAGGTCCTCATCTAAAACCGGACTGGTGTACACCAGCACATCATTGCGAGATTCAACCGGCCGCTGATCATACGGACCCCATGGCTCGATGTTCGGAGAACAGCAGTTAGCACCACCCACCGTTTGGACAGGAAACTCAGGATCGTAAACAAACGTGTCATGGGGCTGTTCAGCCGGTTCGTCGAGACGCAATTCCCCGTCACCACGCACCGAGTTCGCCGCACCCCGTGAATGCAAATGCCATCGTTGCCAATGCGTACGAGCAAGTGGCCATTCATGTTCGTCCTGCCACCGGTTCACTCCCATGACAAAAAGCCGGAGCGGCGGACCATCCAACGCTGGCGTTCCATCTGGCTTCAACCACTGATCGAACCACGCACGCTCGACCGCATCAACATTGACGACAGAGCCCGTCCCGAAATCAATATCCCCCGTCCGGGGCGCCGTGGAAAGATCGCTGCCTAGATGATGGGGCCATGGCCCCATGATTAACCGGGATTGCCGGGCCTCTTCAGAACCCCCGTGCAGGCGCATCCCATTGAACTGGTCAAAGGCCTGCGAGGCGTACAGGTCGTACCATCCACCAAAGATCAGCGCGGGCACGGTGATTTGGTCCCAATGCGGCCGCGTGTCGATCGCCGCCCAATATGGATCGCCCCCTGGCAAATCCATCCACCGATCCCAGAAGTCCATGTGACGGCCCGCCCGACCAGCAATATCTGCAATCGGCAGCACCCGACAGATCTCGGTCCAGTTATCAAAGTCAATATCCTGTGATGATCGACCAACAACTCGTAACCCCCAGTTACACAAGACCCCGAGTTGGAACGCCCCGCCAGGTCGCACGAGCCCGGTAAGGTAATCCACGCAGATGGATTGAGGCGCGAGACAAACCACATTGGGGTTACGGAGCGGCGCACTTAGCCATTGAACCGAGCCAAGGTAGGACCGGCCTGACATGCCAATCCGACCATTACTCCACGGTTGCTGACCAATCCACGTTTGGGTGTCGTAACCATCCTCAGCTTCCGCCACAAAGGGATCCCACGAACCGTCTGAATCCCAGCGGCCTCGCACATCCTGCAAAACGCATGCATATCCAGCATCGGCCAGCGACCGGGCCTTTCGGATATTGACCGCAGACGCATTGTTATAGGGCGTACGAATCAGCACACATGAGAACTTTGCAGTTCCCGGATCACCAGACGGACGCGGCAAATACACATCAGTCGAAAGACACAGGCCATCCCGCATCTCAACTTGCCGGTCCACAGTGACCTGGATGGCACCCGGATACGCGGTTCCACCATCAAGTTCACTAGAACTCATGCAGCACCTAGATACTACGCATCTTGGATCGGAAACTGGATGCGAGTATTGCCGCTATCTTGCGAATGCAAAGCCCCGAGCAAAACCTCCATCACTTGACGAGCTTCTTTAGGCCCACACGTCGGTGTTCCACCATGACGAACAAGATCGACCAACTCCGTGACAGCACCGGCGATATGTCCCTGTGTGTGCTGTGCATGCGGAATATCACGTGTCAGCAGGTTCTTTTTGCTGCCAGTCGTGATGGTTGCTCGTTCCTGGCTGACCTGTATGTAGCCCTCGGTGCCGTAGGTATCGACCTGGAATACGCCAGGCATCGTTTTACATTGGTTCCAGAACGCCCGGACATCATTGTCGTATTCAACAAGGATGCTCACGGCCGGATCAGTGTCAGGATCATGACCACCATCACTCGCATATCGAGGGCCATAGCCTTCAAAACCCTTTTCATTAATGCCATAAACCGCGGTCGGATTCCCCTGGGCAAACCAGTTGATCGTGTCGCACATGTGCGTCCCATTGCGAAACAGCATGGCGCGCGGGCCACCCTGGTTTGCCACCACACGCACCACCTCACCAATCGCCCCTTCTTCCACGAGCTGCGCCGCCTGGACCCACGGGAACATCCAGCGCCGCGAATGGTCAACGACCAGGGGAACGCCCGCACTCTCGACCGCTTCAATCATCCGATCCGCATCGGCCAGCGATGACGCAATGGGTTTCTCGCACAACACGCCTTTAACACCAGCGTCGACTGCGTCAACGGTGATCTGCGCATGCACGTTATCGCCGGTAACCACACTGATGATGTCGAGGTTTTCCTTCTCAAGAAGTTCCTTGTGACTGGTATAGACGTTTACTTCGGGCAATCTCGTGTCCCAATCCGATCGATAATTCGCAATCGCGTCTTCGCTGAGATCACACACCGCAACCAATTCGGTGTCAGCAACATAGTCATATGCCGACACGTGCGAATGAGGCATCGCCATACCCCAACCGGAGGAGGCCCCCGGAGCCATGGGCCTCTGACCGATCCCCGTTAACCCGATCACACCGGCTCGCAAGGTCTCACCCATCAGAAACTCCATGTTGACGACACCGGGCATGCCCCAGTGATGCTTGGGACTGATTGTAAAGCTTCTGCCGAAAACCGGCTTCCCGTCGCATCTAGCCGCTACAGAGCACGAAGACCGTCCAGAATGCCCTGCACCGGCACGACGTCATGGGCATGGGTGTATACCTGTGCCCACCGGATCACCCCTTGAGTATCGACCAGAAACACTGAGCCGGTAGCCAGGCCATCACCAAACCGATTAAAGACATCATAGGCTCTCGGCACGACATCACCCTGGTCGTACAGCACAGGAAACGGGATGCCAAGATTCTCAATTACCCATTGGGCACCCGACAGGTCGTCAGTGCTTATCGCCAAAACTTCAGCATTCTGGGCCGACACCTCGGCATAGGCCTGTTGCAACTCGACCAGCTGCGTACGACAACTCATTCACCAAAACGCCCGATAGAACACCAGGACAACGTTTTTCGTCCCTTGGAAATCCGTAAGACGCACGTGTCCTCCAGCCGCATTGGGAAGCACAAACTGGGGGGCGATTGACCCAACCTCAGGACCAAGCGTTGGTTGGCCCGGGCCAGGCCCAGAGGCCAGAACGGTCTCAGGAGAGGCTCGTAAAGATGCAGTCGCCGTCTTCGACTTATCGCTAAGAGGTTCGTTCACACACGCCGTCAGGAACACAATCCCGGCGGCGAGCATCACAGGTCGGCCTGCGTCGAAAAGCACCTGTCCTATCGTCCTAAGGAAAGACTTCACCATCCCTGATCACAACCCTTCTACCCGACGATTCGACCTGCAGTTCCACTGCCCAATTGCGTTAATGTACGTTCGTTGCTCGCACATAGAAACTCGTCCATGGCCAAAAACACCCGGTATCGCGCTGCGGTGGTTGGTCTTCGAGGAATAGGGGCGGGCGCCGTCACAGAAACATTCACCGGCAACCGTCGGGCTGCACCCCATTCCCACGCGGCAGCCTACCGTCTTCATGAGCGTTCGGACCTTGTAGCCGCGTGCGACCTTAATCCACTGTTGCTCGACGAATTCCAAAACACCTGGGGTGATCAATCAAACGTGTATGACGATTTCGAATCCATGCTCGCCCGAGAAAACATCGACATCCTCAGTATTGCCACCTCAGATCACTCCCACGCCGACCTTGCCAGCCTGGCGATCAAGGCAGGCGTACCGATGATCTTTTGTGAAAAACCGATGACCACCCGCTTGCAGGACGCGGATGCCCTTGTGCAGGCCGTCGAGCAATCGAACACGTCGTTCACCGTGAACCACTCCCGTCGATGGGACCCCTTTTTTCGGCAGGCATATGACTTCATCAGGTCCGGTCGAATTGGGCCGGTTCGTCGAATCATCGCCACGTGGGGAGGTCCACGAGCCCTCGAATTTCGGAATGGCTCCCACACCGTTGACACAGTGAACATGTACGCCGGTGGATCGCCAGCCTGGACCATCGGTCTACACGAACATGGGTTGCCCGATGAAGAACCCGCCCCCAGTAGCCTTGTGCAATATGACAATGGAGTGCTGGCTTTTATCAACCAGAGCAAACAACTCCCGACCTTCACCGAGTGGCAAATTTTCTGTGCCAAAGGCCGTGTGCGTATCGGAGGACATCACTCCACCGTCGAATACTTAACGAAAACCCCACATGGGGACACCGAGTGGCTGGAGCGTCAACTCCCAACGCAAAAGGTCTATCGCGCCGGAATGCTCTCGAGCATCGATGATCTGATCCAACGGCATGAAGGGGGAACCGAAACCTTCGCCAACGCTCGAACCGG
>CAZFVB010000078.1:0-6661 GCA_964522375.1 uncultured Chloroflexota bacterium
TCTACCCGCAACTCATCCCCCAGAATTGCAACTCTGGTGGGTTCGGACCTTCACGGAATGTTACTTCCGCTTCATCCTGGCCACGGGTAGCTCACCTGGTTTCGGGTCTACTCCGCACAACTATACGCCCTATTAAGACTCGGTTTCCCTACGGCTCCGGACCTTAGGCCCTTAGCCTTGCCGTACAGAGTAACTCGCCGGATCATTCTCCAAAAGGCACGCCATCACGCATTCCGCCAAAATGAGACCCAGCCTCATGATTTGCTGAACAAACATTAATCCGAAGATTAACGCCTGAACCTCGCCTCACAAAACTAAGCCTCTGGTCGGCATAGCGCTCTGACTGTCTGTAGGCGCTTAGTTTCAGGTTCTATTTCACTCCCCTTCCGGGGTACTTTTAACCTTTCCCTCACGGTACTAGTTCACTATCGGTCGCCAGGAATATTTAGCCTTGGGAAGTGGGCTTCCCAGGTTCCCACAGGGTTACACGTGTCCCGTGGTACTCAGGAACACCGATCACAGATCGCTCCGCTTTCGCCTACCGGGCTCTCACCGTCTCTGGCAGGGCGTTCCAGCCCTTTCGACTAACGGGCGATTTTGTAACTGTGTGACACCCCCAAAGGTGTCTATCGGGTCCTACAACACCCGATCCGCAACGGTATGGGCCTTACACGGATCAGGTTTGGGCTCTTCCCCTTTCGCTCGCCACTACTAAGGGAATCTCTAAATTGATTTTTGCTCCTCGAGGTACTTAGATGTTTCAGTTCCCTCGGTGCCCGCCCATAACCTACTACAGCCCGAAGGCTTTCAGTTATGGGCGACGGGGCATTACCCCCGCCGGGTTTCCCCATTCGGGTATCCACGGATCAAAGCCTGCTCGCGGCTCCCCGTGGCTTATCGCAGCCTGCTGCGCCCTTCGTCGGTTCCTTGCGCCTAGGCATTCACCAAGCGCCCTATGTAGCTTGGTCTCCATTAGGCCGGCAAAACTGCAGCTTTACGCGTTGGACGCGTAAAAACTTACGTAAAACTTACTTGTAAAGGTTCGATGCCACAAAGCTACCGCTTGGCGACATTAGGATTGTATTAGTTATTAACCAACACAAGATAGAGATGATATGTGCCCCACGAACGCCGGTCAATGGTTTCCGTGCCATAAGACGGAGCCTGGATCACGCGAACACCAACTGCCTTGTCACTCTTGTGCGCGCCTCTCCTCAAATGCTGAAGGTGATCAGGTAAATTGACACCGTAAGTGTCCATGAGTCGCCGCATGCAATACCGTTCGTTCGGTCGAACTGGCTGGAAAGTCTCAAGCATTGGCATGGGATGTTGGGCCCTAGGCGGTCAATGGGGCCCGGTATCCGAAAGTGACGCAGCTTCAACTATTCATGCCGCAATTGATGCCGGCATTAACCTGTTTGACACCGCAGACTCGTACGGTCCCCGACGAAGCGAAGAGCTTCTGGGAAAAACCCTGAAAAACTCAGACCGGGCAAACGTATTTATCGCCACGAAAGCCGGTAACTTAGGACGTCCCGAAGGACATCCCCTAAGCTTCAGCACACCGGAACATATCTACGCGTGTTGCGACGCCAGTCTCCACCGGTTGCAAACCGACTACATTGATTTTTACCAATGCCATGTTCGTGAACACCCACACCTCGACATGTTCCTGGAAGCCTTTGAACACCTCCTTCAACTAGGGAAAATACGCGCCTACGGGACCTCGTCTTTTATTTCAGACGAGATCAAGTTGTTTGACCGCCACGCTCGATGCCATGTTGTGCAATTGCCCCACAGTGTTATAGATCGAGATTACGAACGAGACATCCTGCCGTTATGCGCCTCCCTCAACATCGGCACGTTGATTAGGGGGCCGTTAGCCCAGGGCGTCCTGACCGGCAAATTTACGACGGACCATGTCTTCGATGACGAAACCCGATATGGCTGGAATACCGGCGACGCACACATCCGATTTCAGGCCCGAGTAGCCGCCGCTGAAAAGCTACGCCCGTTGACCATGGAAGACAGGAGCATGGGACAACTCGCCCTCGCCTTTACCCTCTCGAGAGAAGGCGTCACCTGTGCGATACCCGGAGCAAGAACACCAGGCCAGGCTAAAGCGAATGCGGCGGCCAGCGAAATCTCGCTTACCGCGGACGAGCTCTCGCTAATGGGAACCCTGCAACCTTTGCCCTAAGGTGTAACCCCTCTATGCCGGTAAACCCAAATGACTGTCACGGATAATTGTGAGAATCCTCGCACTTGTCTTCAAGGAAAGTGGTTAAGGTATGGACATAGGGAACATAAACAAATATCCGTGATGCGCTATCCAAACCACCATCGAGAGTCGTTTGCCGTCATCAGACACACGAGACGGCACCATCTGCACCAATAAGGGTGGACCGTTAAATGCTCAGTGCCATTACTAGACGTATAGGCAAGATACGCAAAGCTATTCGCTTTCGATTCGTCGCCCCGGCTGTGGTGCTTGTTGCCCTAATCATCCTGGTGCCCCGGATAGCCAACCGGGATCAAGCAACCGACACACCACCTCCAACACCAATACGGGTCGCCCAACAAGACATCCAGGTAACAATCCCCGCGGTCGGAACGATCGATTATGGATCGATTTTGAACCTCGAATTCAATCAGGCGGGAGTACTTTCGACCGTAGCAATAACCGCGGGTGACACGGTGTCTAAAGGCCAGACGTTAGCATCGCTTGAATCATCAAGCCTGCAACGGGCACTGGACAACGCGGCGGCAGCCCTTGACCGGGCTCAGCTCGATCTCGCCACACTAGTCGCAACCGCCGACCCCTCCAAAATACGGCTCGCTGAACTCGACCTACGTGAGGCTGAATCAGCACTGGCAGACCTCATCAGTCCAGCCAAGAAGTCAGCGATCACCTCAGGTGAATCGGCGGTGGCCTCAGCAAGGTCCCAAGTCCTTTCAGCCCAGAACTCACTGAACAACCTTCTTGCGGGAGCAACCGACAGCGCCATTGCTGACGCCCAAAGTAGCCTGGCATCTGCCCAAGCCAACCTTGTGAGTGCGCAAAGCGCGCTTACGGACACCGAAGCTGGCGCTACCGATCTTTCGCTACAGGCCGCACGCGACAAGGTGGCAGCTACACGTGAGGCATCCACCTCAGCTAAGCGGGCGTTAACCGAAGCATCCAACGACCATCCTCGAAAGGTTGCGGAAGCTGACGCTAAACTGGCGACCGCCAAAGCGGAAGTCACAACAGCAACCACTACTCTTGCAGACCTTCGTGCTAAACCGACATCCACGCAACTGCAGGACGCAAACACAACCCTTGAGCAGGCGCGTTTAACGCACGCCGACGCGGTACGAACCGGGAGCAACCTCAGCGCCGAGCAAAAGGAGCGGGCTAGCGTGGTGTGGGCCAAGGCCCAACGCGACTACACGGACGCCATCTCTCCAGCCACTGCGGACGATCTGTCAAAGGCAGAGTCTAAGCTGACAGCAGCCAAAGCCAGTCGAACCGCGGCTCAGGCGACGGTAGACGATATGGCCACGGGACCAGATTTGGCTGCACTTCAGGACGCCGTCACATCGGCCGAACGGAACCAGGCCGCAGCGGAACTCGAACTTAAAGACCTTGAAGCCGGTGCAACCACAACAGATCTCGCAAGCCGTCGAGCAAATGTGGCTTCAGCCACCACCGCTCTAAAAGCCGCCAGGGCTCGATTCGACGCTCTAACTGCCGAGCCTGAACACGGAGATGTCCGTGCCGCCGAACAGTCGTTGACTGCTTCCCAGGCCAGCCTTGCGGATGCTCAGGCTCGCTTGGCCGACACCCTTGATGGAGCAGACGCTTCAGAAATCCGAAAAGCTAAAGCCGCCGTCAGTAAAGCTGAAATCACACTGGCTGATCTTCGTAGCCCGGCCGACCCTCTCGCAGTAAAACGCCAGGAGTTGTCGATCAATGACGCCGAGCGACAACTTGAAGCAGCGCGCGACGCTCTTACAGATGCCAGTCTTCTCTCGCCGATCAACGGTGTTGTTCTAACCATTGAAGGAGAGGTTGGGGAGCGGGTTTCTGGTCCTTTGATGAGGATCGGCGTTTCTGAGACCTTGCTCACGCGCATCAGCATTGACGAAACAGATATCGGGTCAATCTCGATCGGCCAACCCGTCACATTGTCATTTCAAGCACTTGATGATCGAACCTTCGATGGCTCGGTTGCATGGATTGCTGCCCAGGGAACCATTGACCAGGGACTTGTAACGTTTGCTGTCGACATTTCCGTAGATAATCCAACCCCAGATTTACGCGCAGGTCTGACGAGCGACGTACAGATCATCGTCGATGGAGCCCAGGATGTGATTGCGGTGCCTAAGGCGGCCATCCAAAACACACCGCGCGGGCCCATCGCATTTACCCTTCAAGACGACGACACAGTGCAACCCCGACGGGTCACAACTGGCATTAGCAATGCGGTGATGATTCAAATTACGTCAGGACTCGAGGTCGGAGACTTCGTGATGCCAAACGCAGCCCAGGCCGCAGCCAACCTTCGCAACGCCCGGGGGACAGAAGTGCAACGCCAAGGCCCGGGACGAGGCGTCTTTGGTGGCGGCCCGCAATCTAGACGTGGCCCACCGTAGACCGATGTCTGACCAAACCGAAGCCACTATCGTTGCCGACAAACTTAGCAAGACGTATCAAATGGGCGACATGAAGGTCGAAGCTCTGCGGGGAGTGTCCTTTTCGATTACGCACGGAGAAATGGTGGCGATCATGGGCCCCTCGGGATCTGGAAAATCAACCGCCATGAATTTGTTGGGATGCCTCGACACCCCAACCAATGGGACGTACAAGCTCGACGGCCAGAATGTCGCCGGCTTGAATGAAGACGCGCTCGCAGCGATTCGGCTTCGAAAAATTGGCTTTGTATTTCAGGCCTTTAACTTGTTGCCTCGGATGTCAGCGCTCGAACAGGTAGAGCTTCCCCTGATGTACGCTGGCGCTCCAAATCGTCGGGACCGAGCCCTAGAAGCCTTAGAAATCGTAGGATTAGCGGACCGCGTTGACCATAGCCCAGTAGAGCTATCTGGCGGTCAGCAACAACGGGTCGCGATCGCTCGGGCGCTAGTTAGCGAACCCAGCCTTCTGTTGGCTGATGAACCGACTGGAAACCTCGACACTCGATCGGCATCTGAGATTATGGATGTTATTGACACGCTGAATACGCAGCGGGGAATTACAACGATTCTGGTCACGCACGAACACGAGGTCGCCCGACGCGCACGGCGAATCATCCGATTTCGTGACGGTCGCATCGAAAAAGATGAGCCAGTCCAATGACCCCTACTGACGGCCTCCGGATGGCCCTTCGAGCCCTTATCGCCAACAAGCTGCGCACAGCCTTGACCCTGCTGGGCATGGTCATCGGTGTGGCAGCCGTGATCACATTAATGTCAGTCGGGGCAGGCGTACAAGCATCGATCCAAGATCAAATCCGCAGCGTCGGGACAAACCTCTTATTCATTAACCCAGGTGCCAATCGAAACCAATTCAGCGGCCTTAGGGATCGCCGATCAAGTGTCCAAACCCTCACCGCTCAGGATGCGGAAGCTATTAAGGCCGCGGGTATTCCGGGGATCACCCTTGTGTATCCCCAGCGATCAATTAATGGCGCCCTCCTGTCACCGGATGGCGCGGTCCAAGCCCAGATCACCGGGGCTACCGAGGATTACGCGGATACTCGCGGTGTCAATGTGGCAGAAGGGATCTTCTTTACCAACGAGGACGTCGATCGAAACGCACGAGTGATCGTGCTTGGGCCAACACTAGCCGAGGATCTGTTCCCGGACAAAAGCGCTATTGGCGCCACAGTACGTTTAAATAATCAGCACTTCACAGTTGTCGGGGTGATCGAGTCCGACGGAGGTGAGTCGTTTCTGAGTCGCGACAACGCAGCCTTTATACCACTCTCCGCGCTTACAACGAGAATTCGTCCTTCAAAAACATCAAAAGGTGAAGACGTTGTTTCACAGATCGTCGTCCAGCTTACGGATGAGGATGAAGCAACAATCGCGGCAGTCAAGCAAGGAATTGAAACACTCCTGCTAAGTAGACATGACTCCGAAGAACAAGACTTCTCAATAGGCAGCCAGGCTGATGCGATTGAAACAATCTCCGAAGTTATGGGCGTCTTGACCGTGTTCCTTGGAGCTGTCGCCGGCATATCCCTTCTGGTGGGTGGTATAGGCATCATGAATATCATGCTGGTTTCGGTGACAGAACGAACCCGGGAAATTGGGATTCGCAAGGCCATTGGAGCCAAGCGTCGGGACATCATGTCGCAATTCATGATCGAAGCTGTAGCCGTGAGCCTTGGCGGAGGGGTCGTTGGGGCTCTGACCGGCACAGGACTCTCGTGGAGCCTCAACAAATTAGGCGAGGCTCAAAAGGCAGCCTCTGCCGCAAGCGGTGCTGGAGGTGGCCCTGGGGGGCCCGGGGGTCCACCTCCCGGAGCCACCACCCTTACCACCGCGATCACTGCGGAACCAATCATTTTGGCCCTCACCGTGTCGATCGTTATCGGTCTTGTTTTCGGCATTTACCCGGCAGCCCGGGCATCCCGGCTTTCGCCGATCGAGGCCCTACGCTATGAGTAACCCACAC
>CAZFVB010000079.1:0-6656 GCA_964522375.1 uncultured Chloroflexota bacterium
GGGCTTCAGCGTCTCGGTTTTGAGCCACGGTGGCTGGATTCCAGTCAACTTCGGCGGATGTTCCCCCAATTTTCGAATGTTGATTCGGGTTATTTTGCCGAGGGCATGGGTGGATATATTGACGCTGCTGGTGCCACGCGCGCGCTTGCCCATGCTGCCGTGGATCTTGGTGCCGAACTCCATTCGGCTACTGAGATCGTGAGCCTATCTGAGTCAGGCGGATGTGTTTCGGCTGCCGTTGCCCAGGATGGACGATCATTCGAAGGCGAGGCGTTTATTGTCGCTCTCGGATCTTGGACGCCTCGCCTTGTTCCGAACCTCTCAATTGACGTCAGGCCAAGTGCGGCCCGTGTGCACTATCTGAAGCCCGAAGTCCCCTCGCTCTATGCATTTCCCAGCCTTCCGCCGTTTGCCGTCGCGGATACAAACTTTTACGGATTCCCGATTCACTGGCGTGGATCGATGAAGGTGGCCGAGCATGCGATAGGCAGACCGTTTGATCCGGATGAAGATCGGGAGCGGCCGGATCCGGAAGCATTCTCTAAGTTGCGTGGTTTTCTGCGCACGTATATGCCAGGGCTTGCGGATGCTGAGGTGACCTACAGCAAGACCTGTACCTATGCGATGACGCCAGACTCTGATTTTGTTATCGATGTTTTGCCCGAGCGTCCGAATGTTCTCGTAGCGACCGGGTTCTCTGGTCACGGATTCAAGTTCGGAATTCTTATTGGCCAAATGCTCTCGGAATTGGCGGTGCGCGGTTCCACCCGGTGGGATATGTCGAGATTTAGTTTGAGCCGGACTCCCACGGTAGTAGAAGAACCCTGGTAAGCCAGTAGGAACGCTAGGGCAAGGCGGCTGGCGCCATTTGGTGAGGACCATTGGAGTCCGGGTTTGCACGTGCGAGGGCATAGACCGCGTCTTGTACTTCAAGGATCCGTACAGCTTGGTGAATGCTGGGTTCAAACGGCGTACCCAGACGCAAAGCGTTCAATGCATCTTCAATGATTTCAGAAAATCTCTCGCCATTTCCGTTGTCAGGGATAAATTCAATCCCGCTGGTGGTATGTATTTCGATAATGGGTTGATGTTGTCGATCGTATCGTTCGAAGACCATTGCGTTTGTTCCAACAAACCGAAAGAAATGGTCGCCAGCGTGTGTTCCGGACGGATACGTATAGCCGGCCTCAATAACCCCGGTGGTGCCTGCAGGTGTGCGTAGCACGCCCATCCCCCAATCTTCAAAATCTCGGCCGTGCATGGCGTTGGACATCACTGCGCCGACAACCTCAACTTCGACATCTCCAAGCACATCCAGAAACGTGTCAATCCCATGGGCTGCTTCGACCGCCCAACTTCCCCCGCCGGAAACAGATGGGTCGTTGTGCCAGTAGGAAGGGGTCGGGTCATACCGTGACGGCGGACCGTTGTTCAGGCGGCTTCCGAAAAGCACCAGGTCGCCTAATCGCCCGTCGGCAAGCATGGTTTTTACCAGTGGAACTAGGCGGCTCTTGCGGTTTGGGAGCGTGCATGCGCTGAACACGTTGTGACGAAGCGTGGCTTCGGCTATCGGTCGGAGACGAGATGCACAGTCGGCGAATGGTTTGTCGACGAGGTAAGGGATTCGCCGTTCCACACATGTAGCGAGGTGGGAAGGAATTTCGATGTGTTTGCCCGAAACCAACGCGACATCCGGCTGCGCGGAGTCCAGACATGTTGCGACGTCCGAAAATCCGGGACAGTCAAATTCCTTTGTCAGGGCATCTCGCGGCGATGTTTCAGCATCCATGACGCCGACGATTTCATGGCCGAGGGCTCGGGCTTGTTGTGCGAGTGAGCGACCGTGATGACTAAACGACAGAATGACAGTTCGCATATCAGGCCTCCGATGTGTTCTGTGAATCGTTTACGGGCGTGGTGATGAGGATTTTTATCGCCCCCCGGAGACGATCGTTGGCAATTGTGGTGGGCAGGTCATTAAGAGCCACTCGATGCGTGATGATGTCGCGATAACGCGTCATGGGCCAGGTTCCTTCCGTTGCTTGTGCGACAGCCCGTGCGACATAAGTTGGTCCGAGCGATGCCTTGGTTCCAACCACTGTGAATTCCTTGCTAATGAGGTGGTTGAAGTTTGCGGCCTGGTCACCAATGAGGCCAATGATGGTTACTTGTCCGCCGCGGGCGACGCTCTCAAAAGCTGCGGAAGCTACCGATCCGGGTCCAGGCGCTGCAAGCGACGATGCCGTGATGATGCACAGGTTTGCGCCAATACCATTAGTGATATCGAGAACATGTGTATGGGCGTTTTCAACACTTGGGTCGAGGGTATGGGTGGCGCCCCACGCGATGGCCAGTTGGCGTCGGGAATTTATGGGGTCGATAGCGATCAGGGTAGACGGACTTTCCATGCTAGCCGCCATCACGGCCGTTAGTCCCATTTGGCCCAACCCGAAGATTGCGACATGGTTGCCTGGTGTGATGGGCGATCGGTCCATTGCCCGTAGGACAGTTGGGACAGTGCAGCACAATAGCGCCCCATCATCGAACGATAGTGGCTTTGGTAGCAGCGTCAGCACACGTTCGGGCGCGAGCAAATACTCAGCCCACGCGCCGTCTCGTCCGAACCCAAACACGGTCTGGTTCAAACAGAGATTGGTTTGGCTACGGCTGCAGTAGGTGCAAGCGCCACAATGGATACCAAATGGTCCGGTCACCCTGTCGCCTACACGGAATGCTGTGACGGATTCGCCGATCGTGGCTACACGGCCCGCGTATTCGTGGCCCTGGGTAATGTCCCGGGTGGTTGCGATGGTGTGCCGCCCATGGATTTGCTCGAGATCGGTGCCGTCCATGGAACTGCTCAAGACCTGGATCAGCACCTCGTCACCGGTCGCTTGAGGAACGGTGACGTTGGTGACCGTTTGTTCTCCATCGGGATTGAGTCGTACGGCCTGCATCAGTTGTGGCGGTCGAAGCATGTCTTCTTAGTTCGATGAGCGGCTTTAGAGACAGCGTAGCTTGAAATCCTCCGCACTATGGATCGGTGTGATGGACACCAATATGTCTCGAGGCCGATGGTTCCTGTGGCCTGAGAATTTTGCTGCGTGAGGTCCTAGGACTTTGAGGTCTTGCGGGTTGGAACAAAAATGCCTACGTACCAAATCCCGATGAGCGCCACCGCGATCACGACCAACTGAATGGGGAGGTTATCGATGATGAACCAGGCGCATAGGCCACTGCTCACAGCGATACACAGGATGATGATGAGCTTGATTCGTATTGGCAGGCTACGGTGTTTGTACCAGTCTCGAATCGGTGGCCCCAACAAACGGTGGGACAGTAACCAGTGGTGAAGCCGTGTTGATCCTCGTGCATAACAAGCAGCGGCCATGATAAGGAAAATGGTCGTTGGTAGGCCGGGTACGACGATTCCGATGAGACCGACGATTACGCATAGAGTTCCAAGTGCGATCAATAGCCATCGTGTTGTTCTCGATTGGGCGAGAAGTCGGTCACTGTGGGTTAGATCTTGGTCTCCAACATCGTGCTGTTCTGCATGCTTTGTCATGTGTATAGGAAGTGGTCTGATAGGTGGAGTTACGGGTGGATTGCCTGATGAATGGCTATTATCCGAATTCCCAGGTAGACATAAGTCTTTGGCGGCATGAGATGCAGGGCCACGAATCTATGACGCGATATACAGGAGACGGCCCACGACTTTTTGTAAGGCTTTCCAGTCATCAGAAGTTAGATCGAATCTCTTTGTTCGGATGAGCCATCCGTGAAACTCTTTTTTATGACTTCGTATGGACACGTCGCCGGTTTTACTTACAAACGCGTTGATCTGCTGATCTTCCGAAAGCGCCCGGGCTAGGCCAGTGCCCCAGTCGTTACCTTTCCAGTGCACCTCCAACACTTTTCCGAATAGCGGAAACGATTTCCTTCGCACGGTGCTGATTTTGAATGTCTGGTTATGGGCCATGGGGATCTCCGACGGGATTAGGAAGATATACCACCACTGGGGAGGGCTATCTTTGCCCCGATCCTTTTTAACCACGTGTATTGAGGAGATAGGACCTTCAGCAACATCGATGATTCCCAGAGACCGCAAAAAAAATCCCCACCAGGGACCTTTGATTTTTTCTTCGGGTCGACCTCTCGGGGCTATTTCTGCAGATATTCCAGACGATTTGAGGTGTTCGGCGAGCTTGTCCCTGCTTTTGTCACGCAGTCGTTCTTTCAAATCTTTCATGCGTGTTTAGCCAAATGCTCGTACGGGCACACTAGTTTGACACGTTCCCTGGTGGTCCAAGTCACCCTTGTTCCGGGGTGTATGCGTGGAAGAACCATAGGGTTGATGCTGGAACTGGCAGTGGGGGCACGCATGGTTGAATTCCCTCGCCACAACATGAAGTGCTCGGGGCACGAATATGTGAAGGGTTACGAGGAATTGTGCAGGTATGCGGCGTACAGCCGCACGTCTTCCGGCCTTACACCACCGAAATCGAAACGCAGGCGGAACGGCTCCATAGGCGTGATGGTGTCGTGAGCATTCCAACGAACATCGTGGTTAAGCCCTGAAAGTATCGGTCCGTCGAGATCGTCAGGGCCGTATCCGGAGACGGTTTGAAACTGTTCGTCCAGCACGCTGACTTTCAGGTGACTGTGAGCCGAAATGCCGTCGACGTTGAGGCTTAGCTTTAGAGCATGGTTTTCCGGGTCAATCACCGCGGTAATGACATGTGGTCCTTCGTCGGCGGTGAGAAACGGTTCTAACCAACCGAGCCGGTCACGGGGCCAGCTGGCGACCCGAATGCCGTCGCTATCGTCTTCTGGCCACGGGGCATACCAGCTGAGCGTCTCATCACCGATGTTTTCGAACCCTTGACCTTGCATGAGCGCAGGAAAGTGGGTCGATGCACTTCCGTGTGGTTTGTGTTGCCAATCGACTTCCATGGCTTCGATGATTGGAAAGTCAGGGATTGGCTCGCGGAAGTGAAGACCGTCGGTGCTGACGACCAGTCCGATGTTCATCCATACGAGACGTCGATCATTGGACGGGTGGCCGTTCCACATCCCGTAGAAGCCCACCAGGACATTTCCTCGATTCCACAGAGAAGCCCCAAGATGCACTTGTGGCCCCTCGTGAGGTCCGTAGACAGATGGGCGTGGGGGTAGCGGGTCTCTTCTGAGACCCAGGCTAGTGGCCTCGGTCCACGTCTCAAAGTCATAGGAGGTCCGGGTTACAAGGCGTCGGCCGTGGCCCGAAGGAGACCAGTGGGTCCCGCCCTGGCCGTTGACCAGGTACGCGCCATTCATTTTTGTTCCGCCAATAGGTTCGAGGAATGGGCCAACTGGATTCCCGGGCCAGGCGTTCCAGCGCAGGCCATCCGGACTAAAGGCCACCGCCATCTTGGAGGGGTGATGGATGCGGTCGTGATACATCATTTTGAATTGACGTTCTGGATTGGGATCATCGGGCTCGTGAAAAACCAGGCACATGGTCACGTGGCCATGACCTCCCACTAGATCCACGAGATTGTTGTCGGTAGCCCCGTTGTATTCGACTAGTCCAAGATTTGGCCGTGCCCATGTTCGGCCGTCTTGGCTGGTGGCGAGACATACACGCTGTTGCCACTGGTCGTCCTTGTCGCCTGCACCGACGTACCACATCCAGAGTTCATCGTGGACACGTCGGACCGTGCCAAAGTAGGTGACAACGCGGTTGTCGGGCATTCCAGGTCCCCCCAGGCCGATCACGACATTGGAGGGCCCATCGACGGATCCTCGAAAGCTGCTGAGCTGGAGGCGTAGTCCATGCCGCCACGGAAGCGAGACATCATCGAATGCAAAGAGCACCAACTCATTGAGGCTACTGCTATTGCCGCTGTTTCGAATGAACATGGATTCATCCGCTCCGAACTGGCTGTCCCGCCAACTACGATTGTCAGGGGTTTGTTTTGCGTAGGTCCCAGTCTCAGGTTACATGTTTCTCCAAGGTAAGCGCGGTTGGTGTGGGGCGGGCATGTACGGGAACTTTCTGGGGAGGCCCCACCATGATTCTTATCGGTTCCCGTGGGCATCGCTTCTGCTAACTAGTGGCGTGGCTGCTGATCTCAGGTCCAGCCTGACAGCTCAATTTCTATGATCGATTGCAGTGCATCGATCGCCAGCTCACTATCGTTGAGACATGGGAGTACAGCGTAATGTTCTCCGCCGTGGTCCATAAATAGTTCTCGATATTCAATGTCGAGTTCCTCAAGTGTCTCAATGCAATCGGAAATAAATGCAGGAGCTGCGACTGCAACATTTCGTGCTCCATCTCCAGGTAGGTTTTTCAGCACGTCGCTCGTATGCGGCTCTATCCATTTAACCGGACCAAACCGGCTTTGAAACGCCAGTGTCCATGCCGGGTGGCCGTCGTCGTGGTGCTTGTTGATTTCCTCCGTTGTGCGTTGGCAATGGGTGTAATAGGGGTCGCCTTTTCTTATGTAGCTCGTTGGCAGACCGTGAAACGACAGAATTAGTCGATCGGGTGTGAATTCCAAATTGTCCAGACCTTGTTTCAGCGAACGACATAGACAATCGATGTACGTTGGATGATCGATCAGTGGTCGCCCGGTACGTACTGGAGGTTGCCATCGCATGCGACTGAG
>CAZFVB010000080.1:0-6502 GCA_964522375.1 uncultured Chloroflexota bacterium
AGGGCCTGTTCGTCAAGATCGCAGAGCGCGACGAGTTCGGTGGCGTCGGAGTGGGCGTAGGCGTCGGCATGCATGCGACCGACCTGACAGCCGACGACAACTGCACGTAACGGATTTTTAGGGCTCATGTTGCCGCTAGCAAAGGTAGCAATGGGTGGCTTGGTACAGAGGGTTGTTCTTGAGGCATGTTGAGTTACAGAGTCTGGACGGCTTCCTAGATGAGCAAGGGGCGGAGTACATCAGGCCGATTATTACGGGGGTTGTTGACGATTGAGGAAATTGGATTGGCCACTAACAGGTCTTCCCCTGGAGCCTTGAGCAGTGGTTTTAGCGCTGCTGCATTGGCCTTGGGGTTTAGCCACGTATCCCATGTTCTATTTTCAAGGAATACCGGCATCCGGTTGTGGTACTGAGCCATCCAGTTGGAAGGAGCACAAGTAATGATGGTGCAGGTATTTCCGAATTCTGGATGGGATTCCCAGAGTCCGGCCATCATCAGTAATGCTCCGGTCGTTTGATAGATGTGCCAGGGTTGACGTGGCGTTTTGGTTCCGGTCCATTCGTAGAATCCACTGGCCGGAATCAGACAGCGACGATGCCTGAAGGCATTTCGAAACGAAGGTTTGGTGTCTAGGGTTTCCGAGCGTGCGTTGATCAGACGGGATCCCATCCGAGGGTTTGTAGCCCAGGATGGGAGGAGGCCCCATCGGAACACCCCGATCTCACGTTCGTGATCTTGGGTGGCGGCGGCGATCGCATGGGTTGGCGCAATGTTGTAGTCGGGAAGCCTGATGGACGTTTCCATCAGGTCAGGAATCTTGGCCTGCAACACTTGGGCTACTTGCCGCATGTTGCTCGTTACATTAAATCTTCCGCACATCCGGCAGGCTCGGGCGATAGATAACGTTAGCCTACCTCTACGAGAGATATCGGTGTCGCGAGTTGTCGGTTGTTCCTGTTACCGATTATTGTTGATATTCCGTCGGACACTTCCATAGGAATGTGGTGATGGCGAAAACTATTGCCGTAATTGGCGCTCTTGATACAAAGGGTGATGAATTCGCGTTTGTGAAGCGTGAAATCGAGCGTCGTGGACATCACGTAGTAATGGTCGACACGGGTGTTGTCGGACAGCCTGCCTTCAAACCCGATGTTGCTGCCCAACAGATTGCTGATGCCGGGGGAACCTCTCTACAACAGCTTAGGGAGACTGCGGATCGTGGCCAGGCAATGAACACCATGGCTGATGGTGTTGCCAAGGTTGTCGAACAGCTCCATCGAGACGGGAAAATCCATGCTGTCCTGGGAATGGGAGGCGGAGCAGGCACTGCGTTGGGAACCTCAGCTATGCGATCGTTACCGGTTGGTGTACCGAAGGTCATGGTTAGCACGGTCGCGTCTGGCGACACTAGCGGATACGTTGGTACGAGGGACGTCGTGATGATCCCTTCGGTTGTTGATGTGGCCGGTATCAATCGGATCAGTGCCCGTATTTATGCGAATGCGGTGGGCGCTGTGGTCGGGATGGTTGAAACGGTGGCGCCTCCGGTGGACGAGAAGCCGATGGTGGCCATGTCAATGTTTGGTAATACGACACCAATTGCGGAGCGTTGTCGCCAAACGATGGAATCTCATGGCTACGAGGTGCTGGTCTTTCATGCAACCGGCACTGGTGGACGGACGATGGAAGATATCGTTGCGGGCGGCTTTGTGTCTGGCGTGCTGGACATTACGACGACTGAGTGGGCTGATGAGCTTATGGGTGGCGTCATGGCGGCTGGTACGAGTCGGCTGGATGCGGCGGCCTCTAGCGGCGTACCACAGGTTGTTGTCCCCGGTTGTCTTGATATGGTGAATTTTTGGGGTATTGACACCGTGCCTAAGGAGTATCGGGACCGTCGTTTGTACCAGTGGAATTCCAACATCACGCTGATGCGAACAACCCCGCAGGAAAATGCAGAACTGGGTCGAGTGCTGGCTGAAAAGGTCAATCGGTCGTCGGCTCCTGTTGCACTATTCCTTCCGCTGAACGGCCTTTCTATTCTCGGTGGAACTGACGGGGAGTTTTGGTGGCCTGAGGCCGACAAGGCCCTATTCGATGCGATTGTTGAACATACGCGCGAGGATATTCCCGTGTATAAGATGGCGAACAACATAAATGACGATGATTTTGCTGACGCCGTTGTGAGCAAGATGCTGGAATTTTTGTCCTGACAACGCATTTCGGGGTTGGTGACTCTAAGGGATAGCCATGACGAGAAAGAAAGGATGGTCACATGCCGTTTGTTACACGCGATGAAGCCTTAAGTCGATTGCGGGCCACGGTGGCGACTGGTCATCCGATCGTTGGATGTGGCGCCGGGACTGGTATTAGCGCCAAGGTTGCTGAACAGGGTGGCGCCGATCTCATCATCATTTATAACTCGGGCCGTTATCGCATGGCTGGCCGTGGTTCGTTGGCCGGATTTATGCCGTATGGCGATGCCAACGCCATCGTGGTGGACATGGCTGCTGAGGTGCTCCCCATAGTGCAATCGGTCCCTGTCTTGGCTGGCGTGTGCGGCACGGACCCTTTTCGATTGATGCCGACGTTTCTTGAACAGCTCAAGGGAATGGGGTTCGACGGCGTCCAGAACTTTCCGACGGTCGGGATGATTGATGGGGATTTTCGCCAGGGCCTCGAAGAGACGGGGATGGGTTTTGCATCCGAAGTTGAACTTGTTCGGATAGCCCATGATTTGGACATGCTTACGTGTCCGTATGTATTTGATGAGGAACAAGCTGTGCAGATGGCTAGGGCTGGGGCGGATGTCTTGGTGCCGCATATGGGCTTGACGACTAAGGGGACGATTGGTGCCCAGACCGCACTCACGCTTGAAGATGCGGCGGATCGGGTACAGCTGATTCACGATGCGGCAACAGCTGAACGATCGGATGTGCTGGTGCTATGTCATGGGGGGCCGATCGCTGAACCTGCCGATGCGCAATTCGTGCTGCGGCACACCAAGGGAGTAGCTGGATTTTTCGGGGCATCAAGTGTTGAGCGATTGCCAACCGAGGTTGGGATTCGTCAGCAGGTCGAATCATTTAAAGCGATGCAGGTCTGAGGTCCGTAGCGGTCAGATGGGCGTCACCCGAGGTTTGATTGCTCGCACGCCCATATTTCTGAGCCCGGGTTCTTGAGGGTCAACGTATGAAGCCGTTTGTGGAGCGAGTTCAGATTTGGGCCCCCGAGCCTGAGACTGCTAAAGAGCACGTCTATCTGCAGTTGACTCGGTCAGGCGCAATCATTGCGCTTGGGACTGCATTGCCTCGTGCCCGGTTGCCCGGTGGAGCCGATCACGGATTTCCTTGGCTGCATTATCGCTTCCGAAGCGTAGATATGGGCCAAACATGGCAATTGCATGAACGAAACTGGTGGGAGCCTGAAAAGCGGGGACGCCTGGCGAGTGTTGTCGATCACGAGACGGGTGAAATCTTTGTGTTTACGCAGGGCACGTGGCCGCTACAGGATGATCGGGGTCGACCGATGTCCGAGAGTTGGATGATCACCAACTACCGACAGGGTCGGCAGATGGGTGCGCGTCTGACGATGGAGTCCAGTCGTGATGACGGACAGACTTGGGTAAGCACTGATATCACTGATCAGTTTTATACGTACCCGGATGCCGGTCTAGCATGGTTTATCGGTGGTGGTATTCAGCTGGTTCGTGGTCCCTACAAGGGTCGGATGCTCATTCCAGCAAGATATTTCACGGGTGATTGGCAGGAGGTTGATGCTGCAAAGCACAATATCCTCTATCACCACCCGGCACTTGGTGCGGTCTACGATGACGGTATTGGGCAGGTTGCCCAGGTGCTTGATGAGCAGGCGCATAACGCGGTGATCTACAGCGACGATCACGGTAAGACCTGGCAATGGGGTGGTAGCTCTCAGGGATTCGTTGGCGAGGCGTGTATTGTTGAACTCGCTGATGGATCGGTTTATATGAATAACCGTAATCAT
Organism: uncultured Chloroflexota bacterium; assembly: GCA_964522375.1. Lineage (GTDB taxonomy): Bacteria > Chloroflexota > UBA11872 > UBA11872 > UBA11872 > UBA11872. Next base: position 4,007 of record CAZFVB010000080.1, read on the forward strand.
GATCCGAGGTCATTGGGGTATCGGTCGTGGTGTGTGAGTCGGGATGGTGGTGAAACGTTTTCTGAATTTGGGGTGCACGAGGAACTCGTCGAAGGTCGGTGTCATGCTGCGGTTACTCGATATGTGGACCCCGCGACTGACCAGGTGGGATGTCTTCTGTTTTCCAATCCGGCGAGTTTTGAAGGCGTCAATCAACTGCACACTCGCGAGATCGGTTCCGCTGCACGCAGAAACATGACCGTGCGAGCTAGTTATGACGAAGGAAAAACGTGGCCGGTATCCCGACTCCTGAGCCATGAAGCCGGGTATTCATCGCTGGTCGTACTGGGCGATGGAACCATCTTGTGCGGGTTTGGGCATTGGGTATATCGGTTTAATCTGGCGTGGCTAGAGGCGGGTGGTTGAGTTGCTCAGGTCGTCAGTAAGAGCTGCTGCACGTGTCCGCTGATGCTTGTGGATGTCAGGTTTGCTCGGTCACTCTAGAACCAGGATGAGTCTCCAGTTCACTTGCTCATCGGCTGTAACAGAAATGGTGATTTGCCCGGCCTCCAACGCCGGTGTGGCATAGGTCGCCATCCCGCTCGTGTTTGCTGGTCGGCTATAGAGTCCCCGAGTACCGGACGAACCATCACTGATCGCGACGTCGATGGGGCCTCCGTCTGCCGCGATAGCGAGTACGTAGTTGGAATCTACAGTAACGGGGCCGAGTGTCTGAGTTCCCGAGTTCGTAAATTCGACAACGATCTTTCGGCCTGAGGCCAAGGTGTTGGCGTCAGGCAAGACAGGGGTTTCAGCGGATGTGGGGGTATTTTGTGCTGGCGATTGGCTTGGCGACGGATCTCTAGCTTGCAGCCATACAAAATGGTCTTTGTTGTCTTCATTTGCGCGCTCGACAAAGGATTCACCGTCGCACAGCAAGGGGTTTGACGCGCGCTCTTCTGCAGAGACGATGAAATCACTTCGGACAACGTTAGCCAATTTCTGGTACTCCGCGAATACCTCATCCGTCATGAACTCAAAGACGGAGTGCATTTGTACGGTGGCTTTACATCCCGGGAGCGTGTTCATCGGAAATTGTGACCTGGCCGCGGCGGAGTTGCAGGACGACGGAACACCATTTCCGTCAAGATGTCGCTTGATGATGATTTCTCCGAGCCCGTAACCGATCAGGTCTCCAGCTTTGACCCGGTATCCGGGTGACGCGGGCCTTGCAGTGCCCATCATCCGGCTCCTTGCATCTGCTCGAGGTACATCTGTGATGATCTGGTCAATAGGGTTTAGGTGCATGTGCGTGATCCATACATTCGGTGCGGCGTCTGGTCGGATGATGATGTTCCAGTCTCGATAATCGGAAGGTGGGGTCTTTCCAGTCTGTCTGACATAGTCAGCTTTCCATGCGTCGGCTTCTGGTCCACTGGGTTCGACGAGGTAGAAAACAAAGCCGTCAACAGCCGAATAGATCGGCTGTGTAAATCGGGTGCCGTAGAAGTCAACGAGATGGAAATAGTGTTTCATCGAGCAACACGTTTCGAAAGAATCTGAAAAGTCATGGCCTGCGGCAGACCGGAACCTGGAAACCGACGCCACGTCGCTGACGTCAATATGTGAGGCCGTGATGAATTGGGGCAGCGTGGTGCTCGCCCATGTTTTGAGATCAGCCGCTAGTCCTCCAGGGCCAAACTGGTGACCCGGGCTTTCGGTAGTTGTCGGTGACGCCGTTTGTGCTTTCGATGGTGATGTAGGTCGGGCGGTAGCCGTGGGAGCCCTGGTTTTTGTAGCAGTTGTCGGAAGGGATGGGGTAACAGGTGTGGGCGTCGTGGTCGGTTCGGATGGTCGGGTGACCTGTGGCTGCTCAGCTGAGGTAGTGGTAGTTGGTGTCACCGAACGCACGCGAGTTTGCGGTGCGCCTCGTGAAATTTCACGCTCAGGAGTTGTAACAGGAATTGTTGCCGATGCAGTGCGGGTAGGAGCGGTGGCTGCGTTAGCAGCGACTTGGGTCTGTTCCGGGGCTGTCGGTACATCAGTCGGCCCGGTGTCACCGCAGGCGAGCAGTCCGGCGGCACCAATAAGTAGTACGAGCCGTATCAGGAGGGGAGGAGTCACAGCCGAATCGACCGTACCTTTAGCGGGGATGGCAACTGGACGATCTTAAGATGGTTTTACGTTTTTTACTTGTCGATGACGAAAAGTACAGCTTCGAATAATTGCTTGGTCAGAACAGGTTTGTGGCTACTGTTTCTTTTCCTGGTTCTTCATGGTTTCGAAGCCACCACCACCACAAAATCCTCCGACCCTGCCACTGCCGCCGCATTTTTCCGGATTAAGCCCGGAGAAATCTCGCTTTAATTCTTTTTCTCCTCCGCAGGCACCTTGTACAACACCGGCCACGATGGCTCCTACTAGAACGACTACTGGGAGCAGTGATGTTGTCCGTTGCTTCAGTGACTGGAGACCAATCTTCATGTGTCCGTCCGTTCCAGAGAGCGGGTCTGACGT
>CAZFVB010000081.1:0-6452 GCA_964522375.1 uncultured Chloroflexota bacterium
AAGATGCGGGCATCCTGCGGCAGGACAAAAAGACCCCGTGGAGCTTTACTGCATCCTGGGATTGAGTCGCGTCTGCGCATGTGAAGGATAGGTGGGAGACTGTGAAGCCGGAGCGCTAGCTTCGGTGGAGTCAACCTTGGGATACCACCCGTGTGCAGCTGCGTCCCTAACTCATGACCGTTATCCGGCGTGAGAACATTCTCAGGTGGGCAGTTTGACTGGGGCGGTCGCCTCCTAAAATGTAACGGAGGCGCCCAAAGGTTCCCTCAGGCTGGATGGCAATCAGCCGTAGAGTGTAAAGGCACAAGGGAGCTTGACTGCGAGACATACACGTCGAGCAGAGACGAAAGTCGGGCTTAGCGACCCTGCGGTTCCGAGTGGAAGGGCCGTGGTCAGCGGATATAAGTTACCCCGGGGATAACAGGCTAGTCGCGCCCAATAGTTCACATAGACGGCGCGGTTCGGCACCTCGATGTCGGCTCGTCATATCCTGGGGCTGAAGAAGGTCCCAAGGGTTGGGCTGTTCGCCCATTAAAATGGCACGCGAGCTGGGTTCAGAACGTCGTGAGACAGTTCGGACTCTATCCGCCGCAGGCGTAGGAGGCTTGAGAGGGTCTGTCCAAAGTACGAGAGGAGCTGGATGGACGAACCGCTAGTGCACGAGTTGTCGCGCCCGCGGCATCGCTCGGTAGCTATGTTCGGTTGGGATAAGCGCTGAAAGCATCTAAGCGCGAAGCCCGCCTCAAGACTAGGCCTCCCACTGAGTTAATCAGGTAAGACCCCAGCGAGATTAGCTGGTTGATAGGCGGCATGTGTAAGCGGTGAGAGCCGTTCAGCAGAGCCGTACTAACGGTCGAGGGCTTGGTAGCTGTTAGGTCGGCAAAAGTGCAGCTTTGCGCGGACGTGTTAGAGACTTACGTAGACATGTTGTGAGATTTCCCGGTGACCTATGCGATGAGGCCACACCTGTTCCCATCCCGAACACAGTCGTTAAGTTCGTCAGCAGCGACAATACTGCCGGGGCAACCCAGTGGGAAGATAGCCCGTTGCCGGGAAATCTGAGGACATGTCCACGTAAGCTGGTTTGTGCTGGTTGTGTGATAAGTGTTGCTTGGCGATGTTCTGGAATTCCAGCAAGCTCAATTTTTACGGTGTTCTTTATGGAAGCGACAAAGGCAATAAATCTCCACGACTTTTATCGTCGGATGGTGGATTCGGCAGGGTCCTTTACTGAGCTTTATGACGCTATGGAAGGTTGGGCTGAGGTTGTCGTAGAGGAAAATCCGATCCTTGAGTGTCAGACCGGGTGTGCTCGATGTTGCATGCATCAAGTTTTGGTTAGTGATTCAGAGTGGGAGCTTATTCACCTTTGGATGCGTGACAATTTGGATAAGACCAAGAGGCAAGAAATCACTGGGAGAATTGAATCTCAATTGGAGGAACCTGGTAATCCTCTGAGTCGGTGGTTAGGTATGCGAAACAAGCATCCAAAGGCTTTTGTTCGGTCGGTGAATCAAGGTTTTCAGTTGGAGTCGACGCGTTGTGCCATGCTTGGACCAGGTAATCGATGTGAGATTTATCCTGTCCGGCCATTTGTTTGTCGTGCGTATGGTCGAGCTCGAATGGGCGGCGGCAACGCGATGATCTGCGAGGTATTTGCAGGTAGATTCCGACAGGAGGATCGTAATAGCGACGATCTAAACCTCGAAGAGATGACGGTACTGTCGCCGAAGTATTTTGAGTTGGCGCAGTCAAAAGATGGCAACTCAGGTTTATACACCTTGATGGCCGCACACGTGCTTCGTAATCGCACCGCGACAGGAGATTTTGTAAAGCAGCCTCAATCGCTTGTTGCGGAGAAGACGTTTCCTGTTGTCACCAAGGATGATTTTCCGATAGGAAGCTAGGGCTCAGAAACCACGAGATCCAGAACGTCGCTCCACGCCTCGTGAGGCTGCGTAATCATCGAGGTTAAAGCCAGGCTCAAGGTACGATTTGCGGGTGGCTTCTTCCGCCTCCCAAATCTCCTTCGCAACGGCGGCTACCTTGTCAGCGATTTCTAGCGGGATGGTACAGAGGCCGTTTTCGTCACCATGCACGAGGTCCCCGGGGTTGACGTCCATTCCATCAATGGTTACAGGGACCTGGGCTCGGATAATCCGGTTGTTTGCGTGGGAAGGGGACAGACCAAGTCCAAATGGCTTTATCCCTGCGTCTTTTATGCCGGTAAGGTCGCGGAGGGCCGAGTCTGTGACGATGCCGTCAGCTCCGAGGACTTTTGCGAAGGTTGCCATTCCGTCACCGGCTTGCACCGAATGTGTGGGGTCGTCTCCGAAATCCTTGATTATGAGAGCGACAGGGTTCGGCGATTCATCCACCGCTTCCCACATTTGAAACATGCCGTCAGGGCTTTTGGGAGCCGCTTCACTCATGGTGTCCCCGAGCGCGGTTACCGCGTAGCCCAGCATCACGCCCATGTCAGGCGCGAGATATCGGATGTTCGTCCCGGTAAAGCCGAGGGTGTTGGGGCGAACCTCGAATTTCTCGATTGCATTCAAAATTGTTGGCGTGTCGATTTCGCGTAATTCGTCAAGTTGGGCTTGGGTAAGGGCCACTGTAATCTCCGGAATAGTGTGCAGTGAGGTAAGAAGAATAACCGACTGTTACGTGTTTCGGCGGTCTCCGATGGTTTCGTAGATGTCAGCATCGAATCCAGTTATTCGATTTGTCCCTATTACGAGTACGGGCCGCTGGATGATGTTCTGATTCTCCAGCATGAACTCAGTAACTCTTGCGTCGTCAAGGACTTCGAGATCAATCTTGAGGGACCTGAATGATGGGCTGCGGACGTTGATCGAATCTTTCGGTTTTCGAGAGCCGATCAACTCCATTAGTTCATCTATGGTCAGCGGTGTGCGCGCATAATCTCTAAGCACATACTGGATGCCACGCTGGTCCAAAGCCGCACGGGCTTTTCTGCAGGATGTTCAGGTGCTTTTGAGATAAAGTTTCAGCCCGGTCATTGCTTGTTCTTTCTATGAGCCATCCCACTCGAGGATAATTGACTGCCAGCCTTCTGGCCCACGAGCGATCATGGCATACATGTCGGCGGCTTGCTGGTAGGGCACGCGGTGCGAGATCAAGTGCGCGACGTGAAAGTCTTCCCTGCTCAAAGCGTCGAAAATAAATTGGCGGTTAGCGCTCCTTGTCCACTGAAAGTGGTGGAATGGGGTCCGGGGATACAACCCCTGGTGTGTTCCGATGATCTGGAGTTCTTTTCGAAGCAACTCTTCCTGTAAGCCAATTTCCACTGTGCCCGGAGGACTCCCGGTCATTGACACCGTGCCACCTGCGGCGGTTGCTCGCATGCAGTCTGGGAGGATCTTTGGCGTGCGGGTCACCATGAAGACGAAGCGGGCACCACCACCAGTGATCTCCTTAATTGCTGAAACAGAATCTTCGCGGTCGGCATTAACGATGTGTGATGCACCGGAGCGTTCGGCCAGCTGTAAGCGCTCATCAAGGAGATCGACCGCGATTACAGGGTAGGCGCCTGCCATTCGGGCAAACTGAGTGACCATCTGGCCCAGAGATCCTTGTCCGAACACCGCCACGGAATCTCCGATCGCTGGTCCAGCTCGACGCACACCGTGCAAGGCAACGTCGCCTAAAACGACGAAGGCGGCATCTTCATCGTCTACATCGTCTGGGATGTGGCCTGCATAGGCCTCACCCTCGTAAATTTCAGGGTCGATGGTTACGAGGCCGGCGCCCTGGTGTTTGAGATAGGTAAGCACCCTGTCACCTGCGGCATAACCTTCAACTGCTTCACCAACCTCGATCACCTGGCCAACTAGCGAATACCCCGGCACACGTATGGCTTTCGTCTGGCTCTCCAGCATGTTGTGCTCGGTCCCTGCGCTGATGAGTGAACGGGTGGCTTTGACCAATAGCTGGTTGGGAGCCGGGTCCGGGATATCAGCTGCATCGATCGAGACAGTGCTTCCAATGCCAAAATTTATTTGTGGGGTCGTTGTGGGCATTCGTGAGTCCGATCCTAGGACGTGTTCCCACCCGGACCTGACACATCCTGCGAACGCGTTTTGTAGTAACTGCCCACGGCCATGCCAGAGCCCCAACGATCTGTTAGCTCCGAAGTCGGATGAGATTCCCGCAACTGTTGGAATATCTGCCAGTCATCTACAACGTCTTGAGGGCGGCTGGTGCTTCGGACGAGGAAATCCGCCTCGGGCGGATAACAGGCGGCCGGCGCGTCATCTGGAAGGTCTTCGTTGGTGAACCCGCTGGGGGCTGCATAGTTGGTTGGGAGGTCAGCACTCTGAAATCGCACATCCATGCTCCAGCGAATCACCTCTGAAACATTATCAGTTGACCTATGCGGTGTTCGATTGGTGAGCAGCAAGGCCCCACCTCGAGGCACGGGCACTGGAATGGCTTCTTCTCCCATGTTTGGTAGATCAGACTTGTCAATTCGCAGATAACCTTTATAGGTGTGGCCGTCAGGGCCGTCACCGGCGGTAAGGTGTCTAAATACATCACTCCGATGGGCTCTTGGAATCACCTCCAGACATCCACGATCAACCGTGGCGTCTACGAAGGGAATCCACACCGTCAGGATCAGGGATTTATCGCAATAGGGTTCGAAATAGCCAGAATCTTGGTGCCAGGGTACGACTCCGTGCCAGAAGCCCGGGAGTTTCGGCCGAAGGCGATAGACCGAGGAGGCGATGATTTCAGGCCCGATAAGCGTTTCGGCGATGTCTAAAAGTGCTGGCGTGGTCATGAGTCCAAAGATCCCTGGAGTGGCGAGACGGCCTCCAACTATTGACCAGTAGATCGACTCGTCCTCTTCGGTGATACGGGTGAGCCGAGTTTCAAACGGATGGCCAGAAAATGTTTGGGATAGACGACCATTCTTAACCAGGCGACTTGTTTCACGATCGGTAAGTTCCGTGATATCTCCGGCAAAGGCATTTAACTCGTTGTCTTCGAACACGTTGTTAACGACGAGATACCCCTCATGGTGAAAGGTTTCAAGCTGTTGATCTGTCAAGCTCGGCGATGTAATCACGGGAGCCTCGTCAGCAGATAGTGTCCGGTCTCCGCACAACCGTACCCCAAACCAGGCTTTGACCCAAGATCACAGGCTGGTGTTCGGCGGTAGTTCAACGAAGTCAGTTCCGGCTGTCGCCGCCCGCCGTGTTCGAGGATCCGAGGTTGCTGCATGGGCCAAGGCACCATGAATAAACCGGGTCTGACGACCGTCATCGCGATCGCGTCGGATGCCGAGGCGTGCTGTGGCAATCATGGGAGGACGGGTGGCTCGCGCTTCAATGTAAAGACGTTTTGGGTTAAATGATTTCCCGGACCATTCCTGCACAGAAAGTCGTAGGGCTCGACATAGTAGTGCCTGGCCTGAGCAGAGACGTGTGGTCGGGCGTTGGCCGGTTTTGTTGGGTGCGGGATTGTTTTTATGCATTACAGCGAGGGCTTTGGTTGAGGATCTGTCATCAGTGATCGGAATGCCGGCCTTAATGAGGACGGCAGCCGGACCGCTGTCGCAACTGATATTGAGTGAGGCTCCGGCACGAGAGTGGTACATATAGATCGTGCCAGGACTCATCCACATTGGTTCCCGGCTGGGAGTTCGGCCAAGAAATGCGTGACTGGCCGGGTCATTGATTCCGTATCCTTCAGTCTCCACGATGCGCACAGCAAGCCACACGTCGTCCAGTTTTCTTCGAATAACGCAGCCCAATAGCGCTCGAGCCACGATTTCTGCTGGCCGATCAAAGAATGTTGGCCCGAGCATCGGGGGTGGCGTTACCAGTCCGTCCGTCCGCCCTGCGGAACTGCACGGCCTTCATCGAGATCAAGCCGGTCAAAATGTCGACGGATGTCGTCCCGGTGGCCATGTCCGCATTCTTCAAGAAATGCCCGGAATCTTGGCCAGTCCCATGTTGATCCTGTTCCCGGTTCATCGGAAGCCTGAGCCTTGTTGTGGGCGTCAATCTCTTCATGCGACCTTGGGGTCATGTGTTGTTGGATCCACGCCCAGACTTCCTGGTCTGTCCTGCGTGTGCGTAGGGCCTCCACAAATTCTTCCTGTTCGATTCCAAGGAAGTCGAGCAGGCGTTCTGTTCGCCCAATTCGCCACACATATTCACCGAGTGTTCCGGCAAGTTCTGCTCGGGCCTTGTCGATTGACCGTGGCAGGAAATTGATTCTGCCCAGCTTTTCGTAAGGGCTTCGGGGGACGTCCTTTGTAAGGTCCATTGCACATCTCATCGAAAGGGTGGAGCAAGACCCTAGCATGTTGAAAAAATCCACTCAGTGGGATGAGGAAGATGACAAGCTGTTCAGTGACCTCTGGCTGTGGGTGGAGACGGGGGGACTCGAACCCCCAACCCCCGCCTTGCAAAGGCGATGCT
>CAZFVB010000082.1:0-6424 GCA_964522375.1 uncultured Chloroflexota bacterium
GGTCATACAGTCCCTGAACAATCGACTCAATGTTGCGCTTGGAACTCATGCAACTAGCCCCAACTCTCAAACTACAGACGAACTAACTAGATGGTAGCAACAGTCAGCCGACCTCCCCGAGATTGCGTAGCATGCAGAGCGTATGTGGCGCTATCCAGAGACCATCAATGATCGATGCTCCAACTCACCGGGTTCCAGTAGACGTTCTCAAGGCCTTTACCCACAAACTTCTCCAGCACCACGGGCTCAGTGATGAACACGCCGAGATCATGACGGCCAATATGGTGGAAGCCGATATGCGGGGCGTTAAATCGCATGGCCACTTTCTTATGAGTCGCTACGCTGCGTGGCTTGACGACGGGTATATGAATCCCGAGCCGAACATCCACATTGTTCACGAAACCCCTTCGACAGTTCTTGTGGATGCCGACTGCGGACCGGGACATCTCGCAGGTGCGTTCACTATGGAAATCGTTATTGCCAAGGCCGGTGAATCAGGTTGCGCAACCGGCCTCACGCGTCAAAGTCGCCACTACGGGGCAGCCGCCCATTACGCGCTTATGGCTACATCCCATGACATGGTCGGCTATTCCGCTACTAACGCGGGGCCTACGATGTTCGCCTTTGGTGGTCGCGACCGTGTGATCGGCAACAACCCGATCGCATATGCAATTCCAACTGGACGCACACGCCCCCTAGTCCTGGATATGGCCATGTCAACAGCTGCCAACGGTCGCATCGCTATCATGCAACGGCTGGGCCAGGAACTTCCCCAAGGATGGGCTCTGGACAAAGTTGGGCAACCCACAACTAACCCGGCCGACTTTTTTGACGACGGTGCGGGAGCACCGATCGGCGGACCGAAGGGGATTGGATTAGCTCAAGTTGTCGATGTTGTAGCCGGTGTGCTCTCGGGTTCAGGGTATGGGCCAAGCGTTGGAAGAGCAGATGGAACATCCGGAACCATCGGACATACCTTTCAGGCAATTGACGTGGAATCTTTTATGCCCGTGGAACGGTTTTACACACGAATCACTGATCAGATACAGCACTTTCATGAGTCATCCGTGGCCGAAGGAGTTGACGAAATCGTGGTGCCTGGCGAACTCGAGTGGCGAGCCTATGAAAATTCCATCGCACACGGCATTCCGCTCATTGAGCCCATCATCACGGACTTAAACGAGGTCGCCAAAAGAAAACAGATGGCAGACCGTCTCTAAGCAACCAGCATCAAGCGACACAAACCTAACCAGTGCTCCACCACTAGCTCATTAAAGCGGTTGATAGGCCTCTACAAACTCAGTGACCTCACGAGTAATACGAGCCGGGGTCGACGCCCCTGACGTGATCCCAATCCGCATGCCAGGCTCGAACCATGACGTCCGAACATCTGTGACGCTGTCGACAAGATGCGCTGGCGTTCCTTTGATGGTTTCGACTACTTCGACAAGCCGCTTGGAATTAGAACTCCTCTCACCGCCAACCACTATCACCAGGTCACAAACATCTGCTGCCTCGACTGCAGCCTCCTGACGATCCTGAGTAGCCAGACAAATATCGTTATGCACCTCTGCCATCGGATATTTGGCAACGACCGCATCAATAATCGACTGCGTATCCCAAACGCTGAGAGTGGTCTGTGTTGTGATGGCAATACGGCTGCTGGTTAACCCAAGTTCAGCCACATCTTCAACGCGTGTCACGAGATGCACATGACCCGGAGCCTCACCCATCGCACCTTCTGGCTCTGGATGGCCTTCCTTCCCGACATAGACAATCTCGTAGCCTTTTCTCACCAGATCAATGATGAGATCGTGCGTTACATACACGTCAGAACAGGTCGCATCGATAAGTGTTAGACCCTTGTCGATCGCGCGCTGCTTGACAGCTGGAGCTACCCCATGAGCCGTAATGATCACCGTCCCGTGATCAATCTCCTCTAGACCTGCGAGACGATCGTCAAAGTCAATGAGTTGCACGCCTTGCTGTGCAAGCTCTTCCACAACATGGGCGTTGTGGACCAGGTATCCGAGCATGTAGACCGGCCCTTCATGAGTTGCCCCTGCTTCACGTGCCAGCCTTATTGCATCCACAACGCCATGACAAAAGCCTCGTGGGGTAATTCTGACAACGTCCATTAAGCAACCAAACCCATGGAGATCACAATTAATGGTGCTTCGATGCGCTGATGAACTCAAGCATTAAGAAGCTCGCGAACATGGTCGGGGTCGGAGGTTGGAAGATCACACTGAAAACCATGGCACACGTAGGCCGCCGCACCACCATCGAGTAAGCCCCGGTCGTGCATCAGTGGAACCTGACCATCGTCGGACACCCTACCGGCTGCAACAACACAACGAGGCCGATACGTCTCCCGGACCACCCCGAGCAATAGCTCTCGTTCAGAAGGATCCCCGACTACAGCGACTTCGTTGACCTTGCCAACCAAGAAATCTGCGGCACTCAACCATTGGGCAAAAGCAGTCGGATATTGAGCCGCACCCGGACCAACCGTGGCCAAAGCAGCCTCAGCCACCGTTCGATAATTAGCCTCACCAGTCAGCGCATGCATGCGACCAAGCGCCGTGGCCGCCATGGCACCACCTGAAGGGGTCGCGTTGTCCTGCACATCACGCGGGCGGGTAACCAACTCCTCGTGATCATGACTGGTGTCGTAGAACCCACCTTCTCCATCCTGAAACTGATGCAAGATCACATCACACAGACCCCGTGCAGCAACAAACCATTGGTCGTGAAATGTCGTCTGATACAACTCAATTAGTCCTTCGGCCAGATATGCGTAATCTTCGAGGTACGCGTTAAGCGTGGGACGACCATCCTTCCACGTTCGCCACAACCGATCATCCTCACGCCAAAGTTCACGCCGACAGAATTCTCCAGCAGCTTCGGCAGTCTGAACATAGTCTTCACGCTTGAGCACACGACCAGCTTCGGCAAACGCCGCTATCATCAGCCCATTCCACGACGCAATGATCTTGTTGTCCAAGGCAGGTCGAACTTTACGCTCACGCTGGTCTAACAGCACGGGACGAACCGACCGTAACGTCGACCCAATGGCAGCAACATCGGTTTGACGAGAGTACGCAATCACATCCAAATCTCTGAAGCGGCGCAGCACATTGGTTCCTTCCCAATTGCCTTGCTTCGAGACGTCAAAAACGTCGGCTACAAGATCGGCCTCTTCCCCTAAGGCTTCAGCTAACTCGTCAGCTGACCAGACATAGAATCGGCCTTCAACACCCTCGGAATCAGCATCAAGTGTGCTGAAGAACCCACCGGTCGAATGGGTCATTTCTCGCTGAACCCAATCAAGCGTCTCCTCCACGACACGCCGATATTCAGGGTTTAAGGTGATCTGCCACGCGTGCAGATATACGCGAGCAAGCTGACTGTTGTCGTACAGCATCTTCTCAAAGTGCGGGACATGCCACGTAGCATCGACGCTATAACGATGAAAGCCCCCGCCTACGTGATCATAAATTCCTCCTCGAGCCATCTTGCTGAGCGCTCGATCCGCCACATCAAGTAACAACTGCTCCCCCGTCGCAAGATGACGACGAAGAAGGAATTCAATCGCCATTGGTTGCGGAAATTTAGGAGCAGCACCCCAGCCCCCATTTGTCATGTCCTGCGTGTTAGCCAAACCTTGACTCGCCAGAATCAAATCGGCTTCATCAACCGGAGCCGTGGGAAGATCAAGACCATGGTCACCGTCCAACCCATCAACAATCCTTTCAGCGCCTGAAACGAGCTCATCACGCCGGTTGGTCCACGCCTCATGTACGGCCTCGAGCACCTGCTTAAACGACGGGAGCCCGTGCCTGGCTTCCGGTGGAAAGTAAGTGCCTCCATGAAAAGGCTTCCCGTCAGGCGTCAGAAACACCGACATTGGCCAGCCACCATGCCCGGTAAGAATTTGAACGGCCGACATATAGATTTGGTCAATATCCGGACGTTCCTCACGATCCACCTTGACTGCCACGAAATGTTCATTGAGTACGTCAGCGGTTGCCTCATCCTCAAAGGATTCATGCTCCATGACATGGCACCAGTGGCAAGCGGCATATCCAACGCTTAAGAAGATCGGGCGATCGGTTTGTCGAGCCGCTTCCATCGCCTCTGAACCCCACGGATACCAATCCACCGGATTTTCCTTGTGCTGCAACAGATAAGGACTCGACTCTTCAGATAAGCGGTTACTCATACGCACCCTGCGGGACCGTTACGCAGCCAATTGTGACCGCTACGACACGCAGAGCAAAACGGAACCTGCATGAATCTCCACATATCCCACATAAAACATGCACTCCGGAACAAATTTTCGACGAACGCAAGCGTCATGACACATCGTCCAACACAATCAGGTCCCCCTCAATGAAACCCAAGACACCTCGCTAGCACACACCACAAGAACATTATTAGTGATCACTCACTTTACTAAGTGATTAATCACTTTTACTATTAATTCATGGCTCCAAAAGTTTCTGAGCAATATCGAAACGCCAAACGGGAACAAATACTACGAGGTGCTCGTGAAGCGCTGTCCGTAGCGCCCATAAATGAAACCAGCACCGCCGATATCGCCGCAGCCGCCGAGGTTAGCGAAGGCACGCTCTACAACTATTTCCCTTCGAAACAAGCCCTCTTGGTCGAATTGGCCAGATCAGACAGAACCACGCCTGCTATAGGTCAGGCCGACGTTCCGGAACAGGGAAATATGCAGCAGGAATTCCGAGACATCCTGGCGAAGATCTTTGACGAACGGTTAGATAGTCCCGAACTTCGCGCTGAGGGTCGACTCTCTTTGACGTGGTGGCAAGCCGCCGCTCATGACGAAGACATTAGGCAGGCTCAACGTGAATCCATGGAGCCGTTGTTGAGCACCCTGGAGATATGGGTTCGTCGTTGGCAACAGCGCGGGGACCTTGACAGGCGACTGCATCCGCTCTCGGCAGCACAAGCCATCACGTCGCTCATCCTCGGACTACGAATATTTGACGCGATTGATGGCCACGTTGACTGGATCGCCTATGCCCACGCCGTAGAAATACTGCTTACCGGTCCACACACCCTCGACCGCCCCGAGTCCTCCCAGTGACCTCCACGCACAAACAGGCACGCCTGACCGAATAATTATGGACGCGGACAATGCCACCCAGTACCTTGCAGATGGCATTGCCGGTCGGACGATTCACGTGAAACTTGGATCCACCATCTTGGGTAGATCTCCACTCCGCTTGTTGTTTACTGCCGCCACAGCTTTCGTCCTGCTGATTGTTGGCAATGGCTGCACCAACGAAGTCTCATCGACGCCTGTTGCTCCCCCATCCCCCACATTGGCTGAATCGCCTACACCTTCACCAACACTCAAACCCGCGTCCACTCCTATCCCGCAAGCGACATCAACCCGGACACCAACACCAAAACGCACGAATGTCACAGTAGCGCCAACTCCACCGAAAGCCACGGCAACTCCGACGCCCTCACCAACCCCAACGCTGTCCCCTACACCCACACCTGAGCCATTACCTACACCGGCCGTTGGTCTTGTACTCCCAGACATTGGTCTCAACATTCGCGACGCTCCAAGCGTGGATGACGGAAACATCCAGTACACGACACAGATTGGCGCCGAGCTCCAATTGACGGGAGAAAGCTCAGAAGTCGATGGGACCCTGTGGGTTCAATTAACGGATGGCAACTGGGTCCAGGCCCAATACCTTGACATTACTGGAATAGCTCCGGCAGTCCCTGTAGTCGGAGTTGTGCTTCCTGAAATCGGTCTAAATGTTCGTACGGCTCCGAGCACAGAAGATGGCGAGGTTAGCTATGTAGCCCCGAGCGGTGAGGAACTCGTGCTAACAGGCTAGGTCGTAGAAGCCGAGGAGTTGACGTGGTACGAAGTCGAAGATGGCAACTGGGTCCAGGCTCGCTACATAAAAATCTCCGACTAGGCTTTATATCCCCGCCTATATCCGATCCACCCAGACGACAGTTACGCCAGTTGAATCTTGGCTAACCAGCCGCGCATCAACTCCCAGCTACAACACGCCTTTGACAAGAATGAGATTGCCGTACAAGCGACGCTCACCCGTCGCAACGATTGCATAGGCTTGCCGGGCACGTTCATAAAACGCAAAACGGTCTACGCGATCGAACTCCACAGATGCCGTATGGGCACTCTCCGCAATATGTCGAAACTCGGCAAATATTTCCGGTTCCGCATCCGGATCCCCCACAACTGACATAACCGCCGCCGGGGCCTCAACATATTCATCCAGGGGCAGTACCGAAAGAATGGCTTCGGCAGCCCGAGTTGCACTTGCACTCTCAAGGCGAACCAACCGTTCAGCGTGCGAGTCGGCCGGAAAGTTGGCATCCGCGATAACAATCTCATCCCCAT
>CAZFVB010000083.1:0-1664 GCA_964522375.1 uncultured Chloroflexota bacterium
CCTTGGTATTGACTACTTGCCGAATTACGCGCAGTGGTACAGCACCCAGGAGTAGGGAAGCTCTAATCGCAATATCAGGTACCCGGTCGCTATATAGCGACCGGGTACCTGCTTGTGACCTTCATATAATGTGTAACTAATGGCTGGATATATCGCGCGCCGACTTCTCTACACCATCCCCGTCATGCTTGGGGTGATGTTGGTTGTTTTCATCTTGATGCGCTTGCTACCCGGTGATCCCATCGATATTTTCTTTTCAGCCGGTGACATGGGTGGTGGGTCCGGGGCTACAAGTTCCGAGGGTGGCGAGGTGAGTCGGAAGGCTATCGAAGCACTTCGGGCGAGTTACAACCTGGATAAAAGCCTGCCGGAGCAGTTTGTTCTGTATGTATGGGATGTTGTCCGGGGTGATCTTGGCGATTCAATTCAATTTCGGCGATCAGTTGGTGACTTGATCAAGGATCACTGGGCGGCCACTTTTCAGCTGACCATGGCCAGCATGGCTGTGGCGATCATGATAGGTGTCGGCTTAGGGATACTATCGTCGATAAAGCGACATTCCATCATCGATCATGCGGCCCAAATCTTTGCGATTCTTGGGGTGTCGTTTCCGAGTTTTTGGCTCGGCGTGATTTTCGTATGGGTGTTCGCCATTATGTTGGGCTGGCTCCCGGCGATATCCAACGGCCATGGGAAGGAACTCATTCTGCCGTCCATTACGCTGGGCACCGCGGCTGCGGCCATTCTTGCGCGGCTGACGCGATCATCCATGCTTGATGAGCTGTCGCGTGACTATATTCGGACGGCCCGGGCCAAGGGTCTGCGAGAGCGTGCGGTGGTGTTTATCCACGCGTTGCGAAATGCCATGATTCCGGTGCTCACGGTGATTGGCCTGGAATTCGGGAGCTTGCTTGCCGGGGCTGTTGTGATCGAATCCGTATTCCGTCGTCAGGGTCTCGGTCTTCGACTTATCGAGGGCATCGTGTCACGCGATTATCCAGTGGTGCAGGGCCTAGTGCTTATTGCGGCGGTCGTGTATGCGCTGATGAATCTGCTAGTTGATGTTTTGTACACGTATGTTGATCCCCGTGTTCGGCTAGTAAGTCACGTGCGGGGGTAAGGACGGCGTCTTGGGCCGATTAACGCCGGCATGAGACTTGGTGCCTCGATTGCTTGTTACCGGTGGATGCTTGATGCGCATCGTCGCCGTGATCGTCCTGAACATCGAAATTTTGGATGGCCACCGGCTTTTTTGCAGTCCACCAGTCCACCAGATGTGGAAACCGCCCGGTCGGACTGGATGTTGGAGAAGTCGGTTGAGCTCGGGCTTGAAACGTTTTATACGCATGTGTCGGATGTTGGTGATGTGGCGACGGTCACGGCACTCGCTGCCCGTATGGATGCTGCTGGTGTCATTTTGAACGGTGGCCTGACCGCGAATTGGGCCGCAACGGCTGACGAATGGGATCGGCAGTGGCACGAGCATGTGGTGGAGCATATTGCGCTCAACGCGAGTGGCAACGTGACGGTAGCAACCGTCACCCACTTGATGGCGGGTCGCCACAATCATTTTTCGATGACGCCGCCGGTGGCCGAACAAATTGATCGGGCAATACGGAATTTTGGAACTGTGCTATCGGCCTGTGAAGAGCACGGCGTCATGC
>CAZFVB010000083.1:1674-6211 GCA_964522375.1 uncultured Chloroflexota bacterium
GCGTCATGCTCGCCTTTGAAAACCACATGGATTATCGATTGAGTGAAGTGGTGGATCTTGTGGAAGGGCTCGGATCGGACTTTGCCCGCATTACACTCGACACAGCTAATTCATTTCTGGTCCTTGAGGATCCCTTGGAGGGTGCCCGCCTGGCGGCCCCCTATACGGTGGCGCTGCACATGAAGGACTTCACGGTGCATCCGTTGACTGAAACATGGGAACCGGAACTGCATTGGGCGCCTGTGGGCCGGGGCGACTCGCCGATTGAAGAGATTCTTGATGTGCTGGAAAACCAGTCGCCTGACCCTGCCACGTTGCTTGCGCATATTGAGATTGCTGGCATTCCACAGATTGATCCTGACCAGTGGGTTCGCAGTAGCTGCGAGTATTTGCGCATGCATGCTGCTGACCATTTTCCAGGACAGGCCTCGTTGTGAGACTCGGTTTGTCAGCGGAGACTTATCGATGGGTGGCGTTTCCATGGATGCGTGCGGACACCCCTGGCTTTCGATCGTCTGGCCACTATGCGCCATACATTCTTTCGACGGAGGTCCCGGCACCGGATACTTATCTTCCGGATTGGTTGTTGGCTCGGACGCTGGCGCATGGTCTGCGTGTGCTCACGCTCGACGTCGGATTGCTGGGTGACAAATCGATGGCTAAGGCGTTCGGTCGTCGGTGTACGGCTGCGGGTGTTGATCTTTTGGGCAGCGTTTCAGTAGATCTCTGTGGAGGTGATGAGCAATGGAAACTGGGATCGACGGATGACGATTCGGCCTGGTTTGATCCGGAACGGGCGGGGCCGCTGCACACTGGATGGGTTGGGTCGAGCGAGCGATCGATCGCGTTGGAGGCGATGCGGCGAGCTCGGGCCGCGGGTATCTCCGTACTGAGCCTTGTGCATGGGCAGCCCGATCGGGGCCATCGGTATACGCGAACGATACCGGTTGACGAGTATGTCGGTCGCATGACGAGGAACGTCGCCACATTGGTGTCTCAGGCGGAAACACACGACCTGGTACTGGCGCTCGAACCGCATATGGATTTCCGCTGCGCAGAATTTGTGCAGGTCGTAACGGCCGTGAATACATCGCATCTCGGACTCGTCATGGACTTTGCTGATCCGCTCAGTGTCAATGAAGATCCGCTGGTTGCGATTCGAGAGGCCGCTCCGCATGTGGTTGGCGTGCACCTTCGGGATATGCGCGTGCAGGCGCTGACGGAGATAGCGACTGGGGCGTTTTTTCATACGCCGATTGGCGACGGCAGTGTGCCGGTTGGCGAGATGTTGCAGGTGCTGCACGATGAGTGCCCGAATGCGGCGTCATTACCCTGTTGTTTTAAGGTCGTGACGCGCCCCGAACATGATGTGGAAGCCTGGCTGACGGCATCCGTTGCCAGCGTCCGGGAGAAGTACGCAGCATACTGGTCCGATTAATTAGGATGGGGTCAGTGGCAACTCGTCCTGGGGACGAGCATTGGAGTTTCGCATGAATGAGCACGAGCGATACCTGTTTGATTTGCAGGGCTATATCACGATTCCCAACGCTCTCGACCCAGCCCGACTGGACGCCTTAAACGACGTTCTGGATCAACAGATCGACGCGGCGGTGAGTCCGGATTCAGGGACCCACAGGTTTACCGAGTTGCTTGGCTGGGGTCAGCCGTATCTTGACTTGATTGATCTGCCGACCGTCACCCCGCATCTCGAAGCGATCCTCGGTCCAAAGTTTCGCCTGGATCACACGTATCTCGACATCATTCGATCAGGGCTTGGTCCTATTGGGGCTACGTTACATGGTGGGGGCTTCCCGTTCGATCCCGTGCAGTATTTCCGGTTTAGTGACGGTCGGATGTATAACGGGCTTTCCGTGGTGGCCTATAACCTTGCCGATGTCGATCCGGGCGACGGAGGATTCGGTTGCATCGCTGGCAGTCACAAGAGTAATTTCCGGTTCCCCGCCGAGTGGACGGATCTGACCCAGCCCCATGCGGCGGTGAGTCGGGTTGTTGGGCCAGCCGGGACCGCGGTGCTGTTTACTGAAGCGATGACCCACGGGTCCTTGCCGTGGACGGCGGATCATGAACGCCGCACGATTTTTTATAAGTACAGTCCCCACCCGGTTGCCTGGTGGGGCGAATATCCGTCGCCTGAGGGTCTGGAAGGTTTGACGGATCGCCAACGGGAAATTCTCGAAGGGCCCAATGCGCGATATGAGCAGCGGGTTGATGGCGCTGTAACGCGTCGTCGCTGAGTTTTCAGGCTGAGCCTATAGTCCCGGCGAGAACGAGATCCGGTCGATAGTTTCCGGTCAATGTTGGGGGCGAGCCCTGCCCGGGTTTCCGTGATGTGTGCTGAAGTTTTGTGGCCGAGAGTGAACCCATACCGTGCCTTGCACGGTGCGTGACGATCATGGACGATACCGAGCCAGGCGCGACCTTGGGTGAGGCGGTTCCCGGACTGTCGTGCACAACGGGAGGATTCGATGAATGAGCATGAGCGATACCTGTTTGATTTGCAGGGATACATCACGATTCCTAATGCGCTCAGTACGGAGCTTCTTGACGAACTAAATGCTGTCCTGGATCAACGTATCGCAGCAGCGGTTGCGCCAGATGTGAGTTTTTATTCGTTTCCTGGTGTGCTTGATTGGGGCCAGCCGTATCTCGATTTGATTGACTTGCCGACGGTCACTCCTTATCTCGAAGCTATCCTGGGTTCCAAGTTCCGACTGGATCACACCTACCTGGACATCATTCGATCTGGACTGGGTCCGGCCGGAACACTACATGGTGGAGGGACGCCGTTTGATCCGGGACAATATTTTCGATTTGCTGATGGGCGGATGTACAACGGCTTGTCGGTTCTGGCGTACAACCTAGCTGATGTCAATCCAGGTGACGGAGGCTTTGGTTGTGTGGCCGGTAGTCACAAGAGCAATTTTCCAATCCCGTCCGAGTGGAAGAATCTAGCTGAGCCTCACCCGTCGGTGAGCCGTGTGATCGGGCCTGCCGGGACTGCCGTGCTGTTTACGGAAGCCTTGACGCATGGATCGTTGCCGTGGACGGGCGATCATGAACGCCGTACGATTTTTTACAAGTACAGTCCGCATCCCGTCGCATGGCACTGTGAGTATCCGACTCCTGATGGGCTCGAAGGGGTGACGGATCGCCAACGGGAGATCCTGTTAGGTCCGGATGCCCGCCATCACTCGTTTAGGCGTGGGAAGTAAGCCAGTCCCGTGCCAAGATCGTCCATGGCCCGCATGGCATCGCCCCGCAGCTCAGCGTCGATGACATGTTCCTCATGGTGAATCTGTACGGGCATGTCAGGGATGGGAAAGCCGATCTCGATGGGCTGGCCAATGTGAGGGTCGGATACGACCAGTCGGTTGTTGTGAACGAGCGGCCGTGCCGGCTGGCTATTGACGGTCATGGCGTCGATGTCGGCCCACGTGGGGATTCGTACGTGGATGTTGCCAGCAGTCCTGGGGGTGATCCGAAGTGCTGGGCCGGTATAGGGGGACTCGATGCGGATGGCGTCACTTTCGTAGTCGAACAGCATGTTGACGTGAGTGGTCCCGTTGACGGTCGGCGCGATGGCCAGTTGGGCGGCACAGAGCGACGCGGTGGCACCGCCGACGATATCGAGACTCGGGGCTGCCTCGGATTTCCCCTTGGGCAGGTGGCCATAGACCGCACTAAAGCCAAAGACGCCCAGCAAGCGCGTTTGTAGATCCCGACGTTCGTCGCCACCGGCGACTTCCTCCATAAACGAGAGGTCTCGTACTTGCGATGGGAGGAGTTGGCAGCGGAGGTAGCGCTCGGCGTCCTGGTAATACGAGTCGCCAAAATGGCGGCCGAGGATCAGGGCGGTTTCGATGACATCACCCACATTGTTCATTTCGCCCTGTTCCGGATGGAACCCTGCGGATTCCCGGTGGTGGCGTTCACGAACCCACCCGACTTCGTCGCGAATCGTGGGGAGGCCATGGTCATAGAACTGTCGGGTGCGGTTTAGCAGGTGCTGGTCGCCGGTCAGGTCCGCCAGCCTGGCGAGGCCCGAGAGGGTGCAGGTCGTGGAGTGGCAGTGGGCTCCCAATCGTTCCGCGTCATACTTCCCGTCATCGAGAAAGGCGTGGGTGGTGGCGTGATCAGCCAATTGTTGGGCGAGTGCTAGTGCTTCGGGCGATCGCGTCGTTTCGTGGAACTTGACCAGTGGACCAATGGCGCGGCCTACACCCTCGACAAAGGTTGGACGGACCACCATGGGCAGGCCGTAGGTATGTTCGATGGCCTGTTCGTCCCAGTCTTCGTTGCGGCCCCACAGGTGCTGAACGTCACGGATGAGGGCTTCCGCCGCGGTATGCGCCCGGTCAGAGTTTCGATAGCGGACCAGCGCGTGTAAGCCATGGAGGGCTTCACGGATGGAGTGTTCGTCCACCTCGACAAGTGGACCTCCGGGGTCTCGATGGTTGCCCGGGAGCGGTCCGGCACTCAGCGAAAAGAAGGCCGCCTTTGTATGGGCAGCAATGAC
>CAZFVB010000084.1:0-6051 GCA_964522375.1 uncultured Chloroflexota bacterium
ATTTTCACCGCTACCGCCACTGGTCTAGACGGGGCAATCCTCCAGATGCTAAGTCACGGTCTCGTGAGTCCTGCACTGTTTTTTGCCGTCGGTGTTGTGTATGAGAGAACCCATACCCGCCAGATCAATGAGCTCGGTGGTCTTGCGTCACGAATGCCTATTTACGCGGCTATTTTCGGATTCTTTATGCTCGCATCACTTGGACTACCGATGTTAAGCGGATTTGTTGGCGAGTTCCTCGTCTTAGTGAGCGCGTTTGAGTATGCAATTCCCGTAGGATCGATAGCGGCTCTAGGCGTCATTCTGGCCGCGGCCTATATGTTGTGGATGTACCAACGCGTGGTACTGGGAAATATTCGAAATCAGGCCATCCTGCAGATCAGCGATGTGGGACGGATTGAAATAGTGACCTTTATCGGATTAGCAGTGCTCGTGGTGTGGGTAGGCATCCTGCCCGATACCTTCGTACAACTATTAAGCACCGCGACCTCGAGCCTAGTAGGACAACCATGATTGAACCCCAAGACATCGGGTACCTGCTACCCGAAATCCTAGTTCTAGTTACTGCGCTAAGCCTTCTCCTCTGGGCCGCCATAACCAGAAGTTCCAACCACTGGACGAGCATCTTTCTCGCCGTAACCGGAAACATTACGGCGTTCGCACTGCTATTCCTGAGAACACCCCCAAGCGATACCGCCGTTCAAATATTCGCGGACCAACTTGTGGTCGATGGATATTCCACATTTTTCAGGGCCCTCTTCCTAATCATTGCCTCACTCACAATTGTGCTTGGCGCACAGCGATTCAATTCAGCTCCTATTACAGAATTTGCTGTGCTCATTGAGTTTTCACTGCTCGGAATGATGTTGCTTGTTGGATCAATAGATTGGGCCACTGCGTTCATCGCGATCGAAACAATGGCCATACCTGTTTACGTCCTGGCTGGCATTACTAGATTTAGGCGTGCTTCCCTTGAGGCTGCCATGAAATACTTCGCCCTCGGGGCATTTGCTTCCGCAGTTCTGGTCTATGGAATTGCTTGGACCTATGGACTTACCGGCACCACCAACCTTCTCACAACCGCAGAAGTCCTCGCAGATAGGGGAAATGAACCCTGGGTGCTCTTCGCCCTAGCACTGATTTTAGTCGCGCTGGGATTCAAGGTAGCAGCAGTGCCGTTTCACGCGTGGACACCAGATGCCTACCAAGGTGCCCCCACACCCGCGGCGGCCTTTATCTCCGTAGGGCCCAAGGTTGCCGCAATGGCTCTTTTGGCACGTGTTGTCACAACTGCCTTCGAGCCGCTTGCTGCAAACGCCAGCTTTACCCTCGCAATCATCGCGGCTGCGACCATGATTATTGGCAACCTGGTTGCTATATCCCAAACCGACCTCAAACGCATGCTCGGGTATTCAAGCATTGCTCACACCGGCTACCTGTTGGTCGGTATCGCTTCGATTAGCCAGACAGAATCCGTCACGACATTCGTGGGAATTCCTGCCGTGCTGTTCTACGGATTCGTATATGCCTTCATGACGTTCGGGGCATTCGCTGTCGCCTATGTCGCTGAAACTCAAACAGGTAGTAATGAAATTTCCGCGCTTCACGGAATGTCTAGACGCGCAATGCTTCCGGCAATTGCTATGGCGATATTCATGCTCTCGCTCACCGGGGTTCCACCGCTATCAGGTTTCGTCGGAAAGCTTTACCTCCTTCAAGCAGCAGTCGACGCTAATTTAGGATGGCTAGCTATCGTGCTTGTAGGAACGTCAGTAGTTTCAGCCTTTTACTACCTACGTGTTGTGGTCGCCATGTTTATGGAAGACTCCATAGCCACCACAGACGACACACAGCCAAAACCGGTTGCAGCTGACTCACATGTCCTCGTTATAACAATTGCTGCCGGCCTCACAGTCCTATTTGGAATTGTTGGATGGGGCTTGCTGGACTGGGCTCAAACAGCGGTTAGCTCAAGTCTGCTCTAACTAACTGCACAGCCCTCCATTGGGCTCACGTGCACTTTCCGCATAGAGAACAGAAGACCATATGTGAATGCGTCACGATATATTCCGTGACGTCGCCAACGTTATTCTTCCGAGGGACTACAGTCAGGAATCGAAACCAGTCGCTAAACAACGTTAGCTTCGAGTCATCGCACCTATCAGTCCCGATGTGTTTCGATATACGCAACCGCATCCGCGATTGTTCGTATGTTCTGGGCGTCCTCATCCGGGATCGTCACGTCATACTCATCCTCAAGAGCCATTATCAACTCGACAAGATCGAGCGAATCAGCGTCTAGATCTTCAACGAAATTCGACTCAGGTTTCACCTCATCAACCGGCTTACCGAGTCTGTCAGCCACAACCTCAATTACTTGTTCAACGGTTCCCACGAAATCCCTCTCTTCGCATACCAGCACTGCTTACAAGCGCGCCGGCAATACAGGCTTTTATTACGTCATACCAAATGAATATTCCTGCGCCCACGCCCCAAGCCTTTCCCCAAGGATTAAGCTCGTCGGTCGCCAGTACATAGTAAAGAGCTAGGTGGTTAACGCCAAAGATATAAACAAACGGAACTCCTGCTAAAGCCGCGAGCAAGTCAATGCGCACGAAACGTAGAATCACGCCCTTGCTTCCCAGGCCAGTCGGCCCAAACCGTTCGTGCAACAAACGAGCAGTCATGCCGGTAACAAAGGCGGCCACAACAAATCCGTAAATATATCCAGCCGTCGGCGTAAGAAAATATGCTGGCCCACCACCCCGGGCAAAAACCGGCAACCCGGAAAAGCCCAGAACCGCATAGAGCAGCATCGCAGCGGCCCCACGCCAAGGCCCTAAGGTGAGACCCGTTAATAACACAAACAACACCTGAAGCGTGTACGGTACCGGCTCAGCTTCGATCTTCAGCTGGGCTGCAGGAGCCATCAGCAGCGCAAACACGACAACCAAGACCAAATCAGATACAGCCTGCTGTGGTTCAACGCCTAAAACACGTCGTCCCGCGATGGCACTCATCGTGAAATTCACCTTTCCAAGTTAGTTGTCGACGAACCGTCGGTAACTTCGGGATCTGTATTAACCATTATCAAGGGTTCACCTTCGGTTACCGAATCCCCACTGGCAACCAACACCTCAGTAACGCTACCAGACTTGTCAGAAAGAACTTCATTGAACACCTTCATAGCTTCAACAAGCCCAATAACAGCGCCCTCCGTTATCCAATCTCCAACCTTTACAAAAGGCTCCGCTCCTGGGCGCGAAGACGCATAGTAAATCCCGGTGATCGGTGTAGCTATTGGAGTCCCGCTCACCACCGACGTCATTACTGCCTGATCAATGTCTAACAACTCTCCACGTACAGACGTGGGGGTTATGACTTCGGGATCCCGAACAACAACACGATCCTTGCCCACACGAACTTCCAGCTCAGACAGATTGTTCCGACGCATCGCGTCAAGAACGGCCCGTACTCGGTTAACGTCAGCCTTGTTCAAAACAGAATCGGCCTGCGAATCGTCAGCCACCTAAACCGCACCAATAATCAGCGAGGCATTATGTCCGCCAAAACCAAAACTATTGGACATCACGTGCTTGACTGGGAGTTCCCGAGCCACATTAGGGACATAATCCAAATCAAGTTCCGGATCCGGAACCTCGTAATTTGTCGTAGGTGGAACAACACCATCACGTATCGAATTAATACATAACGTAAGTTCAACGGCACCAGCAGCACCAATCAGATGTCCCATCATAGATTTTGTCGAACTGACGGGAGGTATACGCCCACCAAAAACCGCTTTGATTGCATTTGTTTCTGCTAAATCGCCCGCTGGGGGCGAAGTACCGTGAGCGTTAACATAATCGATGTCTGTCGAGTCAAGATGGCTACTAGTAATTGCCGCGCTCATAGCCCGTGCGGCTCCTCCTCCATCAGCAGGCGGTTGTGTGATGTGAAACGCGTCGGCACTAAGACCGTACCCAAGGATTTCCGCATGAACTTCCGCACCGCGAGCTTTCGCATGGCTATAACTTTCGAGAACGACAACACCAGCGCCTTCCGCGGCGACGAAGCCATCACGTTCCTTGTCAAATGGACGGGACGCTCGCTCAAAATCTTCATTCCTCTTGGTTAAAGCACGACCAGCGCAGAACCCAGCTAACCCTATGGGGCCAATCGCGCCTTCGGCACCGCCGGCTAACATCACATTAGCCGCACCTCTCTTGATGACCTCGGCAGCCTCACCAATCGAATGCGAACCGGTCGCACATGCTGTAACTATCGCAATATTCGGACCTTCCACTCCAAGATCTATAGAAACCAAGCCCGACGCCATATTCGCGATAATCTCAGGGATCATAAATGGAGACGTTCGCGAAGGTCCTCGATCTCGCAGCTGGTGGACTTGCTCCTCTAGAACGAGTAATCCACCAATCCCGCTGCCGATGTAGCATCCAATCGATGTGCGATTCTCGTCAGTAATCTCGAGGCCTGAATCGGCAACAGCATCTCTAGCGGCAACCAATGCAAATTGGGAAAAACGGTCAGCCCGGCGGGCCTGTCGACGACCCAAAAACGACTCGGCATCCCAGTCCTTAACCTCACCCGCGATGGAACAACTGAATTCCGAGGCGTCAAAAGCCGTGATGGGACCAATACCATTCTGTCCCTGTACTGTAGCCTGCCACGTTTGCTCGGCAGTCAAACCAAGTGGTGAAATAGCTCCGACACCAGTGACAACAACACGTTCGCTCATGTACCACCTCTACTCGACAAAATTACTCGATACAGCGGACCATCACTCAGGCTGATCTTATCAGCGAGTTTCCATATAACCTACGCCACAGTAGTGCAACTAGCCGCAACAGCAGACCCTAAGTGTTCCAAGGCGGTTCGCGGATATCCCACAGAGGCCGTTATCCTTTTTCGAACAATCGTTCCGCCCATCATCAATTGGAGTCTTGCGTGAGCTGCGCAGCGACTATCGTCGGCTGGGGAAAGGCACTCCCCAGTCAAACCCGGACCAATGCTGACCTTTCAAAATTGGTGGACACCGATGATGAATGGATAGTGTCACGTACAGGTATTCGGGAACGACGTATCGCGTCGGATCACGAAACAACGTTCACGTTAGCCCGCGACGCCGCCGACCGTGCCTTGCAAATAGCAGGCCTTACAGGCCCAGACGTGGATCTGGTTATCGTCGCTACCCTGACACCCGAGTATGGATTTCCATCTACCGCTAGTCTTGTCCAGGAAGCTATTGGAGCCACAACTGCAGGAGCTTTTGATCTGAACGCAGCATGTGCCGGCTTCGCGTACGGCCTAGCTGTTGCCCGTGGGTTCATCGAATCGGAAATGTACCGGACTATCGTATTGATTGGATCTGACACGATGTCTCGTGTCGTAGATTGGACAGATCGATCCACCTGCGTTCTTTTCGGCGACGGGGCTGGAGCTGTTGTTGTTCAAAGGACAGACACTCCAGGAGGTATTGCCAGTACCTGCCTTAGGTCCGATGGATCTGGCGGGCCACTCCTCATTCAAAGAGCAGGGGGTAGCCGGCACCCGACATCGGCCCAAACACTTCTGGACGGTTCTCACTACTTAAGGATGAATGGAAGAGAGGTGTACCGGTTTGCTGTAACGGCGACAACCGAGGCAGCCCTTGCTGTGATGGTTGACGCCGGGTGGACAACTAACGAGATAGACCTCTTCATCCCTCATCAGGCAAATGTCCGAATCATCGAGTCCGCTGCCCGCAGCATTGGAATCCCGATGGACCACGTCTTCGTAAATGCCGACCGATACGGCAACACATCTGCTGGCTCTATCCCAATCGCCTTATGCGAAGCCCTAGACCACCGACGAATTCAAGTTGGGAGCAAGATAGTGACAGTAGGATTTGGCGCCGGATTAGCCTGGGCAGCCCATGCCCTTACCTGGACCACGCCCACCGGCTCATCCTAATCCCTAAAAGTTACACCCGATCACAAGCACAACTGTGCTGCTACTGGATCGGTGACTTCGGGGTCGGCTCCAAGCGAA
>CAZFVB010000085.1:0-3449 GCA_964522375.1 uncultured Chloroflexota bacterium
GAAGGCTTACTACCGTTCAGATCGATGAGCGAAAGGCGGCGGGCGTCGTTCCGGCTGTTCGGTATCGGTCCGAGCCTGACGCGGTCACCTTTGATGATTTGGTGCTTGGTTCGATCACCGTTGGGCCAGACGACATTGATGATTTTGTGATTGCCCGTGGCGATGGATCAGCGCTCTACAACATGGCGGTGGTTGATGATGATCACCATATGCAGATCAGTCATGTCATCCGAGGGAAAGACCACGTGTCGAATACGTTTCGGCAGGTATTGCTGTACGAGGCGTTGGATTGGGCGCCACCCCGCTTTGGCCATCTTCCGTTAGTCGTGAACGAGCGGCGCCAGAAATTTTCCAAACGTGATGGGGCTCAATGGCTGGGTGATTACCGGGCACAGGGTTATCTGCCAGAAGTCCTCTGCAATTTCCTGATCTTTCTCGGGTGGGCACCCGGCGATGAGCGCGAGATTTTTAGCTTGGACGAACTGGTTCAAGAATTCTCGCTCCAACGGGTGAATCGAGCCGATGCTGTATTTGATACGCAACGACTTGATCACTTCAATGGCGTGTGGATACGCGGCTTGGACATAGATAATCTTGCCGCGCGGGCGATGCCATATGCGGCTGCAGATGGTTTAACGATTGGCCCGGCTGATCATGACTACTTTGCTGCGGCACTTGCGCTCGAACAGGAGCGCCTATCTCATCTCAACAAGACGGCAGAGTTGATGGACTTTTTCATCGACCAGGATCTCAATCCTGATATGCGGCAAGCCAAATTTACGAAGCACGACCCGTCGGAGACTGCGCAGGCCTTGGTACGTGTCAGCGAACTCATTGCTCAGGCGGAATCCTATGATGACGCGACACTTGAGCAGCAGATGCGTGACCTTGCTGGCCAGTTAGGTTGGAAGGCGGGCGACTTATTTATGCCTGTTCGCGTTGCCGTGACCGGACGACGGGCGACCCCACCGCTCTTTGCCACGATGGAGGTTCTCGGACGCGATCGTTGCCAGGTGCGAATCCAACGTGCCGTGAAGAATCTTGCTGCCTTGACGGGTGGCTCGATTTAGTTCAGTGCATGCCCGGACTATTCGATTCGAGCCTCATGAGCTTGGTCGACCCTGGGAAGAGGTGCAAGTACATGTCGGCGATGAGCTTGTGAGTTGGATGCAGACGGTTGATGTAGCTCATCGGCTTCATGGGGCGGAACTCACCAGTCTTGGTGTCGTTGGTGTTCACACGGCTGATGCCCATCAAAAGCAAGGTCATATGCGTTTCATGTTGGAGGCGGCATTGCGTCGGTCTGAGGCCCGGAGGCTGATGATGTCAACGTTATACGGGGGGGTCCCTGACCTTTATCACCGGTGGGGCTATGTGACTGTCATGCCGGAGATAACCATCACAATCGCCACTGGTGTGGCTAAGTTGGCCATGTCTAGTCACTCTGTGCGACTGGCTGACGAGGGCGATTGGCCGGCTATGGCTCGGGTGTATAACCGGGCGACGTCCTCGGTGAACGGTTCACGAGTACGCGTCCCTGATCGATGGCCTGGGCCTCGGCAAGGCACCTACTTTGGGCGGCTTAAGACGTGGTCATTGGTTGTCGCTGACTCTGGGGGTCGTGTGGTCGGATATTGCACCTGCGACGATGAGTCCGTGGCTCACTCATCCACGCAAGAGATGGGTGTGTGCGAGATTTCGGTTGCTGATGCCCATGCGGATTCTTATAGGGCCGCGGCCGCGCTTGTCTCGGCGATAGCCGATGTAGCGGTCAAGCGCCGTGTCGCTGGGATCACATTCCACTTACATCCTGAAGGAACGGTGGGTCGTTACTTGGCGAATCATGAGACCACGGTCAACGTTGTACGCCCGGTAGGGCAAGCACAGATGGTTCGTATCTCTGATCCACACGCAGTACTGAAGGCTCTGGACTCGTATGTTGGCCAGCAGGCGGCCCTACTTGACCCGTCCAGACCTGAGCGGGTTGCAGTTCGGACCGAACATGGTGTGGGCTACCTAATGCTTGGTGGGCATGGCCTTCCTCAGGTTGTCCGTCTCCAGACGTCCAGACTGGCGGAAATCATTTTTGGATATCGAAGTGCTACCGAACTTCGAGCTGTTCACAGCGTTCGTTTGTCTAGGCGGGATGCTGAGATGCTTGATGTCTTGTTCCCACAGATGGATTCATACTGTTGTTGGCCTGATAGGTATTGATCCGTCTGGCTTTTCCACGGCTTGGTGACCAGCGCACTTCTTACAGCTGACATGTATTCCATGGAGGTGTCGACATAGCTGCACGAACATAAGTATGGCGACGAAAGCACCGACAAATGGTCGGGCAGGGTCGACGATAGTTGCTGCAATAGCGGACCCGAACATACCAACGATTAGGCCGTTACACAGGGGGCATGAAAGAGCAAAAGTCGTCAGAAAACCGCCCGAGACAATTACGTTGCTATGTATGTGATGGTTCTGTCGGGCGTAGTAGCTGGCCCCTGTCAATATCCCGACAAGGGAGGAGTTAATAATCCAGATCGGGTAGTCGATTGCGTGGGTTGGCGAAAGTCTTCGAAAGAAAGGGGTGTCGATCGCATCGGTGAGGACACCTGTACATATGCCGAAGGTTATTGCTGTGAGGGAGGCGACAGCCATGACTCGAAAGAGTCGTGCTTGCCTGATACCTCGGTGTTCTGGGGTCATCATCTTGACCTTCTAGCTGGTGACTTTGCCGGTTTCGAGATCACGTTGACGGGCGGACGTCGATCGACGGTGGGGCGGACCCCAACCACCGGCCCCTGCAGTTTGGTGTTCAAAGCGGTCTCCCCGAAGCATTACGGTTGTGGTCTTGCTAGCAAGAGCTATTCGACGCCCGTTGCGTACTAACGTGTTTCGAGAGGGCACTCCTGGCAGGCCGCCGTTGAGGCCATAGGGTCCTGTTTTTTGACGGTCAGAGCGCAATTGAAGCGTGGCTTGATCGGCGAGCAGTCGATAGTGTCGCTCAATTGCTAAGCCTCCTCGGAACTGTCCGGAGCCACCACTGTCGGGGACGAATTCGTAGCGATCAATTGCGATGGGCAACTCAGACTCGATGACTTCTGCGGGATTGTTCGAGAAATTGACGACGATGCTTGAGGCACCGTCAACGCCGTCTGCGAAAGGACGGCCTCCCCACGAGGCAAAAAGAAATTCAAGAAGTACGAATGGGGAGTTCCTGTCATATCCAGCGATGCTGACTCCGGTGTCACCGCCGCTTTCGGCCGCGGGCACCTTATCGGGCAATGCTTGGGCCAAGGCGCCCATCACGGTGTTCGCGATCCGAAATCCGGTAAGTCCCCGTGCGGCGACCGCTGCAGGTCGGGTTGGGTTAACGATGGAGCCTGGAGGAGCGACGATATGGATTGGACGGAAGTAGCCCTCATTGTTGGGAATGTCGGGAGGCATGACGCAGC
>CAZFVB010000085.1:3459-3941 GCA_964522375.1 uncultured Chloroflexota bacterium
TTGATTGCACCACGAACCTGCGGTCCGGAACCGGTGAAGTCCACCGTCAGTCGGTCACCTCGGATTCTTAGGGCTACGTGAATGGGGATTGGGTCTGGATCGATCCCATCGTCGTCCAGGTGATCGGTGAATTCATAAACGCCATCTGGAATCTCACGAATAGCCGCTCGGGCTCGTGCTTCGGCATAGTCCAATACAGCCTGACTGAGGGACTCGAACTGGTGGGGGCCAAAGTCCTCAGTAAGCGTGAGGAGACCCTGTGCACCGACATGACCGGCGGCAAGTTGTGCGCGCAGATCGCCGAGAACTTGAACCGGTACTCGTACGTTACGTTCGATTAGTTGCCACACATGCGTGACGTGATCCCCTCCATCCATGAGACGGACAGGAGGAAGGCACAAGCCTTCTAGGAAGATTTCTGAGGCATCACATCCGTTTCCACCAGCAGTTTTCCCTCCAATGACCGCGAGGTGGGCGATGCT
>CAZFVB010000085.1:3951-5872 GCA_964522375.1 uncultured Chloroflexota bacterium
GAGGTGTTGGTCGCGGAAAACAGGTTGTGTGACATACATGTCTGGGAGGTGGGTTCCTCCTGCATAAGGATCGTTAAGCACATACACATCCCCCGGCTTCAGTTCCTCACCAAAGCGATCGAGAAATGCTCGCATCGCGTGAGGAACGGATCCGAGGTGCAGGGGGAGCGTTAGGCCCTGTGCGATTAACCGTCCTTGCGGATCACAGAGGGCTGCAGAGAGATCCATGGAATTCTTTAAGTTGGTGGAACGTGCGGTTCGAATAAGAGCTACAGCCATTTCATCGACTAACGATGACACGGCGTGGCGAAATATTTCCCGATCAACGGAACGTGGGGCTTCGGCATGACCTGTCATGACGTGTGCTCAAGTACTAGGCCACCGAGGTCTTGTCGTGAGCATTTCCACCCTGGTGGGACGACTGTCGTCGCATCGTAGTCCTCAACAATAGCTGGACCGTCGACAACACGGACGTCGCCTCGACGAAGAATAGGTGTGCGCTGCCAGGTGCCGTTGAACCACGCTTTTCGATGCTTAATGTGCCGTGAAGGCTCCAGAGCTTCAGTCATCCGGACCGGACTGGACGGGTGTACGGCTGTCACCCTGAGTGCGGCGGCGAAAATTCGTCCGTCAGGATCTCGATGTCCGTACATGTCCAGGTGAAGGGACTCGAAACAAGTGCAGATTTCGGACACCGACCGTTTCGTGATTCGACCCGGAGGGATTGGTACCCCGAGTTCGAAGGACTGTCCGAAATAACGACAGTCAGCCACCATCTCGAAGCTAAGGTCGCGCTGGTGGAAGCCGCCTGTCTTGGCGAGGGAGGTACATCGGGCCTGTAGCTTTTTGAGTTCTGTAGCCAGACACCGTACGGCGTCTGGCGAGGTGAGGTTGATCTGGGTTGATTGAGTAGACATCCACCTTAGGTCGGCACCGAGAAGGCCAGTGGCGCTAAAGACGCCAGGGCCTGGGGGAATAACTATGCGTTGGACGTTCAGTGTATTGGCCAGAGCAGCGGCCATGCCTGGCCCGCCGCCGCCAAACGCGATAAGCGTAAACATTTCGGGGTCGATGCCTCGCTCACTCGTGACAGCGCGCATAGCGCGGGCAAGCTCAGCAGCGGCTATGCGATGGACCGCATCTGCGGCCTCGATGAGGCTCGTCCCGAGCGGTCGGGCAATGTTTTTCTCAACGACTCGCTCGGCCGCGCTTGCATCGAGAGTCATTGATGATCCGAGTAGAGAGGATGGGTTGATATGGCCGAGGACGACAGTCGCGTCGGTGAGCGTCGCATTACGTCCACCGAGACCGTAACAGGCTGGGCCAGGATCGGCTCCAGCGCTCGTCGGGCCTACAGAGATGCCCCCAGCTTCATCTACGCTTGCGATGCTGCCGCCACCGGCGCCGATTTCAACCAGATCGATAGAAGGTGTCCGTAGAAGATAGCCGGCTCCTCGTGTGAGCCGAGAGCTCGAACTCATCCCAGCCCCGACTTCCAGTTCCGGTGTGAATGCAGGTTCACCGTGTTTGATCACCGCGGCTTTTGCGGTTGTCCCGCCCATATCGAAGGCAATGACGTGGGGCAGGTCAAGGTCACGGGCCAGTTGGGCAGCGCTCATCACGCCTGCCGTTGGTCCTGACTCAAGGACAAATGCGGGACGTTGGGCGGCGGTGGCGGCCGGAATAACTCCGCCACTCGATTGCAACATTAAGAGCGCGGCATCTGTGTTTCGAGATCGAAGTGCGGTGTCAAGGCGTTGGAGGTAGGTGCCCACGACTGGTTGCAGAAACGCGTTAATGACGGTTGTGCTTGTACGGTCGTATTCGCCAATCAGCGGCAGGATGTCTGCGCTTTCAGAAATGGCGACGTCAGGCATTATTTTTCTAACGACCTCTGCAATGGATTTTTCGTGTTGATCAT
>CAZFVB010000086.1:0-5282 GCA_964522375.1 uncultured Chloroflexota bacterium
GAATCAGCGCAGTGCGAAGCGTCTGGGCTGTTTCGTTAGGTGTTCCGGCCGCTTCTCCCCATCCTTCATACCCGTCAGTAGTCTGGATACGAACGAGTGTTGCGGTCCTGGCTGTTGCGATTCTCGTGGAAATTCCATATGGATATGGCAGTGGACTACTGATAGGGAAGACTGCGATGTGTTCGATGCGCATGTCGACTCATGGATACGTGGCTGGATCAGCAGCGTACCAATACGGAAACCGTGGCCAAAGTTGCCACGCGGCGCGATACTTCGGTATCGAATAATTACGGAAAGGACTGATCGGTGCGCTTGCGCTACGTCCGGCCCTTCCTGCTAGCCGGATTGGTTGTCGCGGCTCTTATTTGGGGTTTTTTGTTTACAAACATCTGCGCCTGTTCCCCTCCGCCACCACCGCCACCTTCCGGCGATGCGCAGTCCACCATCTACGACAAGTTGCTGACCGGAGACTCAGTTCGGAGTCGGCGGTAATCCAACCTGATTGATGTCAACATGAATTAACTGCGCAGCTTTCTGGCTTGATGACCGAGAGGTCTTGGCGTTTGATTTCCCCGTCGGATCCGCACGCAGCTTGGGTCGTTATAACGGTGGTAAGGACAATCGCAGACAGGCCCCTAATGACGTTTCGCCGCAGGCAGATACTGCGATGCGCTTCAAAAAACAACCGGGTTCTCATCCGTAATCCTTCTGCCAGTCCTTGTCTTTGAAAGTATCACGTCCTTGCCAACGAGTAGGGTTACAGGTTCGAATCCCGTTTGCCGCTCCAGCAACAGCGGGACTCAATTCTCAGGATTTTTCGGTGCTCTCGTATGCATCTGTGATCGCTTCAGCGATCGCGAGGCCTCCGG
Source organism: uncultured Chloroflexota bacterium (assembly GCA_964522375.1). Classification (GTDB taxonomy): domain Bacteria; phylum Chloroflexota; class UBA11872; order UBA11872; family UBA11872; genus UBA11872. The sequence continues at coordinate 870 of CAZFVB010000086.1, forward strand.
ACTCCGATGGTTCGATGGGGTTCGCGTAGTGGACGGGGTCGCTGCAGATGTCGCGAAGCTCAAGCACCGGCAAGTTTCGTCGCCGGGACTCTCGGGAGATCACATCGTTGAACAGCGCAATGCCCGTCGAGGCGGCGGCCTGCTGGGGCTCCGGGAAATTCCCGTTGTAGATCGTGCAGGTTGTCAATGGAATGTTTCGGGATTGGACGGCGTCCAACGCTCTGGTATACGCGGAACGAAAGTCTTCGATGATGGGATGAAGATGAGCGAACAAGTCGGTGGGAACGACCGGGGGCATATCTCCCAAGATGAGTTCCCGGTAGGCCAACGCATCATTTCCGCCAACACTCATGACAGCCACAGCGTTCGGCGGTGTTTCGTGGCTCTCAACCTGAAGTGGAATGTCAGCTGCGATGGCTCCATCGACGGCCCATAACCGGACATTCCAGTCGGGTAGGAGTGCTCGGCAATGGTCGGTGACACATCGCTCATTCGGTTCCACGTAAACGGCGTTGTCGAAGATCGAATCGCCGATCAGGATGAGTGATTGGGTGTTTGGCGTCTGTGGCATGGGCAGTTCTCCGTTGCAAAAAGTCCAATTGTTTTCGTTCCGTCAGTAGCTCTTGGACATGGACTAGTACGACGATGGGCGGCTAATTTATGGGTGAGGTGAATGTCGGTCTCCGGGTTTGGAATCACCTACGTGTTTAGGCAGGTACTCATCCCAGTCCGCCCGTTTAGCACTCCGATGGTCGGCCTGTTTGCGACTACCCTTGTGGTGCCTCACATAAATCTCTTTAGCGGCTCGTGGACTCCATTGCTGCTGTGACACCGATGCCACTTGGTGCAGTTGCGCAACCAGAGACGTCGTTCCAGCCAATCCCTCGCAGTATCGCTCAAAATACTTCAACTGGAATCCGATGAAATCTCTGGCTTCCGCCAGTCGACCCTCTTCATTCATGCTCGCGACCTGTTGCACAAGGAATGCGTGCCAGATTGTTGCGACATCCTGGCTGACTGACATGTCGCGCTCCTGACCTGTGTTCATGTCAGCAGGTGCGTACGTCAGTGCAATCCCCAGGGGATCGGTTCGACGCACCGCATTGCTCCCCGGTTCCTTCCACGATGCGTGGATGTTGAACGCGAGGCCGGCTCCTGGCTTTCCGGACGGTGAGGTGGTCTTGAATACGATTTGGCGCGACGCGCCACCGAGCATTGGGCCAACTGAACATGTTGTGCCGACAGCATCAGTGACTACGGGATAGGTCCCCAAAACCTCGACCTGCATTTGCGGCGGGTAGCTGACGGACAGCGTGACATCTTCTGCAGTGGTCATGAGCACCTCGCGCAGTTCGGCCACCACGACCTCGATAATTTCCTCGGGTCGTTCCGCGTCATGGAGCCGACCGCCACCATGTTCGGCAATGGTTTGAATCTGCGCTGTTGAGTAGTTATCACCGATCCCGACCGTGGACGTGTAAAGGCCCCGATCTCGCAATTCCCTTGCGTGGCCAGCGAGTTCGCGCGCATCGACAATGCCGTGATTCGCATGTCCATCGGAGAGCAGCACGACCCGATGCAGGGCGTTGGGCGCAGCTTCCATTCCTGCGGCAACACATCTCGCACCTTCAAGCCATCCGGCGCACAGGTCTGTGGTGCCCCCGCAAGACAGCGCCGATATCTCCCGCCGTAATCTTGCTTTGCCCTCCTCGTCCATTCGCACCGACATCGCGTGGACTTCCACTGAGTGGTCAAACGACACGAGGGACAGGTGATCACTGGCCGAAAGCGATTGCACAACCCCGTCAGCTGCCTGCTTGGCCGCGGCCAGCGGTACCCCCTGCATCGACCCGGATCTATCGATGACCAGGGCGATGTTGAGCGGCTGGTCAATCACACCATCGGCCCGCTCCGCTTCAGGGGCCGAGATATCCACCAGCAGGTACCGGACAGAATTGCCCTGTTTCCAAACAAAGGATCGGTCAAAGCGAGCTCGCAATGTCAGTTGGTCGTTCCCGTGGTTACTTGTCGTCAAAGCGTTGGTCATCAAAACCTCCAGTCAACGCGTGCCGAAAATAGTCGGCGAGCCGTTCCAGGCGCCTCAGGGCCTGAGGGTCGGTTTTACCCTTCACCCGGATCGATATGTCCGGTGTTATCTCAATGTCATATGAGGGTTCGGCCCTGGCCAGTCGTCGGGCCGCCGATGGAACCCGGGCCGATCTGCCGGTCAGTTCCAGTGCATCGGCATCCTCAGTCGTGTCGAGTAGTTCCAATATCCGCTGATAGCGAGTCTCGGATTGATCGGGAATTCCGCTTGGGCCAGGGGCCTCGATGTCTCCCATAGGTCCTGTCGGACCAGCCGCGATGCTTCCATCATGGGCGGTTGAGGACAGCGTCTTGGGTGACGCAGTCCCCAACACCTCGTCCAGGTACTGAAGAGCCGATCGTGCGATTGACCGTTCGGTGTCGGCTGCTGTGGGACCTGCTTCTGGTGGACCCAATCCGACCAGATCTCGGATTTCGGTCTCCGTCATCGTGGCAAGAAGTTGTCGGGTTTTGTCAAGACTGAGACCTCTCTCATTCCGAAGTTCCACGATTGCCAGCAGTCGCGCCAACTGACTGTCGGAGTATCTGGCGTTTCGGCCCCTCGACCCGGGGCCGGCCATGAGCTTTTGCGCGATATAGCTCCGAATGGTGCGGGGGTTAAGACCTGTGCGCGCGGCAAGCTCTTCCAGCTTGTACCCGGGAATATCCTCGGGAGATGATTTCTGTCTGAATTTGCCCGGCACAGGCCCTCATCACAACTCCACATATACCTATATTATATATTTGACATGTCAAAATGTCAAATTATAGTGATGAGACTGAATTTCCATCCCCGAATCACGTATTTTATGGATCCAACGTTATTAGCAATGTGGCTCTATCCGGACATAGCTACTTGATGCGATACGTCCTGCTGATCATTCTGCTGAGCAGTCTCCTGGCAGCCTGCCATCCGGGCGAAACACCGGAGACAATCGAGGTCCCAAAGCTTGAACCGAAGCCGACCGTGGTGCTGACGGAACGCACGGTTGAGCCTGGGACCCCGGACACCGCGGTGACAGAGAAAGCCGCGGCGCAAGGTCACTATCAATCCCCCCATCCCCACTGCATGCTGTGGAGTCCGCATATGGATGTTGGAATGCGTGGTCCGTACACCATGTGCCCCGAAGGCTGGCCCGAGCCCCTCGCGAAGTCCCTTGCGGTGGCCTGTCGAAATAAAGGTGGCGTGTATAGCGGCAGCAGTCGCCCCTTGTATCCCTTCGGCACCTCGTACGGCGATGGAAGCTGTAATCACCCTTCGAATGCGGTCTTCTTGCGTACCGGCAATGTACGGGCCGGTGACACGCTCTCCTCGATAGCAAAGCGGCACAATACAGATGTGCACCTGCTGGCGGCCATGAATTTGATCGCTAATCCAGACATCATCCGTGCCGGGCAGGACATTCTGATCCCGCCATCACTGACAGCCGATATATGTCCCGGAGCAATCCTATGGGATGAAGCCAGCCAACATGTCGGAACACGGAAAACAGTTGTCGGCATCCTTGTCCACACGCAAGTACGCCAGAAACCCTCTGGCGAGTCGGTCCTCCACCTAATTCTCGGTCAGCCTAACTTCGCGCCCTTCGTGGTCGTACTGCCAGCAGCGGTTTTGTCCCTCTCTGACTACCCGCCTGAGGCGATGTCCTGGAACCAAATTATTTGTGTGACAGGTTCCATTAGGCTGGCGCAACATCCAGGGGTTCTTGGGATTCCCTCTATTGAAGCAACTACACCCCCCAACCCTCATTCGCCCTCCAGAACCAAGGCCGTTGTTTGGCATTGCTGGAAAGCCAAGGGTTGGGAGCGGAGCTTCTGCGCTACGCCTTATTTTGGACACGGTTGATCGATGGACTATGTCTTGGTCGTGATAGCCGGAGTGCTGGTTAGAACCGGCCGATGGGTACCGGTTTGGGGCCATCCAGGGATAAATCCTCTGGCTAGTCTTCTGGATTTCTGGCGGCAGCGAATCCCGCTCCTGTGGAGTTCTCGTCCGCCGCGCTAGATGAAGCCAGCTCTGATGTGCCCATTCACTAAGCCTTGTCTTCAGCACTCCAGATCTCTCGTCGTCTAGCGGGATCATTTCCGCATGTCTCTGTTTTGAAGTCTGCGCCCGTCTCTGTTTTGCAATCTCTACCTTTCTTTGAATCTCCGCCCGTCTCTCTTCTGAAGTCTTCGCTCCCCATGTCTGAGGTATACGAGCCTCTTTCTCAACTTGACCAAACATATGGAAACGTTCACGTTGCTGTGCGACCCATCGCCCTAATTGGTGCCCATCCGTCGTACAGTAATCATCGGGCACCCGGGTATGGCCATGCTCGAGGACAT
>CAZFVB010000087.1:0-5271 GCA_964522375.1 uncultured Chloroflexota bacterium
AGCAATTTGTTCTTTTACGGTGGTGTGAGCACGGGGCGCAGCGCGTTTAACGATTGCAACGCGCGATTGGATAGTCCATCTGTTTCACCGCGGGTGGTGGTGCAGGAAGGTGGGTCCGGGTCTGCTGGTGGTTGGGACTACGACGAAGATTCCAATCCTGACACACTGCTGCCCGTCGGGCACCATTGCGCGGTCAGCCCGCCATTCTGGAACCCCGAGTGGAAGCTGAACGGTGCCTACACGATGCCGTATGACATTCAGGTTTCCGGATCCTTACAGAATCTCCCAGGCACGCCGATCACGGCGCTCTGGACGGTTTCTGATGCCGACGTGACCGGCTTGGGCCGACCGCTGTCAGGTGGGTCTGCCGAAGTGCATCTGGTGGAACCGGGCACGATGTATGCCGACCGTCTTAATCAGTTGGACATTCGTGTGACCAAGATTCTCGATATGAATGGTGGTCAGCGGTTCAAGATCATGTTTGATGCGTACAATATGTTCAACAATTCTGCGCCGCTTGGTCTGAACACGACCTATGGACCGCAGTGGACCCGGCCAACGAGTATTTTGCTGGCGCGGTTCGTGAAATTTGGTGCTCAGTTCCAATTCTAGAATGAGACTGGGATATCGGTACGTGCTCCCCTTAAGGGGGGAACGTTAAAGGAAACGAATGGCCAGCGCGAGCCAGACAGAGGCTCGGGCTGGCCTTTTTTCGTCAATGGACTTTCAGGTTGGGGATAGGGAAGGGATGGGCCAAATGCTGAACCGTTCTAGCGTAACTGTTCTCGCTGTGAGTGTGTGGTTGGGACTGTCAGCTGGGATTTTGGCTGAGCAGAACAGCAATTCTGAAGCGTGGAGTTCGCCGAAGACCGCGAGTGGGCATCCGGACCTCCAGGGGGTTTGGGACTACGGGACGATTACACCGCTCGAGCGTCCGGCTGAGTTTGCCGGGCAAGCCACACTGACCGATGAAGACGTTGCTGAGCTGGAACAGCGCGCGGCCGACCGGACCATCGACCGGGCGCCTCCGCCCGGGAGTGTCGGGGGCTACAACCAGCACTGGTTTGATCGCGGGTCCACTGTGGTGGACGGCCGGCGAACGTCGTTGATTGTTGAACCTGCGGATGGTCGCATACCAGCGTTACAGCCTGGGATTGTGCGGTATGTCGATGCGGACCGTGCGAACAGCGAATTTGCCCCGGCCGTTCCGCCGGTGCGACTTCGGACTGGCGGTGTTGTGATCCCCGATGGGCCGGAGGATCGAGGGCTTGCCGAGCGGTGTTTGCTTGGTTTTAACACAGGACCACCGATGATCTCGAGTGCCTACAACAACAATATCCAAATCTTCCAGAATGACGAGTACGTTGTGATCGTGAATGAGATGGTGCACGACGTTCGACGGGTGGTGATGGATGGCCGGCCGCATCTCAGTTCGACTATTCGTCAGTGGCTCGGTGATTCACGAGGGCACTGGGATGGAGAAACGTTAGTCGTGGAGACGACGAATTTCACCGGCAACACGGCGAGTTTTAATCCCGGTCCGACGAGTTGGATCGGTAGTGGTGAGACCTTGCGGCTCGTGGAGCGATTCACGCGGACGGCCGACGATTCACTACTCTATGAGTTTCTTATCGACGACTCGGTGACATTCACAGAACCAATCAGAGCGGTGAGTACGATGTCTCGGAATGAAAACACGCTGTTTGAATACGCATGCCATGAAGGCAACTATGGACTTCAGAACGTCTTGCGCGGGGCTCGGGAGGCCGAACGCCGCATGAATGACGAGGGGTCATAGACAAAGCTTTTGAAAAAGAAACATGAATTGTTGGGATTGACTAGTCAATACAAGGTATGGTGTTTAAGACTCAAGCAGGTAATGGTGGCGCTGCTACTGGTGGCGCAACCCACCCGTGCCGCTGAAGATACGCCTACATTTAATCAGGACGTAGGTCGGATTTTGCTCGACAATTGTGCGAGTTGCCACCGTCCCAATCAGGTGGCCCCGATGTCGCTACTGACATACGACGAGTCCAGGCCGTGGGCGCGCGCCATCAAATCAAAAGTCGAATCTCGGGAAATGCCCCCGTGGTTTGCTGATCCTCGGTTTGGTAAATTTTCGAACGACATTAGCCTGACTGACGAAGAGATCGCGACGATTGTGGCTTGGGCCGATGGTGGAGCGCCCCAAGGTGATGGTGCCGCGCCGGCCCCACCGCAATTCTCTGAAGCTGGCTGGAGCCACCCGTCTGGCGTGTACCCTGACTATGTCATGGATTTGCCTATTGAGTGGAACGTTGAGGCTGATGGTGAGACGCCGAACTTTAACTTGTATTCAGAATTACCGTTTGACGATGTCCTGAATGTCTCGGCAGTTGAAGTGCGTCCGGGTAATTATGCAGTGGTCCATCACATTACGACGGGCCTGGTCAATATGCCACCAGGGATGAAGCTTGGGCACGGCCCTGCGTGGCCAGGCGGCCCCATGGTGGACCTAGTGCCAGTCCCTGACCCTGATGCTGACGTTGACACTGACCAGTTCAATGTTCTGGCATCTCGAGACAGGACGGCGAGAGTTGACACGGACGCCGATGCCCAAGCGCAGGCGCGTCTGGCTCGCGAGGGATTTGGACCCTATATTCCTGGTGTCGGCGCTGAGGTTACTAGGGACAATCAAGTCAGACAAATTCGTGGAGATTTGTTTGATTACATCATTTGGAATCTGCACTTTCAGGCCACTGGAAAACCCGAAACTGCTCGGCCGTCGATCGGCGCGTGGTACGCTGACGAAGACAAGGTCGGCTCATCATTTGAGCGCAGTCTCTCGCTGAATGAGTACACCTCTGAAGGAGCCCAGTTGGTGCAGACGATGACCTTGGAAGAACGTGCGGCTGCCCGTCAGACTAATCAGGTGGGACAGGGACTCAACCCGTTGTTGGGATCGATTCCACCAAATGAGGCGAATTGGACGGTGACGGGAATCGGCGCGTTTCAGAACGATGCCGTGATTCAGTCGCTCTTTGTGCATGCACACGTCCGCGGCAACGACTTTACCTATGTGCTGACGTATCCAGACGGGCGGGAAGAGATCCTGCTACGGGTGCCGAATTACGACTTCGATTGGCAGTTTGAATACCAGCTTGAGGAGCCGATTCGCGTGCCGGCCGGTAGTACTGTCAAATCCGTGTCACGCTATGACAACTCACGGAGGAACCGAGCGAATCCGGCTCCCCATAAAGAGGTGTACTGGTCGGAGCAGAGTTGGGATGACATGTTCTTGACGAGCGTTAAATACATCGTGGATGAGTCTGGTTCGACACAGGATTAGCACACGAGAGTTACACGGGCGAGTCATGACTTGCCAACGGGGTTACGCGGCGCACCGCGTCGACCCCGTTTTTTTTTGAACGGAGACACGAGTGACGAGGAATCGGTTAGGACCGTGGATGGCGGTATGTATGGCGGTGGTCTGGGCAAACCCCAGTCTGCTTGAAGGTCAACAATCGTCAGGGCCCGCGGTGAATATTGTCCAGACTGTGGGGTGTGTGGAGCGGCGTTCTGGCGACGCGGCGGAATGGTGGTTGGTTCAGGCGCCTGAGCCTGCCGTGATAGAAGCAGGTGTCTTTAACCGATCCGAGATCCAAGTAGCTCGTAATACGGCACTCGGTTCCGGGACGTTTCAATTAATCGGTGTTGCGGATTTCCTTGATGCAGAAGGGCTCTTGGCGTCAGCCGACCGGCGATTATTTACGTCACCCGAGCAGGTTAATGCGACGGGCGAACTTCAAGAAGGTCGAAAGGTCCTCGTGAAAGGCGCCCTGATCGAGACAGATGCTGAGTCCCGGATTAATCTGTTGGGGGTCATAGGGGTGGCGGACACATGCGAGTAGAAGTTGCGAAGATGTGCCGTATTGGGGTCGTGCTGTCGGTCCTCGTGGGAATGGGGGTCTCTGCGACTGCGCAAACGGCAGAGCAGGTTGAGGCGGAACCGATCGTAAAACTACAGGCTGGTGAAACACCGGTTCCAGGCGAGTGTTTAACGGAACAGGAACTGGCGCTGAATGACAGGCTAAATGCGTTGCGTCGACCAACGGTCGGGCAGGAGTCTGAAGGTGACCACGACGACCATGCTCTGTTCAATCCTCATTATTTTCTCGGTGAGTGGCAAGTCGAGGGGGTATTACCCGAGACAGCACTGGGGCCTGCCGGTGAGATTTACGGGACTGAGACGTTTGCCCATGATGATGGGTGCACCTACGAGAGTGATCTTGAAGTCACAGTGCCGGATGGATCAGTCGCGATTACGTCGCTGGTTATTTATGATCGCAGAACGGGTAACCTGGTACGGATCGAGGATGATAGTCGAGGGTTTGAGTTGGTGAAGATTGGTCCAGTGGCTGGTGACCGAGGGGGATATTTTTCGCTCCACTGGTTTGCCCCGCCGGTTACCGTCAACGGAAGTGGTGTGCACTTGACGGGCCGTAGTTTTATTACTTCGCCCTACGCCTATGAGGTGCGAACGCGAATTTCGACTGATGGTGGACCGTTCACTAATGCCGGGACGGTTCGCTGGGAGCGCGTGGATTAGTGTGAACGCCGTGTGGTTACAACGGATGCCGGGCTGGAGTGAAATAACATAATGAGACGGGCTTCGAGGCTATGTTAGACGGAAGGAAGCGAGGATAAAGTCGATGAGAAATCGTGTGCTGCTTGGTCTGATGATTGTTGTCAGTGTTGCTGCGTCGACAGCGATGGCGCAGTCTACCAACGAGGTGCCTCGTCTTGCCGATGGCCGTCCCGACCTTCAAGGCGTCTGGGACTTCCGGACGATTACGCCACTCGAACGGCCAACGGAACTTGGAGATAAGGCCGTACTGACTGCTGAAGAGGCGGCGGCCCTGCAAGCGGCGGCGGTTCGAGTCGATGAAGAACCCCCACCGGGTGAAGTGGGTGCCTACAACCAGTTTTGGTTTGACCAAGGGGCTGCAGTCGTTGAAGGTCTCCGAGCGTCACTCCTGACGGATCCTCCGAATGGAAGACTCCCAGCACTGGCGCCTGGTGCCCTTCATCAGATTGGTTCCTACGGTCGAGACATGCCTGGTGAGCGCCCCATTCGCTATCGGGGCGGGGGGAGTCACCCGATTAGCTACGAGGATCGCGGGTTGGCGGAACGATGTCTTCTTGGATTTAATGCCGGACCACCGGTTTTGCCTGCCGGTTACAATCAGAATATTCAAGTGTTTCAAACATCGGATTATGTCGTTCTGTTCC
>CAZFVB010000088.1:0-1548 GCA_964522375.1 uncultured Chloroflexota bacterium
TCTCAGGATCCCTTGATGAGGTCGCTGACCTGTACGGAGACGGCGTTATGCCGGTGAACGGAAAAATGCACCTATCGGACAAACCTGGATTCGGCGTCGAACTCAACGAAACCGCAGTGGCTCGTCTCACAACATGAATGGGAGGCTCACCGCAATCGCACATACCCCTACTCAATGACCCTCACCGCCAGGGATTGGGCAGGCTGCAACAGTGGGCGCACCGCACGTTCCATCGTGCGCTCTGAGACTTTCGGCACAAGTACAGAGCCTAACCCTCGTGCCTTGCCACCCCAGATACGCTCGCAGGTGCCGGTTCATCCAATGCCCTGTCTACCCTGTCTTACCCCACACCTCGTCGAACAAGCGCATCCAGTTTCCGCCGAGGAGCGCACGGATGTCGTTATCGGTATGGCCACGCTGGACAAGACGGTCAGCGATGTTGACGAATTGCCGAGGACTTTCGAAACCCCGCAAATGGCGATATGGGGTTGGGGCAGGTGCCATGTCGCGAAAGACCTTCCGGCCATGCGAGGCCGTGATCCAGTCAAAGAAGGCCTGGTCGCGGCCCATGCAAAAATCAGTCCCGATCGCTACATGCTCGACCCCAATCAAATCAATCAGGTATTCCATCGCAGTAACAAAGTCGTCCACCGTAGCTTCGAAGCCTGCTGGATAGTGATTCGGAAACGCATTCGTGCCAATAACCCCGCCACGCTCAGCCAACCGCCTGATCACGGTGTCATCCTTGTTGCGGGAATGGGCAAATGTGGTGCGTGAGTACGCATGGGTAATGGCCACGGGACGCTTCGAATACTCAATCGTCTCAAGCGTTGTCCTATCGCCACAATGCGAAAGATCAATCAGGATTCCCACGTCATTCATCTCGTGAACTAGATCACGACCGATCCTGCTTAACCCATCGTCCGTAATCTCCCAGCATCCGTTGCCATAAAGGTTTCGCTCGTTATACGTGAGTTGCACAGCCCGAAGTCCCAGCTCATGAAACTGCTGGACTCTCCGCAGATCAGTTCCAAACGGCGCAGCGTTCTGCCACCCAAAGATCACAGCCGTGCGCTGCTCACGCTTTGCGGCCCGGATGTCATCGGTCGAACGTCCCGGTCGAATCCAGTCGGCATACAGTTCAAACCGTTCATACCAGGCGCTCAGATTTTCCAACGCCTGTTCAAAATCTTCCCAGACCGCAGCGGTTGCATTGATAGCCGTCACACCGCCAGCAGACAGATCCTCTAACACCTCAGGCCGGGAAAAATCGCTCACATCGAGACCGTCAATCACGATCGCGTCATCAAACACCGCCCGTGCGTGCGGATCAACGTTGGATGCTGGCATTCCGAATCAAATCTCCCAGAACACGACCAGTGTAAGAGGCCACGTCGTCAGACAGTAACAGCACCAGCTTCATTCAGGATCAGCTTGCGTCTGCCGTGCCACGCACAGTCCTGTTGGCCGGCCACGTACATTCTTGGCATAGTGGCTCCAACTGGGCTTGCCTGGAGCACGTGACCCAATGCGCTACATCCTCACACT
>CAZFVB010000088.1:1648-4931 GCA_964522375.1 uncultured Chloroflexota bacterium
CTCGTCGGATATTGGAAGCTTCTCGGTGATAGTCAGGACCACTCAGGCAGCGGCAATCATGGCATCAACCATGGCGTAGACCTCGACACAAGCACATTCGAAGGTCGGGGCCAACACATCGAAGTCCCGACCAGCTCGTCGATCAATCCAGGACGTGAGGACTTCTCGTTTTGTGCCCTCATCCATACCGACCAAGACGTCGATGACGTACACGGCGATATCGTGAGCAAGTTCAATCCAGACATGCGCCGTGGATTTAACTTCAGCCTGATGTCGAGTTCCGGAGGGTATAACTCGATCGGGACGGATCGACGCCTCGCATTTGGAATCGACGACGCCAAGGATGGTGCCTGGAAAGACTGCGGAAAACCCAGTCCCACCAATGTCATACTCTTCTCGCTCACGGTCTTCGAGGGATCGCTTTACGCCTCCGGCAGCAACGTTCGAAGCCCTCAAGAAGCCTCCCATGTGTACCGCTATATCGGTGGCGACCAGTGGGAAGACTGTGGTCGTCTTGGATTCGAGCCAACACAAGGCGTCGGCGGCATGGTCGTTCACAACGGAGATCTTTATGGAGCGACAACAAACTGGTATGGGGCTAGCGCGCCGTGGTCCTTAAAGGGCGTCAGTTCAAACTGGGATGTTTCACTTTCGGCCCTAACCGACCATCCCGTTGAAGAAGCTTTGCTGCAGGAGGCTTATGGTCGGGTGTATCGCTATATGGGCAACAAGGAATGGGAGGACTGTGGCCAACCCGGTGAAAACCCCCGGCTCACTAGCCTGGCCTCCTATCGCGGCCAGCTCTACGCCCTCGGACCCGACGACGGCGCACCATACCGCAGTCGGGCCTACGTGTACGAAGGCAACAAAAAGTGGGTCGCATGCGGAGAATTTACGAACCGGGGATTCCCGATGGCCGTACATGACGGTCGACTGTTTATGGCCCACAAGGGCGAACCCGCTATCGGTGATGAAACCGGAGGAGCCCGCGTCCATGCATTTGACGGAGAGCAATGGGAAGACCTCGGTAACCCCCTAGGGACCCACGCGCGCTGCAACGAGATTCATAGCCTTGGAGTCTTCGGAGGCGCCATACATATCGGAACAAATCCGCTGGGACGGGTGGTAAAACTCGAAGATGGGAAATGGCGCGACACTGGAGAGCTTGGCGATAGCCGAGAGGTCACCGCGCTCGCAGCCTACAACGGCTGTTTCTACGGCGGAACGCTGCTATGGGCCGACGTATATCGCCAAGAGCGCGAATCGCGTTGGCAGCTTATGCAACGCTTCCTAGACGAGGACGTAGATCCTGGATCGCTTGCCGGACGAGTGCCTGGCATCCTCATACCTCGGGATTGGGTATCTGATTGGGCGCTCACTTCAAGCTTGACCGTGTTTGGAGGCGAGTTGTTTGCGTCCACCTCGAGTTGCTGGGATGGGTATCGCAGTGACCAAGGCTCCCGAGGACGCGTGTATCGCTTTCGGGCCGGGCAAAACGCCGCGTACGATCGTGACATGGGTCCAGGATGGAAACACGTAGTAGCCGTAAAGTCTGGACGCCGGCTCGAGATCTTCGTCAACGGTCTGAAGGTCGGAACATCCGGACCGTTTGACCCGGCAGATTACGACCTTTCCACCGATCATCCCCTACGGCTTGGATCAGGCGAGGTCGACAGCTTAAGTGGCCGTATGCGTGAAGTTCGGTTTTATAAACGCGCACTAGACCAACGAGAGGTCACCTCCATTCATCACGAGTCGCTCTCAGCCCGAGACAACTAGGGTCGGGACTGTATGAAGCACCCCTTACCTCGAAGACTTACCGTGGCAGTGACTCGAACTGTAGCGACAACAACCCTGGTCTTCGTACTTGGACTGGCTATAGCCGGCTGCGGATCTGAGTCAGAAGGCAACGGTGAACTGAAGCGCCAGGACCTCTCGCTCATCAATAAGGAGCAAAACGCAAACTCCGGATGCACCACCACATGTTGAAGCCTCGGTAAAGCTATCCCGGGAGTCCTGGAAAACCCCTAAGGAGATCAGTAATGCAATTAGCAGGAAAGCGGGCGTTGGTCACTGGCAGCAGTAGGGGCGTAGGGGCGGCCACTGTTCTTCGACTCGCTGAACTCGGTGCCTCAGTGATCGTGAACTATCTCAACGAAAAGACTCGGGCCGACGAAGTAGTCCAGCAAGCCGAAATGTTCGGTGTGACCGCAAAGCCTGTCCAGGCCGATGTAGGGAAAGACCAGGATGCGCGTCAACTCGTCAAAGAAACCGTTGAGACATTGGGCGGGCTGGACATCTTGGTCAACAACGCTGCCATTACCCGGTTTATTGATTTCCCCGATCTTGATGATGCGACCGACGAGGCATGGGCATCAATATTTGAAACAAATGTTTATGGCACCTTCTACATGACCCGAGCAGCCGCTCCGTACCTGAAGCTCGCAGACGACGCTGTCATCGTAAATGTGGGCTCATTGTCCGGGATCGGAGATGCTGGAAGTTCGATCCCCTACTGCGCATCAAAAGCCGCTATCCACAATCTGACAAAGACCCTTGCACGGGCCCTCGCCCCAGAAGTTCGAGTCAATTGTGTTGCACCGGGCGGCATCAACACCGAGTGGGCCGATGGCGTTAAGGGTGCGAATACTCGCGAAGCACGTATGCAAACAATGGCCGAGTCCGTGCATCTTGCTCGAGCATGTGAGCCGGAGGATGTTGCTGATGCGATCGTCAGCTTCGTAACCGGAAACCGATTTGTAACGGGACAAATTCTACGTGTGGATGGCGGACGGCCGGTCTAAGATCTCCCGCCAGGTCACTGCCAGCCTTTCCCTGAGATCCGGCCACGGCCAGCACACACGTCGTTACCACTCAATTTCGGTAAAGTCCTGCGCCCAGTAGACGGGGCCGTCAAAACGGTCCTTAACATCCTTGATCGCTAGAGCCATTGCGTCCAAAGGTTCAAGCGTGTCGTTCTGGTGGTTGATAAGCAGTCGCTTTGCACCAGCTTCAGCCGCCATTGCGGCCGCACCGATGCTGCCGGTCTCGGATATTCGGCTTGGTCGATTCTCAATGTCCGATTCAAGACGAACAATTTCCTGAACGAAGAGATCCGCGTCCCGCGCGAGCTCAACCACGGACTCCGTGGGTGCCGTGTCCCCGCTGAACGCGATGACGCCCTCTTCCGTCTCGAACCGGAACCCGAAGCATTCGAGGTAGGGTTGTGCGTGCCTGACTTCCCGGGCGTAGCACTCCCAGTTTTTCCCACTGGCTACTTTGC
>CAZFVB010000089.1:0-4674 GCA_964522375.1 uncultured Chloroflexota bacterium
GAAGGCTGGCATGAAGGGACATAAGGAGTCCCAGGTTGTATCTCAGGCAGATCGTAGTTACAGGAGATTAATTTGACCAGTACGTTCATGCGGGCGCCGAGCCTGCTCTTTACTTCTGAATCGGTAACCGAGGGACATCCGGACAAGCTCTGTGACCAAGTATCGGATGCGATTCTTGACGAATTTTTGCGTGCGGATCCGGAAGCTCGCGTTGCGTGTGAAGTTGCGACGACAACCGGTCTGGTTGCGGTCTTGGGCGAGATCAGCTCGACGGCGCAATCTGTAGACGTGCCGCAGGTGGTACGGCGCACTATTCAGTCGATTGGCTACACCAAGGCTGACTACGGATTTGATTTTGAGACCTGCGGAACGATTGTGTCGCTAAAGGAACAGTCCGCGGATATCAAGATGGGGGTAGACGAGGCTCTTGAGGTTCGGGAGTTGTCCGGGGATTACGAGGACGCTGAGGCCGTGGGCGCTGGTGATCAGGGCATGATGTATGGGTTCGCGTGCGATGAGACAGACGAGCTCATGCCAGCGCCGATCGCCCTTGCTCATCGAGCTGGTCGGCAGCTAGCGGCGGTTCGCAAAGATGGGACGCTCGACTGGCTACGACCGGATGGGAAAACCCAAGTTACTGTTGAGTATCGCCAAGGCAAGCCGGCTCGAATTGATGCGGTAGTTGTGGCGGCCCAACATGATCCCGAAGTTGGCAACGACGTTATCGAGCGGGATATTGAAGAGTTCGTGATTCGACAATCCCTTCCGTCTGAGTGGATCGATCGGGATACTCGATTCATCATCAACGCCACGGGCCGATTTGTTATCGGTGGACCGATGGGGGATGCGGGCCTTACCGGACGGAAAATTATCGTCGATACGTATGGCGGGATGGCCCGTCACGGCGGTGGGGCGTTTTCAGGGAAAGATCCAACCAAAGTTGATCGGTCAGCCAACTATGCGGCCCGTTGGGTGGCAAAGAATGTCGTGGCGGCGGGGCTTGCAAGCCGTTTTGAAATTCAGCTTGCCTATGTGATTGGTAAGGCTGATCCGGTGTCCGTCAACATCGAGACGTTTGGTACAGGTGCTGTGTCTGATGAGAAGATCGAGTCGGCGGTTACGTCAACGTTTGATCTTCGGCCAGGTGTGATTATTCGGGACCTGCAGCTTCGACGGCCCATTTACCAGCAAGTCGCCGCCTATGGACACTTTGGTCGTGACGATCTTGAAGATGTGCCGTGGGAGCGGACTGACCGAGCAGTTGACTTGGCACGTGCTGCTGGATTGAACGCCTAAATCGAAGGTCGATTACCCATCCCGTTCTGTCCTTCCTACCCACGACCAATAAAGAGTTGGTCAACCGGGAGCACCGTAGCCTCAAGCATATTGACGTGATCGGGCAGCGCGGCCATGGTAATGGCCGCAGTGGCTAGTTCGTCTACGGTCATCATTGGCTCATCGGGTGCGTCGTTTGTTTGAATTCGACGCTCGACCATCGTGTTGCCAGGATTTAGACAGCTACAGGAGACGCCGTGGGGGCGACCTTCTAGGGCGAGTACCTGCGTTAGACCCCAGAGACCAAATTTGGAGGCGCTATAGGACGCTGAATTCGGTCGCACGCGCTGAGACGAGATGCTCGCGACATTGATAATTCGTCCATGTCGTGCCTCGGTCATTACTCGAAGTGCTGCTCGGGCGCACAGGAATGGCCCGGTGAGGTTTGTGTCGAGCGTTGCTTGCCAGTCGCTCAATTCCATATCGACGACAGGCGTATGTCGGGCGATGCCTGCGTTGTTCACGAGTACGTCCAAGTGGCCGAAATGTGCAACGGTTTGGTTGATCAACGCGTCCACTTCTGCCTCGACTGTAACGTCGGTCGGAAAGGTCACCACATCTCCACCGTACGCCTGAAATTCTTCGGCTGCTTCTTTGAGCAAAGCGGCATCCCGGGCGGCTAGTGCCAGACGAGCGCCTTCGCGGGCGAAGCCACGCGCGATACCTCGGCCAATGCCCCGGTTTGATCCGGTTACGATTGCCACTTTTCCGTCCAGTACGCCCACAGTCATCTCCAGCAGATTCCAATATGTGCCTCACAGTATGTCAGTCCGGAGGAAAAGAGGCGGAAAGCGGCCGGTGCCGAGTAAGATTTCTTGGGCTGGTAGCTCAGTAGGCAGAGCAGCGGACTTTTAATCCGAAGGTCGTGGGTTCGAAACCCACCCGGCCTACCTTCTTTGAAGGGGTCCTAATGGCGGCGACAAATGGTTCAGGCTAATCCAACGACGCGCAAGAGGGTCTCCTGCACTGCCAGTTCGTGGTCCAACGTCCGATTCGGCGGCTGCTCGCCTCGGATCGTAGCAAGCAGTGCTGCAAGGTCAGGGTGGTAGCGCGTACTTGGAGGTAGCGGCACCGTCTGCCAACCCTCTGCGTATCCATCTCGAGCCTCGTCCAGGCATAGACGTAATGCTGGCGGTTCGAATGGTTCCATAATCACGCTGCCACGGTTTCCATACACCTCGAAGCGCCGTGATTCTCTCGAGTTAACTTCCATGTTGGCTGACTCGAGGGTGACCATGGCCTGCGCATACTCCAGGACGGCAGCTGTGTTGTTGTGGTACCAGGGTGGATCCTCGGCATCGTGACGCTGGAAGCACGACACATGTTGTGGACGTCCCAAAATAGAAATGACGATGTCAACCAGGTGACCACCCTGGATAAACATGATGCCCCCGGCGCGTACGCCGGGTGACTCCCACATCTTCCACCGATCCTCACTTCCCGGCCAGGCCGAGTGGCGAGCCCGAATAGAGAATATTTCACCGAGTCTTCCGGAAGTCGCCCAGTCCAGAATGAATCTAAAACCGGGGTGGTAGCGCCACGGATAGCTGAGTTGCACTTGTAACTGACGTCGACCCGCGATCTCTATCAGTTCTTTAAAGGCGGCGAGATCGTTCCCAGCTGGTTTGTCCAACCACACGTGTTTGCCGTGCTCTACAACTTCCCGAGCAAAGCCAAGGTTGTCAAAGATCTCCCCTGTGACGGCAATCGCGCTGATGCTTTGGTCCTCGAGTATCTCTTCTTTCGAGGAAAACCAGTGGACGGCCTTATACGCCTCGTGAATGCCCAGTTGCTTTATTTTTTCTGCAGAAGGTTCGTAGACCCCGGCGAACTCAACACTCTCGTTTTCTTGCAGGACGAGCGCCTTGTCGTGGGCGTGATCGTGGGAGATGCCGTACTGCGCCATTCGCATGTTTTGATCATGCGCGAGGACACGAGGTGTGTCGAGCGACGGAGAGATCTGGGTTTTCCGTTGTTCGCTGATGCTCCTCATCGCTGTCGTACACGGCCTCGCCGTTGCTTGATTGAAGCTTGCTCAGTAATCGGCGTATGGTTAGCAGATCTGAGACTCGGGTTAGAAGGACAGTGCGTCAAGAAGTCGTAGTCAGAAGGATCGAGTTCCGCGAGCAGGTTTTGTGAACGCGACAGCAGATTTTGTAATCGTCGGTGGTGGTGTACACGGCGCGAGCCTGGCTTTCCATTTGGCATCGACCGGTGCTGGCTCTGTCATCTTGCTTGAGCAACACACGCTGGCCTCGGGACCGACGGGAAGGTCCGGGGCCATGATCCGGCCGTTGTTCACTGAGCGGGCATACATCGAATTGGTCACTGCGGCGACGGTGATGTTCGAGGAATGGGACGTGATCGTCGGGGGTGATGCGGGATACCGCCAGCCCGGATTTGTGCGTATTG
This sequence comes from uncultured Chloroflexota bacterium, assembly GCA_964522375.1. GTDB lineage: Bacteria > Chloroflexota > UBA11872 > UBA11872 > UBA11872 > UBA11872. The sequence goes on from CAZFVB010000089.1 coordinate 3,748, forward strand.
TCAGTGAATGGACGGACGATCAACTTGGAGCCGATCTTAAGCTTTTCGAGAAACTCGGCGTCCGGCACGATCGTATTTCCCAGAGCGATTTGTCCCAATACGTCCCATTGGGCACATTTCATGACGGCGAGCTAGGCCTGTTCTTGCCGGACGGTGGTTTTGCGGATCCGGTATGGACGACCCGTACCCTGGCGCGTGCGGCGGAGCAGGCAGGTGCCACGATTATGGAAGGTGTTGCGGTCACCGGAGTCAGCGTCACCAACGGCCGTATACAGGCCGTTGAAACCTCGGCCGGACGGATTGCGAGTCCTGTCGTCGTGAATTGTGCGGGGGCCTGGAGCCGGGACTTGGCCCGCATGGTTGGGGTTGAACTTCCAATTGAAGATCACCGGACCCCAACCGCCATTCTCTATGCCCCGGAAGGGTATCCGGAGGGTGCGCCGATACAATCCGACGTACGGAACAAGGTTTACATGCGGTCGATGGGTGCCAATCTGCTGCGCGTCGCGCATTTTGGATGGCATCCTGACCTAGCGAACCCCGATGATTTTGACGAGACTGTTTCGCAAGAGCAGTTGCGGACTTTGCGAGGTGCGTCACACCAGCGGGCACCATCGATGAGATTCACGCCAGTTTTTGGCGGGTTTTCTGCCATTTATGACATGACGCCAGACGGACATCCGATCGTTGGTCTCGTAGATGGCCCGGATGGGTTTTGGTGCAACTGCGGGTGGAGCGGCAATGGTTTTGCTAGTGCCCCGGCTGTCGGTCGATCGCTGGCACAATTGATCACGCAACAACCACCAGACATCGATCTCTCATTCTTTGCATGGCCGCGGCGAGACGACATCACGGTACGACCGGATATACAGCACGTACACCAATGAGTAGCCAAGCACCCGTATTACGGTGCCCTTGGATGCACCA
>CAZFVB010000090.1:0-4639 GCA_964522375.1 uncultured Chloroflexota bacterium
ATGGATTCATTGTTCCTGTTGGTCCGCAAATGTAAGTTGATGTCCTATTCTTCCCGGACTCGTGTAGGGTTGGGCTAGCAATTACGGTTTTCACTGCCGTGCTGTTTTTGTTGACTCACGTGATTGGAGCATATGTTCGAGGGCAAAGGATGAAGGTCGAGACACCTGATTCCCAACAGTAGATGTTCGGGACTTCGGTTGGCTCAGATCGTGATGCTCTGTCCGGTGCTCGCCGACTCATAAGCGCCAAAGATCGCTCGTAGCACGTCCAAGCCTTCTGCCCCGGTGATGGGAGGCGGAATCTCACCCAGGGCGGCCCGTATTGTTTCTCGGACCCATGGCGTATAGCCAGCTGTCGAGGAGTCGTAGGAGAAGTGACGATTGGGGTTGGCGTTCATTGCCGGGTCCGTGCCATGCCATTCAAGTTCCCCACGGTCGCCAGCGCCGTGACGGATCCACCCCTTGGATCCCCAGATCGTCGTATCGATCTGGTAGCCGTGATCGAGCAAATAGCCTGACATCAGGGAGCCATGTGCGCCGCTCGCCATACGAAAATTCAGCAGGGCTAGATCTTCTACATCGATGGGTCCACCGCCAACGTTGGGAGCCATTGCTTGAACCTCGGTTATACGTTCCCCTGTGAGGAACAGGATGAGATCCAGTTGGTGGATGCCCAGCCAGATGAGATGGCCGCCTCCGGCGTCCGATTTATTGAATGTCCAATTGCGTCGCTCGGTGTTCCAGATGCGGGTTTGGTCGGCGAGTGTCATGCCGCGCACGGCGTACAGGTTTCCTATGCCATTCTGCTGGTAGATCCTGCGTGCGTCTTGGACCCACGGGTTAATTCGATTCCCGAGGGCCAACATCAAGTGAACCTGTTTTTTGTCGGCTAATTCGCTCAGGTTGGCAAAATCGTCCGGGTCGACACATGCGGGCTTTTCCGCAAGCACATGAATACCTGCCTCTAGCACTGGTCGAATGAGCGAAGGGGCTTTCCGGCCTGTAGCGGTCACGATGGTGAGTACGGGCTCGCGGGATCGAAGCATGTCGGTGAGTGACTGATAGGTATCGGTCAGCTTGTCACCGATCACCTTTCGGGCCTGGTCGAAGACTGCGCCATCTTCGTCAACGACGCAGGCCTCCGAGACGGAGTCCAAGTCTCGAAGTGCATTGAGGTATGCGGGGATGTGAGCCGCACCTTCATGTGTTACCAGGGCCACACGTGCCATAGTGGTCTTCCTTAGGCGGGATGCATATGACGTGAATTATCCAGAGGTTGTCCATGTGTGTCGATGCTTCCGACTCATCTCAACATTCTCGTGAAAAGATCTCCGGTTGAGGACATGCTGCTCCCAGCGAGACATGCCGCAACAAGGCGTTCTACCTGCCTACCTCAACAGCGGTAGTTGACGTCGTTGGAGGGGCCTCCTAGCCTCGAGCTTCGGTAAATAGGCGACACGCAAGGGGTTTTGATGGGTGCTGGGCAGGATATGCATCAGGCGTCAGAGATCACAGAGCGCTTCGAGCCGCCGGCAGACTTCGCTGGATCGGCTCACGTACCGAGCTTTGAGGTGTACCAACAGCTACATCAACGGAGCTTGGATGATCCTGAAGGGTTCTGGCGTGAGATTACCGATGACTTTGTGTGGTTCAAGCCGTGGACGCAACTTCAGGAGTGGACGCCTCCATTCGTTAAATGGTTCGTAGACGGTGAAACGAATATTTCCGTCAACTGTTTAGATCGTCATGTAGATGCTGGTCGGGGAGATCGCGTCGCGTATTACTGGGAAGGTGAACCTGGGGATACTCGTACGGTTACCTACGCTGATCTATTAGCCGACGTCCAACGCTTCGCCAATGCGTTGAAGGCTCAGGGGCTGGAATGTGGTGACCGGGTCATTATCTACATGCCAATGGTTCCCGAGTTGCCAGTGGCGAGGTTGGCCTGCGCTCGCCTCGGGCGCGTTCACAGTGTGATTTTTGGTGGTTTTAGTGCGTATGCGATTCGAGATCGAGTGAATGATGCGGGTGCCCGGGTCGTTATTACAGCGGATGGCAGCTGGCGTCGTGGACGAGTCATTCCTTTGAAGGCCACCGTCGATAGCGCGCTTGCCGAAAATGCTTGCCCGACGGTTGAAACGGTTGTGGTGCTTAAGCGCTGTGAAAATGATGTCGATTGGAACGATGATCGAGATGTTTGGTGGGATCAGGCCATTGATGGCCAGTCAGATGTGTGTCCACCGGTGCATCTCCCCGCTGAACACCCGTTATACATTTTGTATACAAGTGGAACGACCGGAAAACCCAAAGGTGTTGTGCACGCGACCGCCGGATACATGGTCTATACGGCGTACACGTCACGAATGGTCTTTGATCTTAAAGAAGATGATATCTACTGGTGTACGGCTGATATCGGCTGGGTGACGGGGCATAGCTACGTCGTATACGGAATTCTGGCTAATGGGGCTTCTAGTGTGATGTATGAAGGTGCCCCGAACCATCCTGCTGAGGATAGATTCTGGGAAATCATCGAAAAATATAAGGTCACGGTTTTTTACACGGCGCCAACAGCTATCCGCACTTTTGTTCGCTGGGGCGATCACCATCCGGATAGTCATGATCTCTCGAGCCTTCGTTTGCTCGGAACGGTTGGAGAGCCAATTAATCCAGACGCATGGCTTTGGTATCACCGAGTCATTGGTGGGGGTAATTGCCCTATTGTTGATACGTGGTGGCAGACAGAGACCGGTGGAATCTTGATTACGCCGTTACCTGGTGCGACCACACTTAAGCCGGGGTCGGCCACACTTCCGTTCCCAGGCGTGGAGCCTGAGGTGGTGAGCGAAGATGGTCAGCGAGTGGCGGATGGTGAGCGCGGTTTGCTGATTATTCGACGGCCGTGGCCGTCGATGATTCGGGGCATCTATCAGGATGGATGGGGTCAATCAGGACATGCTGGGGAATTTGGTGATCGAGAACGATTTGTTGATACGTATTGGGGGAAATTCCCCGGGCAGTACTTAACTGGTGATGGAGCGGTCCGTGATTCCGACGGGTATTTCTGGGTCATTGGACGTGTCGATGACACGTTGAGCGTTTCTGGACATCGTATAGGGACGGCTGAGGTTGAAAGCGCGTTAGTCAGTCACTCATCTGTTGCTGAGTCTGCGGTGGTCGGCGCACCAGATCCTATTGCCGGAGAATTTATCGCTGCATTTGTCACGCTTAAGGCTGGAATCGATGGGGATGATGCGTTAGAGGCGGAACTCACTGCTCATGTGGGTGAAACGCTTGGTCGATTTGCTCGTCCAAAGATGTTGAAGTTTACGGACGCGCTTCCCAAGACGCGGAGCGGAAAAATTATGCGTCGTCTTTTGCGAGATATCGCGGCAGGTCGTGAGGTGGTTGGTGACACGACAACCCTTGAGGACCTTTCAGTACTTGCATCTCTTCGAGGAGACGATGATTAGCGAGTAAGTTCTAATGCGGTGATCCGGACGGTCCGGATACGATGGGTGAAATTGACTTTGTGAACGCACGCACAAGTGATTAGGGTTGAGCAGCGTAGGAGCATGCAACGGATGATTCGAGTAATGACTAGTCGTTGTCGGTTCGTCGGAGTAGCCGTCGGTTTGTTGTTCGCTTTGGCCATGGTGGCATGTGGGGGAACAGGTACCGTGAAGGAGCGGCCGGTGGTTGCAGCGTCTGCGCCGGTGGCGAAAGCGACGGTTCCGCCTGATCGTACTGCGGCTCCTGTATTGGCAGCGCCGACAGCCCGCACCGCGCAAACGGTTGCGGCGGTTGTACAGGTGACAGCGGCTCCTACCGAGGCACCGACTCAGGCTGCTACGGCTGCGTCTACAGCGGCTCCGGTGGCTGCTGCTGCCGTCACGGGAGGTGTCGGGAATGGCAAAGAGCTGTTTACGGCTAACGGATGTATTGCTTGCCACGCCGCTGATTTAAGTGGGGGTATTGGACCGAAGCTTGCAGGAAGGACTACGGCTGATCTGACCGAAGATCGTATTCGTAGTCAGGTCCGTAATGGGGGCAATGGGATGCCCGCGTTCGAAAAAATTACGGATCAACAACTCGCTGATATCATCGCGTTCATCAGGAGTGTATAACCGCTCCATGTGACGATCGGCTGGGTTGCTGTTGGTTGCTAAATATTTGGTAGGTCCGCTACACAACATTGGCCAGAAGGCGCGAGCATCTACGGGTGTCTATTCTTGGCGTTTGAGGATGTGTACGACAGTCGGATTGCTGGGCGTGCTGTGCGGGTTGGTGTTTGGAGCTTGCGGAACCGAGGAGCAATCTGGCGCTGAGTTGAAGCGGCAAGACCTCTCGATTATTGCCCCAGAGCGTTGTAAAGGCTCTGGCAGCGCGAACGCGTCAACACCATTTTGTTAGTGATCGTTGATAGGTAGATAAGGGTCAGTTGCAGTTAATGCGGTGGTGACCACGCAGGGGTGCTGTCACGTCCCGGACTGTTGGGTAGTTGTTGGACGTTACCGCCATCAGCGTCCATTACGTAAATATCGAAGTCACCGTCGCGGTCACTTGCAAACACGATTTTTGATCCATCGGCCGACCATGCGGGAAAAAGATCTGCTCCGGAATCTTCAGTCAACCGTGTCAT
>CAZFVB010000091.1:0-3010 GCA_964522375.1 uncultured Chloroflexota bacterium
AGGGCCTGTTCGTCAAGATCGCAGAGCGCGACGAGTTCGGTGGCGTCGGAGTGGGTGTAGGCGTCGGCATGCATGCGTCCGACGCGGCATCCGATGACAGTTGCCCGTAATCCTGAGGTCGCCATACGTATGTGTTTCCCGACTGTTGCATACATCGCCGTGCATTTGATCAGGTTGTCCGTGTTCGGTCAAACGGGGAGCGTTGTTGGACGCTTGTAATTACTGAATCACGCTGGCGTTGGTCGTAATGTCTCGATCACCTGTCTACTATCTGGCCACGACCCTGCTTCATCTAAGGACAACATCATGACTGTTGGTTCTGGTTCCCATCGGTACGAGTGTGTTGACGGATGGCCACAACTACCAGCCGGTCTGACGTTGGGATGGATCGGGAGTGTAGCGACTGATCGCCAAGGTCGAGTCTATTGCTTTTGCCGAGGGACTCATCCGATGGTGGTATTTGATACGGCCGGTCAGGTAGAGGCGACATGGGGTGACGAGTATCTGAATCATGCTCATGGAGTGTTCATTGATACTGATGATCGTCTGTGGCTGACCGATCGGTATGCGCAGGTGATCTGGGTGTGTGAAACCGACGGCACGGTGGTACGTCGTCTCGGCTACCCGAATGTCACCAGTGCAGACGGTGGATTCTTCAACCATCCAACTAATATGCATCTGGGGCCTGATGGTTCGGTCTACGTCTCCGATGGGTACGCGGACAATTGTTGTCACCGCTTTTCAGCAGATGGCCGTCTGCTGCTGTCGTGGGGTTCGGCTGGTCACGAACCTGGCCAATTTAATTTGCCTCACGGCATATGGGTGCTGAGTGATAACCGGGTACTCGTGGCAGATCGTGAGAACCATCGAATTCAAGTTTTCGATCCCGAGGGTGTATTTCTTGAGCAATGGCACGGGTTTCGGCAGCCCTCCGATTTCTTTGTCGATGAGGCTGCTGGGCTAATTTACCTGGCTGAAGTCGGTGGCCGTGTTTCGATCCTTGATCTCGACGGTTCGGTTGTTACGGCCTGGGAGTCTCCAGTGCCCGGAGGACGACCCTTCAAAGCCCCTCACGGGATATGGGTTGACTCCGAAGGTGCGATATACGTTGGTGAGGTGCAGCGAGACGATGCGTTGTACAAGTTCCAGCCGTTGACATAACTTCGGGCGATGCTGATCAGCGGTGAGGTGGGACTGGATATGCAACGGACAGCGGTGGTCACCGGCGGAGCGCACGGGTTGGGCCAGGCCTCAGCGCTCCGATTGGCCACGGATAACCGAGTCATTGCGATCTGGGATCGAGACCCCGATGGCGCAGTCGAGACGGTCGACAGGATTGAGGTGGCCGGAGGTACGGCGATTGCTTGTACGGTCGATGTCTCGTGTGAACAGACTATGCGTGACGCACTGCAGGAGACGCATGATCGGCTGGGAGCGGTGGACATTCTCGTGAACGCGGCGGGCATTATTGGCGCTGATGCCACGGTGTTAGAAACGCCAATCCAAGAATGGCATGACGTACTGGCTGTGAACCTGACCGGGACATATGTGGCCTGTCGATTGGTTGTGAGCGAGATGGCGTCGCGGGGCTGGGGACGTATCGTGAATTTCACGTCTCATGCCAGGCGTGGCACGCCGTCCCTCATTCCGTATTCGGTGAGTAAGGCAGGGTTGGTGCCGTTGACACGTGCCCTTGCGCTTGAATTTACGTCGAGCGGCGTGCTGGTGAATGCGGTGCAACCGGGTCGTGCGATGACTGACATGGTGTTGTCGCGGGATCCACCCGAAGTTGTGCGTGACCCGTCGGTTGCGATTGGTCGGTACGCCGAACCGGAAGAAGTTGCCGAGGTGGTGGCCTTTTTGTGCGCAGAGCACAATACCTATATGTCTGGTGGGGTCGTGCCGGTCGATGGGGGGGCGTGAGGAGATGCGACTAGGAATCTCGGGGGCCTTACTGCCTGACGACGTGGCTGACCTGACGCCTGAAATGGCTCGGACGATACGCGAGTGGGGTTACACCGGCATATTCACCCGCCTTCGGGCCAATGATCCCCATCAACCGCCGGCGGCTGCCAGCCAACGTTTCGTCGACATCCTTGCTGATGCGAATATTGAGCACGTGATGGCTACTGGCTACTGGCAAAACCTCATCCATCCGGACGATGCCGAACGTACTCGTGCGGTTGACACATTGTGTAGGGCCCTGGAATTTGCCGCTCAGCTTGGGGCGCGATGTATCGATACCGGCCCGGGAAGCATGAACCCACGCGGACCGTGGACGCCGCATCCGGACAACTGGGCCTCGTGGGCCGAGCCAAACCTCGTGGAATCCCTGGCGCGTGCATCCGAAGTTGCAGCCACGGTGGGTGTATATATCCACCTGGAGGGGCATCAGCTTGTGACGTTACGCGATGCGGTGGTCATGGCACGGGTCATTGATGCCGTGGGGTCGCCATGGGTTCGCGTGGATATGGATCCGGTGAATTGGATTACGCTGGATTCATACTTTCAAAACGGCGACGCGATTGACGAGATGTTTGACACGCTTGATACGCGTGTTGGGAGCGGCCACAGCAAGGACATCACGTTGTGGGATCGCCACACAGTCCATTTAGACACGGTGCCTACCGGGCAAGGCGAGATTGATCACGGCCGATATATCCACAGGTTAGAGAGGCTTGATCCAGGGATGTACTTGATTGTGGAAGGGTGCAGTACGGCCGAGGCACCTGGTATTCGCCAATTCCTGGCTGATCAGGCTGCAGCGGTGGGCGTTACGATTTACTAGACCGACTGGTGGTGTGACGAGATGGACGTCATCGCCTGTTGGTAAAACGGCGAAGGCACGGGGCCTTCTAGCAGCGGATCATTCGTTGTGGTCATCCACGTTGACAGATGTTCGGTTAACCGGGTTTGTGTTTCAGTTACTGCAGGTTTCCCGGCAAGATTCGTCTGATCGTTGGGGTCATTCTCAAGGTCATACAACTCGACGTCGACGTGATGGGACGGC
>CAZFVB010000091.1:3020-4258 GCA_964522375.1 uncultured Chloroflexota bacterium
TCTGGTTTGCGGTGTCGCTGATCGGGACGAAGCTGCGATGTCGCTTGGAATCTCAACCCCAACCCCTGTCTCAAAGTTTCGGATCAACTTCCAGCGATTGGTTCGAATGCCCCGCATGGGGTCGTAGTAGCTGTGGTAGGTCTTTTCGACAAATATTTCTGCATGCCCCGGTGTTGCTGTGGCAGCGAGCGGCAACAATGAGGTCCCGTGCAAGTTTGCTGGAGGTGGGGCCCCGGTAAGGTCAATCAGTGTGGGTAATACGTCCAGGATGCTCGCCATACCTGGTGGTGCGGCGCCATTGGCGAGGGATGTCCCTGGCAATCGTCCGATGAGTGAGATTTCAATCCCGGGGTCATAGAGCGTGCATTTGGCGCGAGGGAACGGGATGCCATGGTCACTGACATAAAGAACCAGCGTGTCATCGAGAATGTGACGATCCTCAAGAAGCGCGACAAGACGTCCGATCTGGATGTCGGCCCGACGCACGCAGTCCTGAAAATCGGCGAGGTCAGCACGCGTTTCTTCTCCGTTTACCAGGTAGGGAGGGACCGTGATGCCTTTGCGGGTGTCCGGCGTTCCGCCAAACCCCTGCCCAGGCCCGGTATCTCCGCGGGCGCCGACGCGATGGGTTTCGCCAAAGCCAACCTGGACAACGAACGGCCGCTCACGATCAGCGTCGATGAAACTCGAAACTCCGGCAACAATCTCGTCGATGTCTCGGGTTTCGTCATACAGGTCATTTCCGATCCGCTGCGGATCTCGTGCGGCATGTTCGATTCCCCAGTGGCCACTGCGGTACCCGACGGTCCGAAGAACCTGTGGGATGGTCTGCTCCCCGGGGTGGAGGTCCCACATGAAATCCCGGTGCGTAAGCCCCATCGTTCCGTTTGCATGTGGGTAACGGCCGGTCGTCAGACTGGCGCGACTGGGTGAACACTGGGGCGCGGTTGTATAGGCATTGAAACGGGCACCTTCGGCGGCCAAGCGTGCGAGGTTCGGGGTCTCGACCGTCGTGACGCCATAAGGCTCAATGAAACGGCCGGTATCGTGCGTGGTGATGATGAGGATGTTTGGTAACGACATCGCTTGTCCGGAGTTGCAGAGCGTCGAACCTATAGAGTTCGAGCAACGGTCCCGCCGTTGCCGGCGTGAGGACAGTGTATGGTGCGGTTACCCTGTTAGCGATCCCGCGTAAGGAATGGAGCAGCGTTCCTGTGAACGATTCAACAGGATCCGAT
>CAZFVB010000092.1:0-279 GCA_964522375.1 uncultured Chloroflexota bacterium
GCAAACCTCAAGCCCACGACGACAGTTATCAACTCGCTGCGTCGGCACGGCCTCAAAATAGGGCTGTTTTATGACTGGGAGTTGTTGCACGCCGGGGGACAGGCGGTGCTCAGCGACCGCGCCTATATCGCCGCCAACGAAGCCAGTCTCAGCAAGATCGTCGACGAAACGATTGCGTTCTACTTGGATATTCCACGCGACCTGTGGCTAACCGATGCTGAGGGACGCCTGCCAGTCGCGGTCTACGCCTACGGATTCCCACAACGCATGACCGACATC
>CAZFVB010000092.1:289-4152 GCA_964522375.1 uncultured Chloroflexota bacterium
TACCTGCCGCCATCCCAGGTTCAAGAATTAGCGTTCGAGCGATGGCCCGAAACGTATGCACCTTTCAACTTTGTTGTCGACCTGCCCCAATCGCAGTTTGGACACCACATCGTCACCTGGAATTACATTTTCGATAACCGAGGCGTCGCTGCCCGAGATGGATTGCCACGCGTAATTCGCGATGACAATCGCTATCTTCAAGAAACGGATTGGCTGGCTCGCCATACGCAGCCAAGTTTGATCTTCATCTACAGTTGGAATGAGTTCTGGGAAGGGTCTCACCTTTTCCCTGACGATACCTATGAGTGGCGACGATACAACCTGGCCCAAGCCCAGCTGAAAGCACTGAGAAGCTCCGTTGTGGACGATCTTCCACGAACCGTAGTGATTACAGACTCCGCGGTGGCATTTCCCGACGGCACCAATGGACTCCTTGAAAACCAGCGCACGCTTGTCCGTCACTTTCTACGTCGCTACGTACCCCAAGCCGATTTGATTACCGCAAATCAAGTCACGATGGCTACTCTCGATTAAACCGACATGATCGTCAGTCTCTCGACCGACCTTCGTGTTGATGCGCTTTTTCATCAATTGCCCGCACGAATACAGATCGTCTATTGGAACGCCAACGACCTGACAACCGAATTTGCTCGACGTTTTGTACAGGAAGTGGCTGCAGAACGTCCCCTAGGCCGGTTTAAGGTTCAAGACTCGAAATATCAGGCCACTGGGCACTCGATGTTTGCCGAGGGCGACGTGTGGCTCGTCACCCCGAATCCCGACGCCATCGCCAATCTTTACTTTGATGTCAATGGGACCAGCTATCCGCTAATCATAAAGTCCGACAACGATCAGTGGATCAACATCTACGGCCCAACCGAAATCGCCCTCCAAACCGCGTTTGAGACGGTGTACGGGCGAGCGCTTGAACCCGCAATCACGTTCGCACTGGGTGGAAATATCCAACGTCTGGAAGTGTATCCAGATGGCCGTGTGATCCAGAACACATTCAGTGCGCCGTCCGTATTCCGACATGAGCCGCTGGCCATTCCCACGTTCGAACCCGCAACACCTGCCGATCTTCCAACCACTCGGTGACTGACCGGCGGCCGATGCCGGAAACCCCGAACTCAACGTCCGATACATCACACCGGTTAGGTGTCCTGCGTCATCGCAACTTCGCATTGTTCTGGTTCAGTCTCGTGTTCTCACACAGCGGGACATGGATGCAGCTCACAATCGTGGGGTGGCTTGTTTTTGATATGACAAATTCCCCGGCTTGGCTTGGTGTGGTGGGAGCCTCACGAGCAGCACCAATGATCGTCCTACCGTTCTTCGGCGGAGTCATTGCAGACCGCATGGATCGACGCCTGCTGCTCTGGATCACGCAAAGCGGCCAAGCTCTTTTGAGCCTGACTCTCGCCCTGCTCGTGGCACTGGACCTGGTCTTGGTTTGGCACATCATCGTGGTGATGTGCCTCGGCGCCGTTGTTGAAGCCGTGGATCAACCAACCCGCCAAGCAATTGTCCCGTCACTGGTGCCCCGCATTGACCTTCGAAAAGCCATCGCGCTCCACGCCGTTGTCTTTTCTGGTGGTGCCCTCGTCGGGCCAGCCATCGCAGGACTGTTAGCCCCTGCTGTTGGGCTTGCCACGGTGTTGTTCATCAACGTGGCCAGCTTTGTGCCCGTATTTATCGCTCTCCCCCTCCTCCATCTGCCTCGATTTGAACCACGACAACACGAACCCATACTGAAGTCCGTCAGAGACGGTCTGCGCTTCGCGTTTACCCGTGAATTAATCATTGTCGTAATCCTCGTGTCGGCGGTCAGCAGCCTGTTCGGACGTTCATACCAACTCCTGGCACCGGTGTTCGCGCGCGAAGTGCTCATAACGGACATTACGGGGCTTGGTTGGCTTGCGTCAGCTCCGGGTCTCGGGGCCGTGCTTGGAGCGTTTGCCATCGCGAGCGCGCGTTGGCTCCCGGCCAACGGACGACTTGCCGGTTTCTCGGTTGCCGGATATCTCCTCGCCCTCGTCGGATTTGCGATCTCGAACAACTTTGGTCTCTCGGTATTGCTACTGGTACTAGTCGGACTGCTTAACACCGTGTTTTCTGCCGCCGTACGAACCATGCTCCAGCTCGAAGCCCCAGAGCAGTATTACGGTCGCGTGATGAGCCTCAATACCATTACGTTTATCGGCCTAGCACCACTGGGCTCGTTGATCATCGGCTCCATCGCGGAATTGGCTGGCATTCAACTCGCGACCCTCATCGGAGCTGCTGTAGTAGCAACTGTTTTTGCCTTTGCGTGGCTCACCCAACCCACCCTCCGACATGCGACTTAAAAGATGACATCCGCACAACGTAGAATCTAACCATGGCAAACATCGGTGTTTTCTATCGGGATGGTTTTGACCCGGGGGCATATACGCTTGCGCTTTTTCATGCCCAAACTGCGGTCGCACATACGGCTCATACGATCGGCCTTTATACCTTTGGTAACGATGGCCTAGAAACTGCGGCGATGCAGGCTCCGGAGATCGATGGGCTACTGACATTCGGACCGAGCTCGACAGACATCAAATTCCTGCAGAATCACGATCGACCATCACTCGTATGCGAACGCGTAGTTCCAGGCTGCGCATACGTGGCGCCAGACTATTACGATATGGGTCGCACGGCGGCCACCCACTTTCTTGAGCTCGGGCACAAACGACTTTCGGTGGCCCTTCCCGGAGACCCCAACACACTCGACGCATATCACGGTACTCGCTTTGTCGGATTCCGAGAGACTGCCGCCGCCGCCGGACAACCAATCGCCGATGACGACATTTTCTTTGGGGCTAAAGAAGCAATGACCGGAACAACGGTCGCCGAAACGCTGTTGGCGCGACGAGATCTCCCCGATGCAATCTACGTCCAAAATCTTCCTATGGCGCTGGCGGCGTTCCAGACATTGACCGCTGCTGGTGTTTCAATTCCAAACGACATCTCGTTTGTCGGCACCACATTTACGCAACTCAATGCTCCAATGGCAACAACACACACCGTCCCTCCAATGACCACTGTGACGTTTCAGAAAGAAGAAATGGGCCGGCTGGGCGTCGAGTATCTATGTGATGCGGCTGCAGATCCTACGGTGAGCCCTATTGAAGTGCTGCTTCCCGGGATCTTGATACGTGGAGAGTCAACGACTGCAGCGAGATAGTCCCCTGAATATAATTCCTCGTCGCGCCGGACCGCACCGCTGTGAAACAGGCCTAGGGCACCGACAACGTTTCCATAGTGGAAGTACAACGCCCTATAGATCGTAGGAATCAAAACAACAATCCCTTGACCTACCGTTAGTGTGAAGGGGTTGAACGCCTGGTGTACTCGCTAATCAGTCGGATCGCGCTGGAGAACAGGTCGACGTAGTGATTGGGGCGCAGGTTCACCAACAAAACCCTCTTGCTCAAGCCGATGGGCAAGCTTCAGTGCCAGAGAACGTCCAATACGAAGCTCCCGCGAGAGCATATCTGGTGTAATGCTGTCGTACCGCATTACGAGTTCAGTCGCTTCAATAAACATCTCGTCTTCGTCGTTCTCCGATTCAGTCACTTCTCTCAACTCAATCGGTGCCACCAGCATCGGATCGCCCTGCTCACGCCAGTGACCAACAACATTCCGAATCTCATCATCGCTTACAAAAACACCTTGGATACGCTGCGATTTGCCACCCTCAGGCGGCATATACAGCATGTCCCCACGCCCAATGAGACGCTCAGCACCTGCCGAGTCCAGAATAGTCCGAGAATCGGCCTGACTGCTAACCATAAAAGAAATCCGTGTAGGGAAATTAGCTTTAATCAAACCGGTAA
>CAZFVB010000093.1:0-3883 GCA_964522375.1 uncultured Chloroflexota bacterium
CTTCACCCCAAGTAAGCACGTGAACAACGCCCCCGCAGAATCCCGGCCCACCCCGTTGGCAGGACGCCGTCAATGGGTGGGCTTCTGCCTCGCCTTTTTCTGTTTCTGGATGTCCCTTTATATCTACATGCCGGCCTTTCCGGTTTATGCCGAATCCCTCGGGGCATCGCTGACTGTTGTTGGGCTTATCATCGCTGCCTATGGCCTAGTTCAGTTCATCCTCCGTGTTCCGATCGGGTATCTCTCCGACCGGTATGGGATTCGACTACCCTTCATGGCCCTGGGACTTATCGCCATCGCGATCGGCGCCATAGGCATGGCCCTGTTCCCCGACCCGGTCCTATTGATCGTCTGGCGAGGCTTTCACGGGGTTGGAGCAACCTCCTTCGTGATCTCAGCTGTCTACTTCGCTGGCTTCTTCCGTCCTGACCAGGCCGCCAATGCCACGGGGCAACTACTGTTTATGAGCGCGGTCTTCATCGTGATCGCCAGCATGGTCGGCGGCGTTCTTGCCGAAAACCTGGGAGTGCCGTTCACCTTCTGGGCCTCGGCCGTAATCGCCCTGGCAGGAACCGCTGCGATCTTGCTAGCTGGCGAACGACCCATTGAAAAACCACAGCGCATGTCAATTCGCCGCTTTACGCACGTCCTGTCAATCCGGACCTTGCTTGTAGCCTCCGGAATCGCAGCTCTCACCCAGTTCGTAATGTGGAGCCTCAACATTGGATTCGTCCCGATCTTTGCTCACACCCTCGGCGCCAGCAAAGCCGATCTCGGCACCTTAACAACCATTACCTTTTTGTCTTACGGGCTCTCCTCCCTGATTGCTCCGAGATTGAGCAACCGTTTCGGCACTCTCAATACCATCGTCGCTGGATCGCTGTTTACCGCAATCACCATCGTAATTCTGCCGGGCGTCGCGACCGTCCCCGCGCTCATTGCACTGCAGGCCGTGAACGGCGTTGCCCGCGGGACGGTATTCCCCCTCCTCATGGGCATTTCGATCCAGAATGTTTCAGAACACGAACGAGCCTCTGCGATGGGCATCTTCCAGTCGATCTATGCCCTGGGAATGTTTGCTGGACCGGCGACCGCTGGCCTTATCGCGGACGCCATCGGGTTGGCCGGGCTTTTCTTCGTGATCAGCCTATTCCCCATCATCGGACTTGTGTCAGCGCTGGTCTGGCTCCGCGAGATCGATCCGAAGACAACCACAGCAACCTAGGGGAATACCCTGGTTAGTTTGTCCTCGTTACACCTCAACTGTTTGCCATCGTCCACGAACAAACAGCCAGGTAGCGATCGACACGCGTGTCACATATCCAGCGCCAAGAGCCAGCCAGAGCCCAAGCAATCCCATACCGAGCCCAAACGTGAGGACGAACGCCACTGGAACCCTGACAAACCACAGCGCCACAATCGCAATCCACAAGGCCGATTTAGTGTCACCTGCTCCACGCAATACACCTGGCAACACATTTGCCGGCCCATAAAGAAAAATAAACAAACCGACAACACGAAGAGGAACAATGCCCAGCGAGACCACAGATGGATCGGTTGTATACAGGCTCATTAACCATTCCGGAAACGCCACCATCACGGCCCCAAAACTACCAGCCATGACAATGCTCGCCGCATTAGCTTCCACACCGTACCGCCGGGCCAAATCAAGACGTCGAGCCCCGAGACACTGGCCGACCGCTGTCGCCGCGGCAAAGCTCATGCCCACAGCTGCTGTAAACGGCAGCGAGGTGATCGGACCAATCACGGAATGTGCAGCAAATTGGGAGGTTCCAAGACGTAACGCCATCAACTGCGTCGCAAAAATCCCGCCAAACGTCATGGTCTGCTCCGCGGCTGCAGGTCCACCGACCCGGATCAACCGACGGAACACCGAGAGTTCCATCCACGACCCTCTCCACCACCTCCATCCGATGGGTCGCTGTCCGAAGGCGACAAAGATGTAACCGAACGCCACGACTCTAGCCACACTAAACGCGACCGCAACCCCCATCAAACCAAGGCCACCGGGCCCAATCACATCAAACACCAAGAGATATCCACCGACACCATCGATGATCGTCATAACCACGGTGGCAACCATAGGTGTCCGGGTATCACCGGCACCACGAAGCACAGCCCCCAGCAACATGATGCCCGTCTGGAAGACCGTAAATATCGACGCAACCCGCAGGAATGGACTGCCTAAGGCCACAACCTCAGCATCAGCTCCCGCCGCGTGCAGAATGGGCGCCGCCAACGTCATGAGAAGCACCGACACAACGATCGTAAATCCCATCCCGATCATGAAGGCATGCCGGCTTGCACGCTGCGCATCAGCAAGATCGTTACGACCAATCGCGCGCGCCACGATCGCCAGGAGACCGGCGGCAAACCCATACACCGGTGTGATGACAAAAAACATGATGTGGTTCGCAATACCTGCCGCACCGAGGGCCTCTGCCCCAAGACGTCCAACCAACGCGGTATTGATCATGAACACCAGGCTGTGGAGCAAATTCTCGAGGACCGCTGGCCAGGCCAACGCATACAGACGACGCCGGAGCGCACGGCGTGACGTCACCGCAGCAAGCGGAGGCGCTACCGCTGATTTTGCTGACACGGTCACTCCCGACTAAGCCCGGAGCAAACAAAGACATTCAGCCGGGGACCCACAGCTTACGCGAGGTGTCGCCACGACGAGGCCCTCACTGATTGACGGTAACGGCGGCTCGCAACCACAGGGGCCATGGCATTTCGACGATAGTAAGCCGCCACCGGTACGCTAAGACGTAGCGGGTCATCCCACCGGCCTGGGAATCACCCACAAGGAGCGTCTCCGAATGAAAGCAATCATGGTGATGTTCGATTCGTTGAATCGACACTTCTTGCCAAACTACGGCAATCACTGGGTCAAGGCCCCGAACTTCAGGCGACTGGCCGATCACGCAGTAACGTTTGACCAAGCCTGGATTGGAAGTATGCCGTGCATGCCAGCCCGTCGAGAACTCCACACTGGTCGTTACAACTTTTTGCACCGCAGTTGGGGCCCGCTCGAACCATTTGATGACTCTGCCCCGGACCTCCTCAAGAATCATGGGATCTACAGCCACCACGTAACCGATCATCAGCACTACTTTGAAGATGGAGGAGCCACCTACCACGAACGCTATTCCTCATGGGAATTCGCCCGAGGTCAGGAGGGCGATCCATGGAAAGGTCAGGTTGGCGACCCAACCGTCCCTGCTGGGAACATCAACCAACAATCACCCAAGGCACGGCAGGATTGGGTCAATCGAGGCTATATGCGATCGGAATCCGCCCAACCACAGGCCCAGACCTTCGATGCAGGCCTCGAATTTATTCGGACGAATGCGTCCGAAGACCATTGGTTCTTACAAATCGAGACGTTCGATCCGCACGAGCCATTTTTTACGCAACAAGCGTATAAGGACCTTTATCCCCACGAATACGACGGTCCGCATTTTGACTGGCCCCCCTATGCTCGAGTCGATCACCCAAGAGACCAGGTGGACCACATGCGGTACGAATACGCCGCACTCGTCAGTATGTGCGACGCCCACCTCGGAAAGATCCTCGATGCAATGGACCAACATGATTTGTGGGACGACACCATGTTGATCGTCACCACCGATCACGGCTTCTTGCTCGGCGAACACAACTGGTGGGCCAAGGTGATTCAACCGTTCTACAACGAGGTCGCCCGTATCCCCTTCTTTCTATGGGATCCACGCTGTGGTCGTCGGGGCGTTCGAAACGACAAACTCGTCCAGAACATCGACGTACCAGCCACACTGTTGGATTACTTTGGCGCTCCCCTTCCGCCGGACATGCAGGGGATTCCGCTCCGTGACACCGTCGC
>CAZFVB010000094.1:0-426 GCA_964522375.1 uncultured Chloroflexota bacterium
CGACGACTCTAAACATCATCTTGGGCGGAATTGAACCCAACCGGTTTGGCACCCACGAATTCTTGGATTTCTGCCAGAAGATCCAGGCCATTCCGTATATCTGCGGCAACGTCGGAACCGGCTCACCGCAAGAAATGATGGAATGGCTTGCGTACTGCAACGGCCACGACGCCAGCACACTTGTCGAAGAGCGACGCGCTAATGACGCGCCAGAGCCTATGGACATCAAGTACTGGGGGGTCGGCAACGAAAGCTGGGGGTGTGGTGGCCACATGCAACCCCACGAATACGCCGCACTGTTTCGGAATTACCACACGTATCTATCGCAGATGGACGCCAACGTCCAATTCGTTGCCGTCGGGCACGATGCCGCATGGAATCGGGATCTGCTGCGCGCCCTACAACAGGGCAACTCTGTGCCCAACC
>CAZFVB010000094.1:436-3830 GCA_964522375.1 uncultured Chloroflexota bacterium
TGGACCTTGTTGCCGAAGCGCACCTCCTTGAACAAGACATCGCCCAGGCTGACGGGACCCTCAAGAACTACGAAGATCCAGCCCACCCCATCGGATTAATCATTGACGAATGGGGGGTGTGGGACAAAGCGCGGGCGACCCCCGAACATGGATTACGACAACCCAATTGTCTGCGTGACGCCATAATCGCCGCCTCCTGCCTCGACATTTTTACGGCCCGAGCCGCCCGAGTGACGATGCCCAACATTGCGCAGACCGTAAACGTCCTACAGTGCCTCATCGAGACACGTGGCCCCGAGGCATGGGTAACCCCGACCTATCACGTGTACGACCTCTACCAAGACCATGTAGGCCACGACGCGATCGCCACCCACGTTTCATCGCCGACACTTGACGTGCTGGATTTCTGCAAATCCCCTGTCCGCCAACTCAGCGCGGCTGCCAGTTTGTCCAGCGATGGAACTCGAGCCACGTTTACTCTGACCAACCGTCACCTCTCAGAAACACTGCCGTGCTCCCTCAACATTAACGAGGGCAATATGGGCGACGTCGGAGGCCGACTACTTACCGGCACCGACCCACGCGCCGAAAACTCTCCCGCCAACCCTACATACGTTACACCGATCCCTTTGGACGTCGAGGTCAGCGACACAACCGTCCACCTCGATCTCCCACCAATCTCGGTCGCGGCCGTGACGGCCAGTGTGAGCTGATTCCCAAGACACGGCGAACAGATCGGAACGATCGAAGCGCCTTCATATCGCCCCGGAACAACACGGGCTCAAAACCCAGCAAAGCTTTTATCTACGGGAGCCGACGGACAGATTCGAACTGTCGACCTGAGCTTTACGAAAGCCCCGCTCTACCAACTGAGCTACGTCGGCCGAATGGCCAAATCGTAGCATCAGCGATTGTCTGCTCAGTGGACAATCTACGCATCAACGAGATTGCGCAACATCTGCACGAGAACACATCCATCGGGTTCAAGGAGGCCATCTGCAACGTCCAGCAGTGCCTGCGGCGACCCCTCAATCGCTAGGCCCCGCCCCGCCCATGCCAACATCTCCACGTCGTTAAGATCGTCACCGACGGCCAGCGCCTCCCACGCCTCAACCCCAAGATCATGGGCAAGTTGCGCAACGACGGCCCCCTTGGTCACACCAAATGGCAGCACTTCCACGCCGATGGCCCCTAACCGTTGGCTCCGCCACCGAACCATCGATATCTTCTCGCCGACCTCCTCCCGAAGACCCCGTTCAAGGCTGGAAGCCACCTCAACATCCGTCAGCCCAAATACCTGGGCCGGCGGCGGTACGAGTGATACATCACGTAATCGACAGACACGTGGCACCTTGCCATCGAGATACAAACGATATGGGTGTCGATTTCGCCATTCCCCATCTACTAGGTAGCGAGTCCCAGAACTCGCACCCTCAATCCAGATCGCTGGGACGTCATGCGCCAAGTACATCTGGCATACGTCCATCGCCACCCCATATGGCAGCGACACACCATTGATAAATCGCCCTTCCGCAGTTCGCGTAGTCGAACCGTTGTTCAGCACGAAGTACACCGCAGCCGGAAGACTACGAGCCACCTCCTGCACATCCCGCCAACCCCGGCCAGTCGCAATCACGACCGTCACACCAGCGTCAGCCACTCGGCACAGGGCAGCTAGGACCTCAGCACTTACGGACCCACCCGCCGGGGCCAACGTGCCATCCACATCCAGAGCCACAAGCCGTGTCTTAGTCGTCGTAGGACGGCTCCTCACCAGTATCTCTCTCGATCGCATCAATTTCTTCGTCCGCCGGCATCTCCCCGGCCTCCATGCGCCGGAGCACACCTTCGTACTCTCGAGGTATGTCCTCGCCCATTTCCTCAGACATCTGACGAGTCATCCGCGCAAGACTACGAGGATCCCCTGAATCCATATCGGGCATCGCTTCGGCCATGCCATCGTCTGCCCCCGTAAAGTGGTCGTCACGGCCGACGATATTGCCTCGAAGCAACGTGGGCCGTGAAACAAGGCGTTCTAACGCCTGTTGACCACAGTAAGGACAGGCAGGGGTGATAACAGTTGCCAACGTCTTAAACAGACGGGTGGACCGACGCTGACACGAATTACAGCGATACTCGTAAACTGGCAAGGACATCCGTTCATGCAGCTAAACTACAGACGATTGTAAAACGGTAGGTGCCATGTGGGCCTCAGCGATCTACAGCACCTTTTACGACTGAAGACGCGACGCGGTTGAATGAGAAAACTACGGATCCGCCCACGCCCCCCCTTTCGAGGCGACTGGCGCCGACGCTCAGGTCCTAGAGCAACGGCAATTACGGCTCTCTCTTGGCTGGCGCACCTCGCGATCAGGCCGTCGCCACCAAACGATGACCCGTTACCACGAGAGGCCAACCCATCCATTGTGGTCATTAAACCCATGGCGCTTGGTGATGTATTGCGGGCGACCGTGTTCACGAACGCGCTGCGTCGGGCCATACCGGACAGTCACATAACGTTTGCCGTCGGCGATTACGCGCGAATCGCCCTGCTCAACAACCCTGATATCGATAACGTCTTACCCATGGGGCTACTTGGAACACCCCGTCGATACGATCTGCGCGGCTACCTCGCATTCGCTCGAACACTACAGCGTCAACACTACGACGTCGCGTTTGTGCTCGACCGGTCGCCCGCAATGACGCTCCTCCCCTACCTCGCACGCATTCCCTACCGCATAGGGCTCGACAGTCGCCATCGTGGATTCTCCAATACGACACGGGTCCCGATCCTGCCGGAAGAAAACGAAATATCGGCTTATCGCCGCCTCGCAGCTTTCGTAGGCATTGATGCCTCGAACTCTTCCTCTGTCTTTTCCCCTACCCCTGAAGACACAAGTGTCGCTTGTCGACTCGATGAAGAATTCAGACCTGTGGAAAGTGATCGCCACATCCTTATTGCCCCTGGTGGAGGTATGAACCCTGGAGCCGTTGACTTAACCAAACGATGGCCTGCAGAACGGTATGCAGCCCTAGGCGATCATCTAGCCAGCGAATTTGGCGGTCACATATCCCTAATCGGAACTGCGTCCGATGCCAACTCTATAGGCGCGGTAAAACGAGCAATGACATGCCCGGTGACGGACCTCACCGGACGAACAAGCTTCGGCCAATTGGGCGCGCTCATGAGCCAAAGCCAACTCGTCATCGGAAATGATTCCGCAGCCACACACCTGTCGATAAGTGTGGGGACACCCACCGTGACGGTGTTCACATCTACAGAACCATGGATTTACGGCTCGGATGAGCCACACGCAGCATCCGTATCCACAGGGAGCCCAGAGGAAGGTTTACGAGAAATCCCGACGGTAGAAATGGTCTTAGCCGCCGCCCG
>CAZFVB010000095.1:0-3820 GCA_964522375.1 uncultured Chloroflexota bacterium
ACCCAGCAAGATGCTACAGCCAGTCTAGCCACTATCCGGAATCATCAGGTTACAATGGATCGGCCTGAAGCCAAGGGTGGGAGCAATGCCGGTCCCATGGGCGGGGAAATGTTGCTCGCGTCTCTAGGTGGCTGTTTTATGAGTAACATGCGGGCCGCGATTGCAGCGCGGAACGATGTTGCGGTTGAGCAAATTAGACTGGCTGTTACCGCAACATTGTCGAGCCAGCCAGATCGGTTTTCTGCGATTGACCTGCATGTAACAGCGACTGCCGACCCCGCCAAGCTGCAAAAGCTTGTGGCTATCGCAGGTCGTTCATGTATTGTGGCAAATACGCTTCGGTCAGCCGTGGCGCTAACAATTTCTACTTAATTTAATGAGGCGCTATGCATAAATATGAATCTACTTCAACGACGATTTCTAAGGCGCTACAACTTCGGGTGAATCCAATAGCCGTGTGTTTAAGTGAAGAACCACCTGAGGGTATTCCGGGCCCCGAAACTCCGGCTGCTGCAGGGTGCGTTTTTTGGGAGCGCGGAGCAGAGAGCGCCTTTGTGACGACGGCGTCCGATCACAGTAATTGCGTCATCGGCATGCATACACATCATATGCCACTCACGACTGACGCACAGCAAGACGATCTGAAAAACTGCTTAAAGGTTTTTGGGGATCTCGGTTATGTGCGTCCAGATGAAGTCGGAAACATTCCCGTGCTCAGCAAAGAGAGTAAGTATGTGACCTATGCGCCTCTTGCGCTTACCTCTCAAGATCCGAGTGTCGTGCTTCTGTTGGCGGATTCCAGGCAAAGCCTTGCTATTACTGAGGCAGTACAGCAAGTAGACCCAACAACGCCTCCGGCGCTTGGTCGCCCAGCATGTGCCGTCATTCCTCAAGCAATAAACACAGGAAGGCCAGCTCTTAGCTTGGGGTGTTGCGGGGCGCGTGCGTACTTGGATGTTATGACTGACGACTTCGCCTTGTGGGCTTTACCGGGAGCACGTATTGCTGAATATGCAGAGCGGATCCAGGTCCTGGCTTCAGCCAATCAAATCCTCACAAAGTTTCATGTCCTCCGTCGAACAGACGTCGATACAGGAGCGTCTCCGAGCATCAAGGATTCTCTGGCTAGGCTTGAAAACGAAAGCTAACCTCAAAAAAACCAAGATCTCGAATATCTACTGCCGTATGACTACGCGGAGCATCCTTGTTAAGATTCTTGTGGGCCTCGGAGCGCTTGCGCTGTTTGGCTGGCTTTTTGCTAAGACACTTCGTGATGTCACTTCCGTTCCCTATACAGTTCGACCATTAGATCTGCAATCCTGGTCCGTCGAACTTACGACGCAGATGAACCCCGACGGCCCGCTGTTGTGGCTTCAGGCTCCTCCCGAATTACCGCTTGTCCTTGTTGACCAAGTATTCCAGCGGAATATGACGTCATTAACAAAGCCCGCGGTCTCTGGGATTCCGCTCATCCTTCGACATGAATTTGAATCGGCCATGTCCTCCATACTCACACCAGAAGAGCTTGTAGCGCTGGCGCGCGACGCAGGATTGGAAACCGCCACGCTTCAGCCACTCTGCATGGCTGTGCATCGTACGCCTGAACAGCGAGAACAGCCGGCATTCTATGTGCTGTTTGACTTTCCGCAGTTCAAAGACTTTCGAGAGCAAGTCGCCACAGTGTTGTCATTGCGCAATAAGAGCGAGGCTGGGTTTGACGTGAATGCATTGTCTCCAGCTCTTTTTGTGGCAGCATCAGAGCAAGTGAGGCGCCGAGTACGACCGTCTCCTGCCGATCTTGAGGCCGCGTGTGAAACAGCCGTCATCTCAGAATAACTTCTAGGTTGTTGTCTCAACGTTGCGCTGTCGGCTGTCCCGCGGTAGGGTAGGCGAGAGTGCAAACCCAACGACTACCTTAGACAGGAGTGATTTTATGGCTAAGAAACCAGTCGGCGTAGTTACGCACTACTTCGGAAAACCCAAAGTCGGCATTGTTACGTTGACGGGCCGCGTTACCGTCGGAGACAAGGTGCGGTTCCTTGGTCACGGCGCTGACTTCCGGCAAACGATCAAGTCGATGCAAATTGATCATGCTCCTGTTAAAACCGCGTCCTCAAGAAGCGAAGTCGGTATTCGCGTCAACCATCGAGTTAGAGAAGGCACTAAAATGTACAAGGCCGTTCCGGTAAACCGAGGGTTCTTTGGAAAACTAAAAGCCTTGTTTGGCAACAGCTGAATTCGGCTAAGCAAGAGCCTGATGATAATTTTTTCGCCAGTCTGAAAACACGATAAATCATGTCCCAGTATTACAAAGGAAAACGTACAAGCAATTTTTTTGACCCGAAATCCGCCAAGCCTTTTAAATTGTCGCGCTCGAAACTCGACATGTTTAGAAACTGCCCGCGCTGTTTCTACATCGATCGACGTCTCGGCGTTGGCCAACCGCCAGGGTTTCCTTTCAATATCAACTCGGCGATTGATCATCTTCTCAAGAAGGAATTCGATGAGTATCGCCAGGCCGGTCGAGTGCACCCAATGATGCGCAGTGCCGGCGTGGACGCAATTCCCTGCCAGCATGAACAGCTTGACCAGTGGCGTGAGAACTTTAAGGGCGTGCAGGTTCATCACAAAAAAACCAACCTTCTGATTACCGGTGCAATCGATGACCTTTGGATTACGCCAGAGAACGAACACCTCGTAGTGGACTACAAAGCAACCAGCAAGGATAAGCCGGTCACGATTGATGCGCCGTGGCAAGATGCCTATAAACGGCAAATGGAAATTTACCAATGGCTCCTGAGAGGCAACGGACTCGCGGTGTCAGATCGAGGGTACTTTGTCTACTGCAATGGGCGGCGCGGCGACTCTCGCTTTGACGGGCGCCTCGATTTTGATATTTCAGTTATTCCCTATGATGGCACCGATACATGGGTCGACGAATGCATCGTCGATGCACACGCGTGCCTCATGAGCGACAAGATTCCGCCTATGACGCCGGAGTGCGACTATTGTCTTTACTATTCTGCTGTAACGGATGCGGCAGGGTAGGGGAGGACAATGATGATGTTCCAGGAGAAGACACTGAGAGGGGCACCAGGGTGGAAGACGACGCTCATAGTGTTCTGTGCATTCGCGCTCGGCGCATGTGGCGGGTCTGGCGGGTCGACGTCACCAACGGCTCCAAGCACGAGTGCTCCTTCGGTGCCCTATTTTGGTGGATCGTGGAGTGGCCAGTACAACGTGACGGGCTGCACAGAGACTGGAGTCATAGCGCTCTTGGACCTCTGCGCTGACCTTGAGGGTGACGATGATAGCCTGGCGCTCAGTATGAGCCTGACGCAGGCGTCCAGAAACGTCACGGGCACGTTCACGGTGAGCGACCTCGTGTTTCCTGGTTCAGACGGCACGGTAGCCCCAAACGGGACCCTGGCGCTCAGCGGTACGCTAAAGGAGGATGGCGTCACGATCGTGGCGGATTGGACGCTGACGAAATCGTCCGAGTCGGATATGGGTGGGACGCTCTCGCTGACATTTACTGGGGACGGGGTATCCGGACAGGTCAAGGTAGTCGGGCAGATAACCGCGCGACGCTAGTAAATAATTGCGTCGGGGTGAGACTAGCGCCTGTATTATGCTGCCGTCATGAATGCAGCAGGATAGAGAAACGAGGTAATCATGGGGCATAACGCAATCGATCGTCGGGCATTTCTAAGAGGAGCTAGCGCGGCAGCACTTGCAACAGCGGTTCAATCGACGCCCCTAGCGACAACTCTCGAGCCCTCGGCCGTCCAGTTGAAAGATGGTCGATATGATTTCGACA
>CAZFVB010000096.1:0-3758 GCA_964522375.1 uncultured Chloroflexota bacterium
TTGTTTCACCTCCAACCATCACGATGCTTGAGTCGTGATATCAATACGGTAGACATGTTCCGATCTGAAGGCAGTTGAATCGCTAGCTGAGCCTCAAGTCGATGACGGTTATTGGGTGACCAGTGGTAACCAGACGCGCATCCCACGTGGCGTTCGGTTAGCCCATGCGAAATATGGAATTGCGGTCAGTCGGACGTGACCACGGTGGGTTTGGGGGCTAGCGGTTCGATAGAGGGCATGGTTAGTTTTGGGTGCGAGCAGCACGCCTGTTGCCTCGAGTCTTGTCAGCCCGCCGAGCAGATCTTCATCGAAAGTTGACGTAAATGAGGTGTTGGGGGCAATGCCGATAGCATCAAGATCGATGTTGGGATGATCTTCGCTTTCCAGGCAGAACACGACCGGCCCACGGACGAGAGCGACGCGTCCACGGTTTTCTTGGACCCGGGGATGAGCTTCGACTAAGCGCACGTTCATTGGAAGAGTAAGTTGTAGACGCGTTCCCGGGTTCCAGGTTCGTCGTATGCTGGCGTAGGAGCCCGGAGTGACGCTGACGGGTTTATCGTTAACGTGCAGGCGTGCGTTGCATGCCCATCCAGGGATCCTGAGCCGAAGCTCGATTTCGTGGGACGGTGCTGACGTTACGACCACGTCGACGGTGCCGTCCCATGGGTAGCGGGTCTGTACCTCCAACGTAAGGGTGCCGCTTCCTGAGACCGGCATGGTGACTTGGCTGGCCAGATATTGGTGAATCCACACGGTGTTGTCAGACTGCCCGTAGGCATACCCGGCTATGCTCGTGATTAATCGGGCAATATTGGGCGGACAGCAGGCACACGGGTACCAGGATTGCCTGGCGTGGCCAGTTTGTGTTTGTTGCAACACGCTGCTGTTTGCGCCTCGATCGTCTCCGGGCTGAGGGGTGCTATCGACCGCCAAAGGATTCGAATAAAAATACTTGGTGCCGTCGATTGAAATGCCAACGAGGGCGCCGTTGTACAGTGTTTGTTCTAACCAATCTGCATGTCGGACTTCGCCCGTTGCGGCTAGGAGCCGCGCGTTCCACATCACGCCAGCGACGGCGGCACAGGTTTCGGCATATGCTCGAGTGTTCGGGAGTTCAAAATCCGCTCCGAATGATTCGCCTTCGTAGCGAGCGCCTAGCCCACCTGTCACATACGCTTTGCGCTCATATGTGCTTTCCCAGAGCTTGGATGAGGCCGCCAGTAGCGACGTGTCGTTGGTTTCCATCGCGACATCAACCATGGCTGCGGCGAGATATACCTGGCGTACAGCATGTCCGACCACCTCATGCTGGCTGCGCACTGGAGCGTGATCTTGGATGACCGACTCCCCACTAAGCTGAGGAGGAGTGGTGCCACGCTGGTTAAGAAAGAACAGAGCCTGTTCGGCATAACGCTGGTCACCCGTTTCTCGTGTGAGTTCCACCAGAGCCAATTCGATTTCTGGATGTCCGTCTGGTTCCGTTCGATCGTGTGGTCCAAACTCCGTGCAGATGTGATTGGCTGCTCGTAGGGCCACGTTGAACAGCCGCTCAGATCCGAGAGATCGTCGGTGGGCGATGCCTGCTTGGATAAGGTGGCCCATGCAATACAACTCGTGATCGTCGGTGAGATTGGCGTAGCGTTCGGTGCTCCCTGAGGAAACATAGGTGTTGAGGTATCCGTCGGCTTGTTGAGCTGCGGCGACTAGCTCGACAACCGCGTTGACGGCTTGTTCAAGCGTGTCGTCGGCATGTTGGGCCAGCGCGTAAGAGGCGGCTTCAAGCCATTTGTACACGTCCGAGTCGTTGAACCTATAGCCCTCAAACTCAAATGGTTTGCCGGTGGCGGTTCTGGAGAAATTCTCAAGACGTCCGGTGGATTGGCAGTGGGCGAGCTGTGTCGAGAGGCCGTGTTGAGCGACGGCTCTAAAACGGTTTGACCAAAATCCTGGATTGATGGTGACCAGGCCGTGTGGGACGGGTCGTGCTGTGACGTGTGGTGTCGCGGACAGATCTAGGCTTGATGAGGTCCGTCCGGTCTGTGACAAGGGTGATCTGGCATCGGCGGTCATGGTTAGGAAGTTGCTGTTCGTGGGCTACCGTCCACACACCGGAAGCCAAGATTGCCAGAGGAACTATCAGGCGTATTCGAACTCCGGGCTGCCACCCGGTAACGGTTGCAGTACGAGCGATGACATAGGTAAGAACCCCCGCGTAGTACCCGGCGCTGGCCATGCCCAGGCCCTATCGGGTTGTTGGGGTCAGCGGTAATGTGATGCGTGGGACTAAACCAGTCGTTGCACCATTCCCAGACGTTGCCGGAGACGTTGTATAGACCAAACCCATTGGGCTTGTAGGCATTGGCGGGTGCCGTACTGACCCACCCGTCTGCGGCGGTGTTCACGTCCGGAAACTGGCCCTGCCAGATGTTGCACCGATGTTCGCTCTTCGGGGTGAGTTTGTTGCCCCATGGAAACCGTTGTTGCTCGAGGCCGCCACGTGCTGCCAGTTCCCACTCAGCCTCTGTTGGTAGGCGAGTGCCTGCCCAGGCGCAATAGGCTGACGCGTCCTGCCACGAAATGTGTACGACGGGATGCTCGAGCCGTTCGTCGATACCGGAGTTAGGTCCCTCCGGAGCTTCCCAGGAAGCGCCAGTGACAGGTACCCACCAAGGAGTCTGGTCCGGACGTTGGGGCGTCCGGTGGAGCGTCTTTCGAGAAAGAAACAGGTGAAAGACGTAGCTCCATCCGTAGGTCTCCGCATCGGTCCGGTAGTTGGTGGCCTCCACAAATTCGGCGAACTCACGATTTGTCACAGCAGTCGCATCAATTCGAAACCCGTCGACGCGAACGTCACGCACTGGGCCTTCGCCGTCAGCCGGAAAACCAGCCGCGTCTTCCGTTCCCATCTGAAAATCTGTGGCTCGGATACGGACGGTTCCGGGACGTTCGAACGCCCGTCGCTGCTCGGGTGGTGTTTTTCCCGTTCGGCTATTCGGAGCAGCCTCGGGACTCGGCGACTTTCGACTGGGCTCTCGTGACGGCTGGCAACAAGCGTCGGTCATATGGTCAGCGGTTATCGACGGCCATGAAATCGTAACCGGTGGAGCAGGTTTGGGTCCTCTTCAAGATGCTTGATCAAAGACAGCGACAGGAAGCTATGGATGGTTAGACCACCGATATACTCGCTGCAACCTATTTGCGAAGCCGAGTAGTCATGTCCATTCCCCCGGTGATTGAATGGCGCGATGGCGCTGTTCATATTCTTGATCAACGACGACTTCCAGATGCGGTCGAGGTTCTTCACTGTACTGATGTCGTTGATGTTTGTGACGCAATTCGAGGCTTGGCGATTCGTGGTGCACCAGCCTTAGGTGTGACCGCGGCGTATGCCATTGCACTGGGGGCAGGAGACATCCAGGCCTCAACGGAGGATGACTTCCTCCGGCAACTGGGTGTAGTGATCGATGCGGTAGTTGCGACACGGCCTACCGCGGTGAATCTTCCATGGGCTGCGCAGCGTATGCGAGAAACGGCGTTATCCAAGAGCGGGAGCGGAGTTGACGCGATGCGCCAATCATTGGTCGAAAGTGCGTTGGCGATTGCGGCTGATAATGAACAACGCCATCAAGCTTTAGCTCGTGCCGGTGTTGATTTGTTTCGTAGCGGTGATCGGGTCCTTCATCACTGCAACACCGGACGATTAGCGACGGCTGCTAGCGTTGGAACGGCTCTAGGCGTCATCCAGGTGGCGCATG
>CAZFVB010000097.1:0-3744 GCA_964522375.1 uncultured Chloroflexota bacterium
CCAGCAGGTTGTTGTTGACGACATGGTCGTGTACGGGCGTGCGAATTTGGCCAGTACTGATGCGCCAGCCAAGATCCCGGGTGACTCATGGCAGCAACACTTAGAGGCCTATCGTGTCGGGGACTATGACGCTGCTCTTGCGGCGGGACGGCTCACCATCGACGCAGTTCGGCTGGCGACGGCAGGTCGCCGGCCAGCGGGAAGCGACGAGCAAAGATTTGTTTAAGTGGTTTTAGGCTTCGCCTGTTTCCTGGCTTGCTCGACGATGTCGATTCCTACGGTCTCGCTCCAGGTATCGATGAGCCGTGCAAACATATCTCCAGGACGACCATCCGCCACATTTGCGCCGTTAACTCGGGTTACTGGCAACACGCAGAAGGGCGTGCTGCTGAGCAGGGCCTCGTCGGCGGTATAAACGTCATACAAGGTGAGGTCAGCCTCGCGAATCTCGATCCCGAGGTCGTTGCACAAATCGTGGATGGTGCCCAAGCTAACGCCTGAAAGACCAGTGCCTGACCGTGGGGTGAGAATGGTGCCGTCCTGTACCAGCATAAAGTTGGCGCCAGACGCTTCTGCGATGTGACCTTGTCCGTCGAGCAGCAAGGCATGTGCGGCGGGGTCCAGGGCATGTGCCTCTTGCTCGGCGAGCGCGAAAAACATTCGGCTCCGTGTCTTCATACGTGGATCCTGCGTTGCGATGTCCATCTGTCGAACCGATGGGATCACGCAGTGCGCGCCATCCGCATATTTGCTAGCCCAACCTTTAAACCCAAGCTCATGTGTCCATATGAGTACCGTGGCTCCTGCATCACCACGCCCGATATCCATGAAATCGGGATGTGAGCCCCGTGTGATGTTGTGAAAGATCCACATGTCACTGCCATCGGGCAGATCAGGCCGGTTCTTGGCTACGACGTCTAGCGACGCGGCGGTAAGTTCTTCCGGACTCAGCCCAGGATCGATATGCGTGTAGCGTAGTGAGCGGTAGAGCCGCTCAACATGAGCCTGAAGTCTGAACGGTTCTCCACGAAAGGTTCTGGTGGCTTCGTAAACCAAATCTCCATAGATGATGGCCAGATCGTTTGGCCAATAGCGGGCCTGTTCTAGGGGAACGATCTCGCCGTTTGCAAAGGCCCACGAACTCGCGCTCATACTTCTCAGCCTTCTATGTCGCCAATTTCGTACGGTTCAAGCGAGCCTATCATTGTGTTCTGGGTGCACAACGACAACATCAGTTACGAACCATCTTTGCTGGCGACCTGTTTCAGCTGCCTTGACCGTAAGATCGATTGGGGAGCCAGAACACCGGTACCAGACGAGACGCTTGAGCTATGTGCAGTCGGCGCAACGCCCATGGAGGTCGAGCGTGTGATGCAGGGGTGAAAAGTTGGCGCGTGAAGCAATCTGGGCCAGGCTTTCTTCGAGCAGAGACTCAACCTGTAGGTCGAGATGGACATCCTGAACGGTGCCACACGCCTTGCAGATTAAGTGGTGGTGATGGCCGACCAACTGTTCTGCCAGTTCAAAATGGGCATGCTCGCTTCCGATCGCAATACGACACGTCACGCCGATGTTTTCTAACAGTTCGAGGTTCCGATATATAGAACTTTGGGCGAGTGCAGGGTCCGCGTTGATGATGTCCGGCAGGGTGACGGGTCGGCCATACCGGGCAAGCGTCTCTACCAGGCGGCGACGATTATCCGTATATCGATAATTTGCTTGGCTGAGCTTCGTCGTGACTTGTTCGTGGAGCAGCTGCAGATCAAGAGGTGGGTTCTTGGGGAGGTGGTTTGCCTGCATTCGGTTTAGTGGCCATGAGCGTGATCGTCAACGACGATGATACGTGGTGCACTACTCTGACCAACTGGTGGAGGAATCGTCAATGAACGTGCGCCGAACGCCTGCGTAAGATTGCTCTCTGTGAGGATAGTTTCGAGCGGACCATCTGCGATGACCGAACCATTTAAAAGGATGGTCCGGTCACAATCTTGGGCTTCCTCGACGTGATGGGTCGATATCACCACCAAGCGTCCGCGATCACGTTCGCTTTTCATCACCTCACTGATGATGTGTTGCGTGGGTAGATCAAGGCCGGTAATGGGTTCGTCGAGGAGTAGGCAGTCGGCATTGTTGGCAATTGCCGAGGCTAGGAGGACGCGCTGGCGTTCGCCTCCCGACAAGGCGCCAAAGGTTTGATTTAACAGGCCGGTGATGTCTAACCGATTCGCTGCTTCGGTAAGCGCCCTACGGTCCGCACGCCGAAATGGTCTGAGCAACCCGAGGTTCCGATAACGACCCATCCGCAAAACCTCGGCCGCTGTTAAGGGCATCCATGCATGCTGGTGCTGATGCTGGCCGACATAGGCCACACTGTGTTCTCTAGAACCCTGTATGTGGCCGCTACAAGGTTCTTGAAGGCCGGCCAGCACCCGCAGCAAAGTGGTTTTTCCCGAACCGTTTGGCCCCATTAATGCCGCCGTTGATCCTGCAGGAAAGCTCAGGGTTCCGGTTTCCAGCGCGAGCCTGGTTCCGAATGACACGCGTATGTCTTTTAGTTGAAACATGATGAAATGCGTTTATGATAATGAGACTCACTCTTATAATAGAGCAATTGGCAAAGTTAAGGAACATTGAACGAGCTTATGACTAGTGATAATTCCAGGAAGATGGCCGGACTTGTTTTTTCCCGTTTTACCCTCACGCGTCGTCGATTCATCAGGGGTATGGGCGCTGGTGCCACAGCAACCGTTGTTCTGGCTGCCTGTGGCGAAAGTGAACCAGAACCAACACCAGCGGCGGCGCCGGTGGCAGAAGGCCCGACGATTGTTACAACGACCAGTCTATGGGCTGATTTGGTGACGGCTCTCACGTGTAATGGCCTGGCAAGTGTCAAGGCTCTGATGCCTAGTGGTGCGGACCCTCATGCGTATCAACCGTCACTTGCTGATCGTGCGGCGCTGGAAACGGCTGATCTAGTCGTAATGAACGGGATGCTTGAAGAGGGATTTGTGCCCATGATTCGATCGGTTGAACAGGAAGGAACGGCAGTTTTTCGCACGATTGACCATGTCGAAAACCCGTTGCTCGCTGACGAACATGGACACGATCATGGACACGATCATGGGGAAGAGGGAGTTGATCCTCACCTATGGATGGATCCGGTTCGGGTTTCCGAAATCTTGCCGAAGTTAACCAAGCAGATCATTGAAGCGGGCAGATTAGATTCGGCCTCGCTACAAGCCTGTCTTGATCAGACGCAGTTGCTGCTGGCGAAACTGGATGAGGAAATCCGTGTCATGGTTGCCGACGTCCCGACGGGTCAGCGTAAGTTTGTGGCCAACCATGCGTCACTTGGGTATTTTGCCGATCGATACGGCCTTGAAATGATCGGCACTGTTGTGCCGTCTACGTCCACGCTGGCTGCATCCAACCCGGCGTACCTGGAACAACTGGGTGACCGGATGAAGGCTAGCGGTGTGTCGGTCATCCTGGTCGACGCCGGAGAGTCTTCGAAAGATGCCACGGCTCTGGCGAAGCACGTTGGTGATGGACAGGTGGTGGAAGTCTATACAACAGGTCTTCCGGAAAATGATCCACGGGGTCTGAGCTATGTCGAGTTCTTACGCACCAATGCTCGTTTGATCACAGCGGCTCTGCGGGCACAGGTCGGCACCTTGAAGCCCGAGGACGACCATGGACATGAAAAAGATGACGACCATGGACATGAAAAAGATGATGACCATG
>CAZFVB010000098.1:0-3682 GCA_964522375.1 uncultured Chloroflexota bacterium
TGGGCTGCGGGTCTTGAAGCAAAGAAGCGGCTTCAGGAAATTGCAGCAGACCGGTTCGGTGGTTCAGCGGAAGGTTTCCAGGTAGCAGACGGCCGCGTCTACAGAGGCGGGCAAAGCATGACGTTTGCGCAGGCCGCTGAACGTGCCATCGAGATGGGTGGCGTCTATGACGGTAGCGAGTTACCGGAAGACATTAATGAGATGACCACTCGCTCGGCGACGGGTCTTCAGGGGAGTGGCCTTGTCGTAGCGATTAAAGACAACTACGAAACCGGTGGTCGCAACATGTCGTATGTCATCGGTTTTGCAGAAGTCGAGGTCGATGTCGAGACTGGTGCTGTGCAGCTTGTTGACTACAAAGCATCAGCAGAAGTTGGTACTGTCTTGCACCCGACGAACCTTGTGGCTCAGGTTCATGGTGGTGGCGTGCAAGGCTTTGGTGTTGCGTTAGGTCAAAAGTGGGTTATGGACCCGCAGTGGGGTCTCCATGTGGCAAAGCGGTTTTATTCGAACCGTCCGCCGTCCATTCTTGATGTGCCTCATGAGAAGGAGATGGATTTCTCGTCTCCGAATCTGCCCGATCCGTTTAGTCCGATTGGTGCTCGTGGTGTTGGCGAGCCACCGGTTGGTGCAGCGGCAGGAGCGGTACTTAATGCAATTGCTGACGCTTTGGGTGACGATGTTTATTTCAATCGCTCGCCGATTATGCGTGACATGATTCTGACGAAGCTTAATAACGAACCTGAGGCACATAACCCTCTTAAGACACACGTCTAGTTCCATATTTGGTACAGGAGAAGAACCAATGGCCGTGATTCGCGACAAAATGCCGGCATTTCAGCTTTTCCAGCCTTCCAGTACAGAGGAAGCGTTGGGAGTGCTCGACCGCTATGGGGCCGAGGCATGGGTACTGGCGGGAGGGCTCGATTCTTGGGACTGGTTTTAGGATCGTGTTCAGAAGCCAGCCGCTGTGGTTGATCTCGGAGGCATCGCCTCCTTGCGTGAGATTCGTTCTACAGGCGGTGGTCTAGAAATTGGTGCAATGGCTACTCTTAGAGAAGTCATTCGCCATCCTGATGTTTCAAGTCAGTTCGGAATCCTCGGTCAGGCCGCCTCAAAGGCTGCTTCGCCGCAGATTCAAAACCAGGGGACACTTGGTGGCAATGTTGGCCAAGATACTCGTTGCTGGTATTACCGCGATGGGTGGAGTTGCTACCGTGCTGGTGGGAACATTTGCTATGCCGACACGCCTACTGCTATGAACCGTGAGCATGCGATTCTTGGTGCGAGTCGATGTGTGGCGGTGAATCCGTCTGACACAGCTCCCGTTCTGGTCGCGCTCGACGCAGAAATGGTTGTTGTTAACAATGGTGGCGAGCGCGTTATACCTGCACAGGATTTCTTTATTGGGCCAGCGGTGGACATCGAACGAATGACTGCCCTTCAGCCTGGTGACATCCTTACGCAGATTCGTATTCCGTCAACATGGGCGAATGCTCGTTTCTACTTTGAGAAAGCTCGTGACCGTCAGGTATGGGATTTCCCGCTTGCTAACGTGGCATCGGCTGCGAAGGTCAATAATGGCGTAATTGAAGATATCCGAATCGTTGCAAACGGGGTCGCCCCGTACCCGGTTCGGTTTATCGCAGCTGAAGATGCGGTACGTGGTCAGCAGGTTGGTGACCAGGCTGCAGACCAGGCTGGACAGATTGCGATTCGCGGTGTCAACCCGCTTGCGCACAACGGGTACAAAGTTACGTTGTTGCGGAACCTGGTGATGCGCTCCGTTCGCGGCGAGGCGTAGTACATGGAATTGTTTCAGTGGGGAACTGATCCCTGGGGCCAAGAGATCCTGATTAGGGTCTCTTGGGACCTACTCTATTTGTCCTTCTGGGCTGGTGTTGCCTTCATTATTTTCCATGTGATTTACACCGCTGTTTGGCTTCCGAAGTTGGCGCGGGAAGCCGCTGGTGGCGAAGGCTCAGCGGGCGTGGCTGGCATTCCCGATCGAGTCGAGCGCCATACGCTGGCGGCTCGACTCTTTCATTGGGTTATGGCGATCGCGATGTTGGTGCTCTTGGTGACTGGGTTTTTTCCGATTATTGGTATCCAGTTTCCCTGGGTGACGATTCACTGGATTGCTGGGGTTGTCCTGACAATCTCGATCATCTACCACATCGTGCACTCGACGTTTTTCCTTGATTTCTGGTCTATCTGGATTCTTCCAGCCGATTTGGCGGAGGCGGCTGCTCGAGTGAAGCGTCAGCTCGGCCAAGGTGGTGAGGGGGAAATCAAGAAGCACGGAAAATACCCGCTGGACCACAAGTTGTATCACACCTCGGTCATGCTGGCCGGCCTTGCTGTGATCGCGACCGGGCTTGTCATGATGTTTCGTATCGAAAATGCTCTTGTTGCGAGGAACGCATATCTTCTTGCAGAGGAAACGTGGGGTCTGATGTACACACTCCATGGCCTTGGGGCAGTGCTATTTGTGATGTTGACGCTAACTCACATTTACTTTGCGATTCGACCTGACAAGATTTGGCTGACGAAGTCGATGATCTTCGGTAGCGTTAGTCGCGATGAGTATTTGTCGCATCACGACCCAGATCGCTGGGACGTCACCACAAAGTAATTAGTTGCTCGGCTACCCGCTTCATCGAAAGTGGGTAGCCAGTCCATCTTTTCATTTCTTGAACGCCTCAGAGGGGAAGGTTGAATCATGTCGCAATCCGCGACGGATGAACTTAAAGCGACGGTTAATATCGTTGAGGAAACGTACGAGTTTTGTTTGGCGTACGCAGCAAAAGGTGTGAGCGGATTGATGGCGCGGACCGGGGATACGCAAGCCCGGGACCAGCTTGAAAAACTTGCACAGGCCCTTCCAAACCTTGGGGATGTTTTTCTGAAGGTTGTTGAGGAACTTGAAGGTGATGGCCGAGAGCAGTACAAGGGGTTCATCGAGGTCCTTCGGCGTGATGCGGAGGCCGGCCATGCGGCCGTCCAGCTTGTGTTGGCTCAGGAAAACATTACATCACAGATGGTTGATAATCTTAACGGCATGATTCATCTCAGAGCGTTACTCACGGATGTTTTTCTGATTGATGAAATGCTGCGGCCTGAAGCTGATCAACCCCTACACATTCAACCAGCCGAGTAGAACCCCCTTCTCTTTTGGTCGCGGCAGATTCATGAGAGCCGGTAATCCGTGCAGATGGAATTACAGAATAAAGTCGCATTAATTACTGGTGACCGGAGGATCGGTGCGACGCTGGCCGTTGATCTTGCACGGCATGGCGTTGACGTGGGTCTGTCTTACCACCAATCTGTTGACACCATCGAAGCGGCGGCGGCGCGGGTTCGGGAGACCGGCCGGAAAGCTCTGGTGACAAAGGCCGATATTGGTGAACCAGCGGAGGTGCGACATTTAGTTGCTGAGACGGTGAAGGCGTTTGGACGGCTTGACATTCTTGTGAATATGGCTTCGATCTATCGTCAACGATCTTTTGACGCGCTTACGGCGGATGACTGGAGTGCTCCTCTACGCATTGACTTGGCGGGTGCCTACGAGTGTTCGAAAGCGGTTGTGCCCCATATGCGTCGCGTTGGCGGTGGACATATTATTTGTTTCTCTGACTGGACGGCGGCGGGTGGTCGGCCCCGGTACAAGGGCTACGTTCCG
>CAZFVB010000099.1:0-3411 GCA_964522375.1 uncultured Chloroflexota bacterium
CACTGCCAAGCCAACCGCAATTCTCGAGCTCCCGGTAAGCGGAATGCTCGAGCCGAGGAGCACGATCCCGCCTACCGTCACCACAAACAACACAAGGAAAAGACTGAGGAATGGGACCACTTGTATTACTTGATCAACCATATAAATGGATCTCAGGAGCCCATAGGCCGATTACACCCGCATTGCGGGATCGCCAGGCATAGTAAAACGACGCGCGAAAAACGGACGATTCGATTCCCCTCGCAGGACGCGAGTACCGGGTGGAAGCGTATATGACGAAACCAACTTAAGCCGTGATCCCACACAACACGCCAGGTCGCAACGATCGGTGAACCTCTATCCGTACTGCAGATCA
Source organism: uncultured Chloroflexota bacterium (assembly GCA_964522375.1). GTDB lineage: Bacteria > Chloroflexota > UBA11872 > UBA11872 > UBA11872 > UBA11872. The sequence continues at coordinate 356 of CAZFVB010000099.1, forward strand.
AACAAAGTCTTCGAACTCACCGATTGGTTTGCGAGGATCGATCCAACACGACAACGAGCACAAACACATGGACAGCATCAACTATGGACTCTCAGGAGCCATCGTAGTAGTGGCTGGCTATTCCTCAGTTGGTTATGGACCATCCGTGGATTCATGGATTTACTTGTTGGCGGCGTCGGCGTACGCCGCGGACGTCCAAACAGCACGAAACTTCACGTTGGCGATGCCGTCGATTGGTGGCGCGTGGAACAAGTAAAACAAGGTCGGTTGCTGCGACTCCGTGCCGAGATGCGGCTGCCGGGACGGGCATGGCTTGAGTTCCGTATCGAAGCCCACCACACCGGATCCATAATTCACCAAACCGCCATCTACCATGCAGTCGGGTGGACGGGTCTAATGTATTGGTACGTGCTCTACCCTGCCCATGTGTTGTTATTCAGCGGCATGCTTCGCAGAATCATCATGCAGACTCGGGAAATGACAGTACACACGAAACAGCTACGATAGTCTCTCGGGACTGGACCTAGGCCTTACTAGAGACATCCAGCACGTAAGGAGCGTTCTCACTCATGGCTGCGTCTAGCTCCGTCGACAACGAACTCATCCCGCTTAATACCCAGCGCCTCCTCGACAGTTTTCTCGAAATCCTCAGTGTCGACAGTTACTGGGGCAACGAACATCGTGTTGTTGCACTGATCCAACCACGTCTTGAAGCAACCGGCGTCACATGCCACCAGGATGCCATTGGGAACCTGATCGGCCGATGGCCTGCCAACGGCAAGAACTCTGCACCCGTCATGCTCAACGCCCATATGGATACCGTGCAACCCACCCCCGAGATGTGCCCGGTCGTCAAACCTGATGCGATTTACTCCGATGGGTCCAGCGTGCTTGGCGCTGATGACAAGGCCGGGGTGGCGGCCATCGTCGAAGCCGTAGCCACCGTCCATGAGGCCGGTCTCCCGCATGGCCCAATCGACCTGGTGTTCACGGTTGGCGAAGAAGTCGGCCAGTTTGGTGCCGACGCCTTCGACCCCAACGACATCGAGGCTCGGGTCGGCCTAGTCCTGGATGGAGGAGGACCAGTCGGCGAAATCGTTAGCCAGCAGGCAGGATCCTATTCGTTTACGGCCACATTTCACGGCAAGGCCGCCCACGCCGGTATTGAAGCCGCGGACGGGATCAGCGCCATCGCCATGCTCGCCCGTGCCATCAACCATATGCCCCTCGGCCAAATCGATGAACTGACCGTGGCCAATGTAGGCGTCGTCTCAGGCGGACAGGCCGCAAATATCGTGCCTCCCGAAGCCACGCTTGTAGGCCAGGCCCGGGGCCTCGACCAGGCCGCGCTCGACCGGCAGATCGCCACCATGCAACAGGCTGCCGAAGACGCTGCCGCCGCCTTCGGTGGACGGGTCGATATCCAGCACGAGGGTCGGTTTTCTCCAGCCCGGTTCAGCGACAATCATCCGGCAATTGTGCTGGCCGATACGGCAATTCGAGCTTCCGGTCTCGAGCCTCGACACGTACACACGTTTGGCGGCAGCGACGCGCAGAACTTTAATGAAAAGGGAATCCAAACGGCCATCTTGGGCACCGGATATCGAGACATGCATTCCACAGAGGAGTCCATCCCTCGACTGCAGGTGGAGCAGCTAACTCAGGTGACAACCCAACTCATTCTTACCAGCTAGACGGTCCACACGAAAAAAGGACAACATCAAGATGAAGTTGTCCCATCGGAGCAAAAAGGGTGTTCCAGTCGTGAGTCAGAAACTCACCATCGCGATTGTTGGGTTACGGTTCGGCGGCGAGTTTGTTCCTTTATATGCAAACCATCCAAACGTGTCCCAGGTCGTCATTTGCGACACGGATCCCGAAGTTACAGACCAGATGGCGGCAAGATTTAACATTCAAGAACAGCGACCTGATCTAGACGCAGTGTTAGCTGATGACCATATTGACGCCGTACATCTCGCAACACCGATCCCGCTACACGCCGAGCAATCTCAATCAACCCTCCAAGCCGGAAAACACTGTGCGTGTGCCGTACCCATGGCGCTGAGTCTTAGCGATATTGAGGCAGTGATCAAAGCCCAGCGCACATCCGGAAAGACCTACATGATGATGGAAACAGCAGTGAAAACCCGAGAGTTCCTATGGGCTCAAGAACAAGTGGCACAAGATCGTCTAGGACGAATTCAATTCCTTCGTGGCACGCACTATCAGGCCATGGAAAGCTGGGGACGTCACCTGGGCTCATTGCCCCGATACTGGTGGGGGCTTCCACCAATGCTCTATGGAACACATGCGATCGCACCCGTGCTGGCCTTAGCCAACACACGAGCAAGCCACGTCCACTGTTTTGGCTCAGGACGCATGCAACCCAAGCTCCAAGAACAATATGGGAATCCATTTCCCATAGAAACAGCGATCTTTCGTCTCGAGGGAACCGATGTAGCTGCAGAAGTGACCAAGTCTCTCTTCCAGACCGCCCGAGCCGTGACGGAAAGCTTTAGCGTCTATGGGGAACATATGTCATTTGAGTGGCAGCAACTCGAGAATGATCCATCCATTGTGTTTCGAATGACAGAACAACCCGGAAGGGCGAACAGATCGTCAGAGTCAACGGAACTGCAAGCCATGCAAGTAACCAGCGAACGCTTCACGGCACCTGATCGACCTGATTTGTTGCCAGCGGAAATTGCCCGATTCACACAGCCAACAGCAGAAGATCGTGCGGGGCACCGTGGATCACATCCGCATCTCGCACACGAATTTGTCCGAGCAATCGTAGAGGATCGAGTACCAGCGATAGATGCAATTACTGCGGCTAACTGGACTGGAGCCGGAATTTCAGCTCACGAGTCCGCCATGCAGAATGGAGCCGGTGTGGCTATTCCAAACTTTGACGACATATAGGCATAGAATCCAGTACAGCACCGCCAACTTGTAGTTCGACCCAGAACACTTCCATCATGGAAGCACCACGGTAAGCTAGACGTCAGACCCGCTCTCTGGAACGGACGGACACATGAAGATTGGTCTCCAGTCAC
>CAZFVB010000100.1:0-351 GCA_964522375.1 uncultured Chloroflexota bacterium
TCGCGCTAACGGTTCCAATTATTGCGCTGTCTCGGACCAGTTGACTGAGGCGACACACGAACTGCGGGGCACGGAGCAGTATGTGAGGATCGAGATTGAAGACAAGGATGGCCGTCGTGCTTGGTCTAATCCGCTAATGTTCTAGCGCGAGCAGTTGTGACACGAGTTTGTGATCCTCACCACTTAACCAGCCGCTATCCTTTTTTTGTGTCGCGGTGTTGAAAACCGCCGCAACTGGTTGGATGCCGCCCCCCATCGCATTTCTCAGGCTTGATGATTGAGAGGTCTTGGCGGACGAATTCTTTGGGTTGTTCTTGCGATCCGCAGGCGATCTGCGCGATTCCAACTACG
>CAZFVB010000100.1:361-3169 GCA_964522375.1 uncultured Chloroflexota bacterium
TATCAGGCTTAATGACCGAGAGGTCTTGGCGAACAAGCTCCTTTTCGCCACCGCAGCCAACGAGCGCGACTCCAACAATGACAACGAAGACCATTGCAGGAAGAGCACGAATAATCGCGATGCGAACCTTTTGGATTACAGAGTCCTGCGCACCTACAGGGCAGATAGCGATTCGCGATGAATACATTTGATCTCCTGTTGGTTCAGTGCGCGTCTGTAGAATTGAACTTCACGCATACGTCCAGAAAAACTGTCCACCTCACCTGATCCTAGTCGAAGCGGCCGATCATTAGACAGGTCATAGTCCGCAGGATCGAATGGGGTCGACCGTGCAACCAGAACGCCGTTGACGTAAAGATCGAGTTGTCGTCCGGCCTTCACAGCGGCCACGTGGTTCCATCCTGGGCCTATATCACGGTCGAATGCCGCATATTGGCCGGCGCGGAACCGATACACGCGTCCGCGGCTCCCATGCGGGCCACGGAAGTCACCCCAACAGCTTGACGTGGAGGCGAATAATTCTCCGCCGTAAACCGTCAAACTTGTTACACGTGCCCAATCCACTTTGCGATCACGGGGAAAGAGGGTTCCAGGGATTCGCTCGCCCGGATCAGGATTCTCTTCAAGGAAGCGTCGAGAGAGTCCCCAATAATCCCCGCGTTCTTGGCGATACACATCGGCGTACTGCAGCGAGCCTGCATAGAAACTTCCGTTGTATGCAGCGAATGCGGTCACTTCTCGACTGTCGCCAAGTTCACCGACGTCACGCCATTTTCCGTCCTCCAGTTTTGCGACCCGTCCCAAGGGATTCGTGCCGGCGTGTATGGCGCCTCCAAAAACCTCTAGGCAGTGGATCTCACCGCATCGCATTTGTGTTTTCAGTGGAACGCCTAGGTCTTCCCAACGTTCGCCATCGAAAGCGAAGACGCGCGCCCCCTTTTCTTCGTCGAGCGTCGTCGGCGTGTGATGGCCATACTCATCCTGATACGCCCCAGCTGCCTTGTGCGCCATGTACAGGCGACCGTCATGCACGGCCATGGGAAATACCCGATGCGGGAATTCTCCGCATGGTTCCCACTTTTGATTTCCTGCGAAGACGTAGCAGCGCGTGATGTGTTCCTCTCCGTCGTCCGGCCCCATCACATACAGGCGTCCTTGAAACGACGCGAGACATGTCAGCCGTGGACACTCGCCAGGTTGGCCACAGTCTTCCCACTGCTTGCCCCCGAGGTATCGGTAGACCCGACCAACGGCCATGTCTGGCCACATCTCAGGTCCGACGTCATATGAATACAGATGCGGGGCTCTATTCATGTTGAGCGTGGCCACATACAGATCACCATTGTGTGTGGTCATTGGGCCGACGCCCTGTGTCCGTTGGAATCCGACCCTGCCGCAGTCTTCCCACTGATCTCCTCCGGCATAGCGAAAAACGCGGGACGCCTCGTGGGCGCTGTTGACGTTGTTGTTGGCTGCGTAGAGAGATCCATCGAACACCGAAAGGGTGTTGATTATGGTGCTGGTAGGGCTTGGTTTTCCACAGTCGATCCAGGCGCCGTCCTTCGCATCGTCGATTCCGAAGGCGAGGCGTCGATCTGTCCCGATTGAGCTATAGCCGCCAGAACTCGAAGTAAGACTGACGTTGAATCCCCGGCGAACGTCTGAATTGAACTTGCTCGCGATGTCGCCGTGAACGTCATCGACGTCTTGGTCCGTATGGATGAGGGCACAGTAGGAGAAGTCGTCACGCTGTGGGTCAATCGATGAACTGGCAGGTACCTCCACATGCTGTCCCCGGCCTTCGAATGTGCTTGTGTCAAGGTCCACACCGTGGTTGATGCCATGATTTCCGTTACCTGAGTGGTCCTGGCAGTCGCCAAGAAGCTTCCAATGGCCTACAAGGTGCCCCGTTGGTATCGCCATTCCACTACTCCATTTCAAGCATAGATCAGAGCCGTCTCGGCATGCTTGCTAGACATTATTAGGCCTGTCAAATTGCACGGATCGATTGAGAAATGATGTCCTATCTATTCGTCGACAAACGGACACGATCTACCATGCAGTTGAGGATAAGTTGTTGAGCTCGAGCGTACGGAGTCCATGGCTCATTTGACACGCCGAAAAAAAAGCCAATAAATTGCGCGGTCAAATTGTTTGGCATGTAATGAATCGTGAGCCTAATTGACGATCGTTTATCGATCGTCGAATTCAGGCAACCCGATGGTCCGAAGCATTAAGTGCAAGTAGGCGACAGGCCCTTTGGTTGCATCTTTGCATGTGATTACACCCTGGAAAAGGGAAAGGGGAAATAGATGAGCAAGGTCAGATACATTCAGGTCATCAACTTTAATCTTGAGGGTATTACCCGAGATGATTTTATGGGTGTTGCAGATGAGGTTGCGCCAAATTTCGCCCAGCTTCCCGGGTTGATCTCAAAAGCGTGGCTAAGTGACGAAGCCAATAATACCTACGGTGGTGTGTATTACTGGGAGAGTCAAGAAGCTTGTGAATCCTATCGAGGCAGTGAACTCTACGCTCAGGCCTTAGCGAATAATCCCAGCTTTACGAACTTGTCGGACAAAGGATTTGATGTTTTGGAAGATCCCAGCCAGGTAACTCGTTTATAAGACATGGGGGGAACGTGGACCAGTTGCCCTGTCTGCAAGATCTTCTGGAGCGAAAGACGGGATTCGAACCCGTGACCCTAGCTGTAAGAGAGTGGTAGCCCCGCCCGGACTCGAACCGGGGCGCATGGTTTAGGAAACCAATGCTCTATCCACTGAGCTACGGGGCCTGGGTACAACTTAC
>CAZFVB010000101.1:0-3057 GCA_964522375.1 uncultured Chloroflexota bacterium
TCTGATCGACTCTCTGTGACAAATAATTCCTGAAAGGCAGTTTTGGATAGCCCTTGGCGCAGGCAGGCTTCGGTGGCCGCATTCATCGGCGGCGGTGTTTGTCGCTGACCAGCGTCTGCTTGGTCCTTGGCTTGAGGCTTGGAAGTTGGCTGTTGCGGTGGTTGCTCGTTGCCAGGTGTCGATATTTGGGTGCCAGGGGGTGTGGCGCGAGCAGTTGTTTGGTCGATCGGTGCAGCTGGCACGGGTGGTTGGATATCAGACACGACGGGCTGATCAGTCCCACATGCCGTGATCGCCAGCACTAGGGCAACCAAAGTAAGGAGCGAGCGGCCAACGTTCGTTCGGGATATGGGTGTTTTATGCATTTGGCGAGCGTCACTCATGACTTGTGGTTATACGCCATTCCTAAGTGTCCGCCCCCACTCGTCGTCAAAGTTACCCTGCGTCAGGGCTACTCCGTGGGCGGGTGCCATATATTCGAAAACCGGTCCTCTTCGAAGTAGCGGCGATGTGTTGGGTGCTGAGTGGTGCCACGTTAGGCAATGGAAAAGCAGGGCACCACCGGCGCTTATTTCTGCAGGAACCACCTGGCGTGCATCAATAAGGGATTCATCTAGGGGGTTTTTAAAAAGGCCGTGTCGGTGACTGCCTGGAACCAACTGGAGGCATCCGTTTTCGAGCGTTGTCTCGTCAAGGTAATACTGGATGGCGACTACCGGGACTTGTTCGGGTGTGAGGTTGGATCCAAGCTGACGAAGACGATCGGCTTCGGTCTGGGTGACAAAGCCCTGTGGTAGGTCCTGATGCCACTCCTTTTTTGACCCGTCATAGGGGGCCTTCATCATGACTTTCGAATGATGGAACTGGACGGGTAATCCGACCAAATCTTCCATGACGTTTAGGACATCGTCCCGTCGCATCAACTGATCCCACGGTGCCCCGCCATGCGTGTGAATGCTGGAGATTTTTCGTATGACAGTCTTTTCACGATTTTTCGATTCGGGCTCAACCTGAAAGCTTGGGTGCTCGGTCGTATTGATCCATTCGGTGAGTACATCGATGCTGGCACGAAGCGTTGTGACATCCGTACTATCCAAAAAGTTTTCGAGTATTAGATACCCATCGCGCCAGAACGCGTCGACTTGTTCTGGTGTGAGGTGCTTGAATGTGTCTGTGGTCATCCCAAACTAACTGTGATTAAGGTCGGTGAGTTGGCCACCATAGATGATTGCGTTGTTGTTGGGGAACAAAGCGTGATTTGTTGGCCAATCGGCCGAGTGCATATCGGAGACGACAGATGAAAATTTCCAATATTCGGTTTGAACAACTTGAAGGCGTACTGGAAACCGATATCGACATGTTTCGGGAACGACTGATTCGACCTATTGATGTATATCCGGAACATCGGGCCGAGCCGTCCGAAAGATTTGGACCGAGGCAAGATCGCTATGGAGATCTTGGCGACGGTCGCTGGCTTGTTCGCTCCGTCATGTTGTACATCGACACCGATCAGGGAATTACCGGGATTTCCGGGCCAATGTCCGGGAACGAGGCGTTTTTTATCAATAGCCAGCTGCGCGAGTTTTTGCTTGGACAGGATGCGCTGGCGACCGAATTGATCTGGGACAAGATGTATCGCTTGTTGATCCATGGGCGCAAGGGCGAGGCCATGTTCGCTGTGAGCGCTATTGACAATGCCCTGTGGGATATCCGGGGTAAAGCTGTCAACCTTCCGATTTACCGACTGCTTGGTGGGCCAACGCAACAAACCTTTTCCGCCTATGCAAGCGCGCTTGGTTTTGCGATTAGTCCGAATGAGGCGGCAGCGACCGCTCAGGAATTTGTCAGAGAGGGCTATGTGGCCACCAAGTGGTTCATTCGAAATGGACCGATGGACGGTGAGGTTGGCGCGCGACAAAACGTTGAACTTGTCCGAACGCTGCGGGATGCGGTTGGAGATGACGTGGACATCATGATTGATGCGTGGAATAGCTGGGACGTCCGGTATGCGCTCGATATGGCCAATCGCATGGCTCCGTTCCGTCCTCGCTGGCTTGAGGAAGTGGTGAAACCAGACGATATTCAGGGGCAGGCACGGGTCACGGCGTTGTCCCCAGTACCTATTTCTGGCGGCGAGCATGAGTACACGAGATGGGGCGCCCGGGATTACTTTGAAGCGGGGGCGGTCGACGTGTACCAGGCCGATACTGCGTGGGCTGGCGGCATTAGCGAGATGCTAAAGATTTTTGCGTTGGGCTCAGCTTTTGGTGTGCAGGTGATTCCGCACGGGCATTCGGTGCCGATTAATGCGCATCTCACAGCGGCTCAGTCGCCGGCAACCACACCACTAATTGAGTACCTCATCCAGTGGAACGAAATTCATCAGTTCTTTTGGGCCCATCCGGTAAAACCGGTCAATGGAAAGATTACGGTGAGTGATCTTCCTGGGCTTGGCTTAGCGGTGGATGATGCCAAGGTGGAACGGCGAGAATTTTTGTATCCCGCCTAGGCGTGTCGTCGGTTTCATGTCTTACGGGTGGTGCGGCTGTCCGGACACTACTGCTGTGAAGGAAACCACGGGTCCACTGGACGCGTTCGTAGATGACGTAGTGGTAGCGGGTGCTCGGATCAGCGCCGGAGGACCCGGCCAACAACGGTGATCAGGATTCCCACAATCGTGAAGAGCACTCCATAGCCGGTCCAATCAGCATTTCTGACCATAAAGGAACTTTCAGGTCCGAGATATCCTCCGCTTTGCAGCATGAATGTGATGCCGCTGATGATGGTCAGGAGACCACCTGTTGTCAGGAGTAGTCCAAGGACCGAGCGCACACGACCAATCCTTTCTGTATGACGCGTCATGACGTATGGATTCCATAAGTAATCTACGACTACTTTCGGCCGAGCAAGAGGAAACTTTTGTGTGTCGGAGGATCTGTGCAGGCTGTGACTACGAGTGCGATAGCAGATCGAATATGGTGGAGTAGGCCTACTTGGGCATGGCCTTAATCGCGGTATAGGCAGGTCGTGGGGAGAGGTCACTGCGCAGGATGCCAA
>CAZFVB010000102.1:0-2938 GCA_964522375.1 uncultured Chloroflexota bacterium
ATGAACGAAAGACAGTTCAATCGTTCGACGCTTGGAACTAATTCGTATACAGACAACTCAAACCTCCCTATGTCCCAAAAACCTAAACCATCCGTGAGGCCCGCAAGAACCTACGACACCACAACCATGCGATGGAGCCTTCTCCAAGTTACAACTTCGTGGTTAGGCCGAGACTTTAACCCACGATTGGGTTCGCACGCTTTCCAGGATCGCATCATGCACAAAAAGCCCAGCAAGACCGTCCTGAAACGTTGGGTAACCTGGCTCAAATTCACCACTACCAGTAATGGCCCCGTAAAACTGCTGAAACATCAAGCGGAACGTTTCACTAAACCCTTCACGGTACGCGCCGGGATTTGCGAACCAACCCGTCGCAGGGTCTGAGACCTGACGTGGATCAGCAACCACCTGCTGATTTGGCTCATCCCGATGTCCCAGCCACAGCTCATTAGGTCGTTCAGAATCCCACGCTGCGCCACCATGTTCAGCATCGAGTTCTATACGGACACGGTACGGATGACCTGCAGACATATGCGATAACGAGAACACACCACGGGAACCATCTTCGAATCTGGCCAGCACATTGGACACCTCATCACGGGCTGAAGCGTTCAAGGCCGACTCCGCCGCGGTTCCAGGTGGCAAGGACCGTTCGGAATAACCAGTTCCAAAATCCGCACAGACTTCGACCACTCGACTACCGGTCACATATGAAACGAGATCGATCAGGTGGCTTCCAGTCGTCGACGTGACCACCGTAGGGCCGCCGAGCCGGGGATCCAAACGCCAATCCCAGTCCGTGGGCGCCCACAACGTGTCGTCAGCAATGGACGCACGAACAAGAAAAACCCGACCAAGGTCACCGGCAGCCCGTCGGGCCTTGAGATCCTGAACCAACGGGTAATACCGATTGTTAAAACACACCGCGTGACACAGATCATCATGATCAACGTGTTCAACAATCGACCGGGCGTCCGCCACACTCGTAGCCAGAGGTTTTTCGCAGACAACATGCAAGCCTGCAGCCAAGCTCGTCATGACCATACGATGGTGCAAGGTATTGGGCGTACAAATGTGTACAACCTGCGCATCGCTACCTCGAATAGCTGTTTCAAGATCGGGATCCCCACGGGGAATGCCAAAACGTTCTGCAGCTTCCACACTTCGCTCGGGCGTGGAGGCCACGAGGCTTACGACGTCCACACCGATGCGCCGCAGCACATCAATATGAATCCCGGCAATGGTTCCAGCCCCAACCACGATGGTTCGCGGAGGATTCTTGACCATGGTGTCCTTCCCTTCTGGCTGGACCGAACAAACCCACTGGGATCGGGTCCGTGTAGGTGTATAGTCGCAAACTCGCCGGAGTTCTTCGAAGCTCAAGGCATGGACGCAGCCATTCCACGTCCGTAAACTTCCGCGGTTGCAAGTGCCAGTGTTGCCAAAAATTATTTTGGGGAACCACGTTCGGCAACCAAGATCTGCTTAACCCTTGAGGTAACCACGTGTGTAAATTCGGACCAATGTTTAGTGTGGCTGAACGTTTCTCACCCATCACATGCATGTCAGAGAGAAACTGAATGGGCGTGCGCATCGGCATTGACACCGGCGGCACATTCACTGATCTGGTGCTGATGGACGAAGCAACCGGCACGGTGAAGGTCGTCAAGCAACCGTCGACACCAGACGATCCCAGCCGCGCGATATTTCAAGCCCTCGAAAAATCGAAGGCATCCTCCGCCGATATCAGCGGGTTTAGCCTGGGAACTACTGTCGCAGTAAATGCACTTCTCCAACGTCAAGGAGCCCGCGTTCTCTATATCGCAACCGAGGGCTTCCAGGACGTCCCCTTCCTGCAACGGGTAGACCGAAAATTCCACTACGATTTGGATTGGGAACGCCCCCGACCGCTCGTCCACCGTCGTGATTGCCTTGGAGTCGCTGAACGTGTCGATTATCAAGGTGACATCGTTGACCCGCTGGGGGCCGCAGATCTCGACAGGATCATCACCGACGTTCGATCCAAACTTAGCGATGAATCCGACGAGCCGGTCGCGTTGGCAATCAACTTCCTGTTTGCCTATGCCCATCCCGAGCACGAACAGGAGGTTCGGAACCGTCTCAGCAAAGAATTCCCCGACCTGCCGATCTCCGTCTCCCACGAAGTGGCACCAATATGGCGTGAATACGAACGCGCAAGCACCACTATTGCCGATGCAGCCGTGAAACCAATGATGCAGGCATTCGTCAAGTCACTCGACCATGGCCTCAAATCACGAGGGTTTGAGCGAAAGTGGGCAGTGATGAAATCCAATGGTGGACAGATGCTGGCTGAAGCCTCGGCAGATCGTCCGATCCAGACCGTGTTGTCAGGCCTTTCAGGCGGCATCATCGCAGGCAAGACCATCGGCGAACGGCAGAATGCCCATAACATCATCACCTTTGACATGGGTGGAACCAGTACCGACGTGGGCGTGGTCGCAAACGGCTCGATCGGCTACACGACAGCTTGGGAAATTGAGTTCGGACTCCCCATTTCAGCTCCGTTTATTGATCTCACAACCATGGGGGCAGGCGGAGGTTCCATTGCGTGGATCAACAAGGGAGGAATGCTTCAAGTCGGTCCCCAAAGCGCCGGTGCTGTACCTGGGCCAGCGTGTTACGGCCTCGGGGGCGATGAACCTACGGTCACCGATGCAAATGTCGTCCTCGGACGCATGAATCCAAAAAACTTTCTCGGTGGGGATATGACCATTGATGCGGACAAAGCGCACCAGGCCATCGAAAAACTAGGACGTGGGCTCGGTCTCGATTGCACCGCAGCCGCGCTCGCCATTCTGGGCGTTGGTGTTGAAAACATCGCAGAAGCAATGCGCCTGCTAACGGTTCGTCGCGGCCTTGATCCTCGGGAGTACAGCATCGTGGCATTTGGCGGCGC
>CAZFVB010000103.1:0-2832 GCA_964522375.1 uncultured Chloroflexota bacterium
GCAGAAGCTGCAGGAGATCGCAGCGAGGGATTTGGGTGGGCGTCCCGAGGATTACGACGTAGCGGATGAGCGGGTGTTCCGCCGAGGGAATCGTGGGCGCGGGATGACTTTTGCACGCGCAGCGGAACGTGCGATTGCGCTAGGCGGTAAGTTCGATGGACACGAACTCCCAGAAGACATCAACCCTGTAACGAAGGCTTCTGCTACGGCGCTTGCTGGGATGGGTGTGATGGGTGTGGCGAAGGATAATTACGGAACAACTGGAGCAACCCGTTCCTTTGGTGCCGGTTTCGTTGAGGTCGAAGTTGATGTTGAAACCGGTCAAGTAAGGATGATCGATTATCTCGGCGTGGGAGATGTGGGCTCAGTTCTTAATCCCCGCGGACTGGAAGCACAAATCCATGGAGGGGCGGTACAAGGATTTAGCGAAGTCCGTGGGAATAAGTGGGTCTTCGATCCTCAGTTTGGGGTATCGCTGGCGAAGCGGTTTTATCAGAGTAAAACACCGACGATTCTGGACAGCCCACTCGAAATGGACTGGGCTGCGGTTGGTATTCCAGATCCGGCTACCCCGGTCGGCGCCAAGGGTGTTGGTGAGATGGCAGAGTGTATTGCATCTGCTGCTATTCGGTGTGCCATATCTGCAGCCGTCGGTGATGATCTGATCCGGCGAACACCGGTAACCACTGATATGTTGGTTGAGTCACTTGATGCAGGTCGGCGAATGGATGCTGGCCTGGTGACGCACGTCTAGGAGAGAGGTTAAGAACATGGCCGTGATTCACGATGTAATGCCACCGTTTGAGTTACTCCAGCCGACGAGTGTCGATGATGCGGCGGCGATGCTGGCCGAGCGCGGAGCAGAAGCTTGGGTGCTAGCCGGCGGCATGGATACGTTTGAATGGCTCAAGGAGCGAACGAAGCGCCCAGCGGCATTGGTTGACCTGAATGGGATAGCAGAGCTGCGTGGGATTCGCCCCTGGGAAGATGGGCTTGAGATTGGCGCAATGACAACATTGAGTGCCGTAGCAGCAGACCCGACGGTGCGACAGCGGTATGGGTTGTTGATGGAAGCAGCAGACCTTGTAGCATCACCGCAGATCAGAAATCAGGGGACATTGGGCGGCAATATTAGTCAAGACACTCGATGTTGGTATTACCGTGCGGGATGGAGTTGCTATCGGGCTGGCGGGAATATCTGTTATGCGGATACACCGACAGCGATCAACCGAGAGCATGCGATCTTTGATGCAGACCGGTGTGTGGCGGTGAGCCCATCGGATACCGCGCCTGCATTGGTAGCATTGGATGCACAGATGGTCATCCGACGCGGCAACCAGGAGCGTGTCGTAGCGGCGGCGGAATTCTTCGTTGGCCCAGGGGTAGACATTGAGCGGATGACGGTGCTTGAGCCCGGTGACTTGCTGACAGCGATTCGGTTGCCAGGCACATGGGCCGAAGCACAGTTTTACTTTGAAAAGGTCCGGGACCGCGAGGTCTGGGACTTTCCACTCGTGAATGTTGCGTCGGCGATTCGACCGGCAGGCGATCGGATTGAGGAGATGCGTCTGGTGGTCGGTGCGGTGGCGTGTCAGCCGCGACGGTTGACGTCGGTCGAGACAGCGGTTGCGGGTGAGCCAATTAACGAGGCTACAGCCGAGCGCGCCGGTCAGTTGGCAGTTGAAGGCGCCTTACCGCTACAGTACAACGGCTACAAAATTCCGCTAATGCGTAACTTAGTCAAGCGGGCTATTAGGGGGGCAACACCGTGGACATCGTAACATCTGGTCAAGACCCATGGGGTCAGTCGATCTTCATGCATGTGTCATGGGATTTGCTGTGGGTGTCGCTTATTGCTGGTGTGATTTTTCTGATTGGGCATGCAACTTACATGGTGTTTGCTGCTCATAATCCGCGTTCGAAGGAGGAGACTGACGCATTAGAGGTCAAGTATTCGGACCTACCGGATCAGATCCCTAGGCATAGCTTGATGGCTCGCTTGTTCCACTTGGTGATGGCTGTAGCTATGTTTGTTCTTTTGATCACGGCCTTTTTCCCGATAGCGGGTATTCAGTTTCCGTGGGTAACATGGCACTGGGTGGCTGGTATCGTGCTCATTGGTTCGATTGTTTTCCACATTATTCACGCTAGTTTCTTTCTGGACTTCTGGTCGATTTGGGTTGGACCGAAAGATATTCCTGAGATGAAGGCGGACATGCTTCGAGGGATGGGGAAAGATGTTCCTGGGCCGAAGCCGGCGAAATATCCGCTCGGAAACAAGATGTACCACCTGGCGAGTGTGGTTGTCGGCCTGGCAGTGTCAGTGACTGGCCTGATGATGATGCCTCGTATACGGACTCCGTTGTTTGAGCGAAATCCGTACTATATGAGTGATGTGGCTTGGGGTTGGACTTATGTGTACATGGCGGTTAGGCCGGATAATTGGTGGATTACTAAGGCAATGTTTGTGGGTTGGATTACGCGGCGACAGTATCTTGAACAGCACGAGCCCAGCCGCTGGCAGGTTGAGTCCGACAAGGCTTAACGGGTCTTAATATTTATTAACCTAGGGCCTTTTCGCCTTGGAGGGTTTTATGATGATTGGTCGTAAGCGTAGATGCCTGTTTGGCTCGCCATTCAGCCTCAGAACTAGAATCGCTGTCGTGTTTTTTCTTTCAGCGGCTGCGTTGGCTATTTTTCCCCTTTCTGCACCCGTGATTGCCGGAGCTGTGCAGGTAGATGGAGACGTAGATTTGGTTACCGTCGTGGGTTGTGTTGGCAAGGGTGAGTCTGCGGACTCGTGGATTATTGAAAGGGCTACGGAAGGAAGAC
>CAZFVB010000104.1:0-2736 GCA_964522375.1 uncultured Chloroflexota bacterium
ACGGGGGCGCGAGTCCAAGCGGTAATAATCTAGTCTACTCACCTGAGCACAGCGCTTCCTTGGCTCTGGACTACAACATACCGTTAGCTAACGGCTGGAACCTTGCGCTTCACGCGGATCACGCGTGGGTGGCTCAACAATGGTCAAATACAGAAAATACGAATAGCATTCCTAAATTCGAGAAGACCAATGCCCGAGTCACCCTGCGTAGTGGCGATGACAGGTGGCGGCTGGCTGTGTTCGGAACCAATATTTTAAACAACCAAATCGTAGCCGCTCGATCAGGTAATACTTCCTATTACTGGTTCCAGCCCGCGCAGGTTGGGGTCGAGTTGGGATACAAGCTCTAGTTTGCACGGCGAGGTTTTAACTAAGCCGCGACGTCTCGGATGCCGCGGCTTTTTTTTGCCAGGAAGAGCGGGTTTTGATGTGCTTCATGGTTCCGTGACCGCTGAAGAAGGACCGGTATATGGCTCGGCTTGCGCATGCTTGAAGGGACCTTGTAGGGTTTGACATCAAACTCGCTCGGACCAGTCAATTTGTTGGTATGGTTAAGTTCAAGGAGGCCTTGGTTCAATGGAAGTTGTTGCTGTTCGTTGAGCGGAAAGCTCATCGAGATGAGCTTTCGCTGACACACGGCAACATCTTTTGAGACCTGCGCCAGAACCCGTCCGAGAGAATTTATCCGTCTCCGGTCAGTTTTATAAAAGGAATGTACATGACTGATAATGTGGAAAAAGTTCCGTTCGCCAGCCCAGCTTGGGTCGAACTCGCTCGCGATGTCTTAGAGGACTTAATCGAGCAACACGGGGAAGATGGGGTCAATTACAGCGTTTGTGAGGCGTTTGCTGAAGCCCCCGACGAAATCTCGGACGACGACGGTTTCGCAGCCTGGTATTTCTATGTCGAAGGCAGGAGTGTTCGGGTCGGGGTCGGCAGGAAAACGGATACTGATATTCAAATTCAGGCCACCTGGAAGCTCAGTTTGGAGGGCGCGAGGACCGTCTACACGCCGGAGCTGCGCGCGGAATGGGAAAAGAATCCGCCCCAACGACCACCGGATCCTAATCAAAAGCTTGTGGGCGAGATGACGACTTTACCCAGCTACCTTGGGGAGTTACACAACCGCTTGGCCGTCGTCACGGAATAGTAGGTCCTGCTTAGATGACGGGCGATCGTCACGCGAGCGTGGCACCGGAGGAGATCACGGATGAGCTCTTGCCCGTCGTCGAAGCGTTGGGGCTCGTTCGCCATTGCCATCAGCTTGCGAGCGAGGGCTACACGATTGTTGAAAACGCTGCGGACGCGGAGTTCACTGCTAGACTCCGCAAGACAATCCTTGAATCAGTGCGGGAACACGACCCGGATTCCAACAGTCTCTTGGGCAAACGAATTCTTGCGGAGGATCCGATCTTTGCCGAAGCGGCCATGAATCCCGTAGTAATGGCCATAGCCGAATTCTCGGTCGGCCGTGGCTTTCTCCTCGGCAGCCACATCCCCTCGGTTCACGTTAGCGGCCGGCCAGCTCTAGATCTACATAGCGATGAACAGATGTTCCCTGCGCCATTGCCGGTGCACAACATGATGCTCACCGCTTGCTGGGTTACCGACGAATTCACGGAAGCGGGCGGTGCAACACGCGTTGTTCCCGGTAGCAACAAGCATCTTCGGCATCCGACCGAAGACGAGATCGCTGCAAGCCGAGGTGCGATTCCGATGGTCTGTCCTGTAGGCTCGATTGTGTTCTGGGATGGCCGCGTCTGGCACGGCAACTATGCCCGGACGTTGGATGAAGAACGTGTTGTTCTGCATGCGACGTACTACCGACTTCTCATGCGTCCGGCCGATGATTATTCCGATATTGCTGAGGAACTGGTCGAAAAGTACGGCACCCGAATGTCTCAGCTCCTAGGGTTGGATGACTACATGTACAAGAAAAGTTTCGACTACGGTAAGCATTACGACAGATTCGAGAGAACGCTGCTAAACGCACGAAGTTAACGATTGATCACAAGGCTCAAGTTTGCCTCTCTGGGTTCCTTGGGACTAGGTAACGAAACAAAGGACGCGCAATTCGATGCTGCGCCGAGCAGGCGACTCGGGATCTGCCGAGGGGTTCGAGAAAGCACTGTGGGGGCACGCGCTCCCTATCACTCCGGCCGAATCGTAGGCTTTGAATACAAGCACCTCGTCTGGCCTCATCTGTGGGTAGTAGAACCATCGCTGATCCTCAGAATATTTCACACTAAACGTCTCGATACCTATGTTGTGCCAGCTGTAGTTGCTGGCACCGTAGCCGTATACGACGGTCTCAAATAGGTCGCTTTCCTTGACTGTACGTGC
Organism: uncultured Chloroflexota bacterium; assembly: GCA_964522375.1. Taxonomy (GTDB): domain Bacteria; phylum Chloroflexota; class UBA11872; order UBA11872; family UBA11872; genus UBA11872. The sequence goes on from CAZFVB010000104.1 coordinate 2,344, forward strand.
ATCGCAAACACCCAGCGGGTAATCATCGACGACGCTGCTTAGGCCGCGCCAAAAATTTAGGGAAATGACCTTGCGAGGTGCTTTCGGGGGCTGTTCGTTATGTAAGGCAAGATAGTTGGACCACGTCGTGTTGTCGGTGTAATCCATGTGAGCAGTCCCAATATAGCCGCCACCGGCTTCTATCCCTGTCACGTACGATAGACCGTCGGTACCACCTCCAGAGATTTGGCGGTCGGGCTCACGAATCAGGTGGTCGTAGGTGAAGGCAAGGGATGCGCCCGTTAACTCCTTTGCCAGCGTTTTGCATTCTTCATAGTAGACAGCCATGACTTCATTGTAATCCAAGAAATTGGATACAGTGGTGGAGCGTTGAATTAACTCAAAGCCGCTTTT
>CAZFVB010000105.1:0-2717 GCA_964522375.1 uncultured Chloroflexota bacterium
GCATGGACCCAAAATCCTTAATTTCCTGCACGTATTGTCGGGGGAGATAGGGAAAAACATCATCGATCTTGTGCCACAAATGGTGCAGGTCGCAGTCCACCAGAAACGGCGCGATCTTCGGAGTCCCTAGCACGTTGTCAGAGGTCCTGCGTTCGGTGTCTATAGCACCCATGAGATCCCTCGTGTCGCTTTCCCCACACGGGCAATAATAGCCCTTTCCGCACCTTAGCCGCCGGTTGCAACCAGCGATGTGCGAGTCGACTATCGATCGAGAACCTAACCTGCCGAGTCGTCAACCGTGGGAGGGGCATATCGCTGGCACGCCTCACACACCGTTGACGGGATACCGCCCCAAGCCATCAGGTAGTTGAACACAAAGCATCCGGCGCAGAAACCCAGCAAGGATTCGGCCAGAGCAAACACACACAGCACACCGTCGTGGACATGAAAAGACCAAATACTCGCCCATACCCTTGACTGAAGACGTATGGCTCGCCACCATCAGCACTCAAGGAGGCCTTCCATGGCTCAGGCTCTCAGCACCGAACCCAAAGAAGCTGAAACATCCGAGCAACCCGTCATGTCCGGCATCATTGACACCGACGTACACCCGTACTCGAACTCAATCGCTGACCTCACGCCGCACCTATCCGCACGATGGGTCCAATACATCGAGCAGTCCTGAATTAAGAGACCAACTGGTGATCTGTATCCAAGGGCGTACGAAATGGCTGGGCTTCGCGATGCATGGCCGCCAAACGGACGATGTGTAGGTGCTGACCCTGATTTCACCCGCGAGCAATTACTCGATGAGTGGAACCTCCGATATGCGGTGCTGAACCCGTTGTACGGACAGGAGAGGGTCCAGAACGACGACTTCTCGATCGCGCTCGCCTCGGCGATCAATGCATGGATGAGTGCGATGTGGCTGGATAGCGACGACCGCTGGCGCGGGTCGATTTCAATTTCAGCCCGACTCCCGGAGGCTGCAGCGGAAGAAATTCGTCGCGTCGCCAAGGACCCGAGGTTTGTTCAAATCCTCACGACCGTTCGGTCCGAATCCCCCTACGGCAAGCGACACTACCATCCAATCTTCGAGGCCGCCTGCGACGTTGGTCTTCCTGTCGGACTTCACTTCGGGACCTGGGGCAATAACCCGATTACTGCTGCCGGATGGCCCTCGTATTACATTGAAGATCACACAGGAATGACGCAAGCGTTCGAGGCGCAGGTCTTGAGCCTGGTGTCTGAAGGCGTATTCGAGAAATTTCCGGATCTAAAGATTGCCCTGATCGAGGGAGGGTTTGCCTGGATGCCACCCCTGATGTGGAGATTTGACAAGAATTACAAGGGTCTCCGTGAAGAAGTGCCCTGGCTACGTCGACTTCCCAGCGAGTACATCCTGGAACATTTCCGGATGACAACCCAACCGATGGATGAACCACCAAACCCTCAACATTTTCTTCAGATTCTCAACATGATTGGCTGTGACGACTTCTTGATGTTTGCCACTGACTACCCGCACTGGGACTTCGACGCCCCGGATCGGGCGCTGCCATCTGTGGTGCGTGGAAACCTCCGAAAGAAAATCATGTCAGAGAATGCGGCAGCGTTTTATGACTTCGAGCGCGCATGACGTAGGCGCCGTAACCGATTTCGAGTCGGCCAGCCGCAACGAGTAGAGACGACGGCCGTGCACTCGTGATCATTAACGTTGGTGACAGGTTTTGTTCAGTTCGAGACACATGATCCCCACCAAGGAGCCCGGCTTTCAGACGGACACTGCAAATCCCGTCTTCGAGTAACAGCCGTGGGCGTGCTCTCGCGTGCACGCCTGTGCTCCGGCGGCTGACGTGTATCGGGTAACTGTTGTGCTCACTGTCGGATCCAGAAATAGCGGAACAGCAACCAACCACTGGAGCGTCGTCATGCTGCGCTTCGCTCACATTAGTTCCCGTCCCCGAAGCACATATTGGGGATGAGCAGTCCAGCCGATCAGCCGCACTCTCTGACAAAAACCATGTTTGAATTTACGATAACTTCCGATCCTTTTTTCGCAGCTGGACCACGAGTTTCCCATCTCTAACTTCCACCGGGTACCGCCGAGCTCGTAGGCGAGAGTCATGCAACGCCTGGCCAGTAGCAATGTCAAATTCCCAGTTGTGAAACGGGCACTTCAGGACTTCGCCCTCACGGTCAAAAGTCCAGCGCCCCACAGCCTCCGAGGAAACCCTAGGACGTATTCTTCCACGACAAAGTGGACCACCCATATGCGGGCAGCGGTTTAGCAATGCATACAATTCGCCGGCCACATTAAACACCGTGACCCCGAAACGCGCAGCACCCGAAATCTCAATCCGTCCCCCAGGCGAAAGCTGCGCAGCATCGCAAACAACAAGTTCCCCAGAATCATCCTCGCTACTTGGCCCCGGGACCACTGTAATCGTCTCTAGAGTGGAGGTCCTACCATGCTGCCCCCCAACAACATGTTCAGTACTCGCCGGATCTTTTTGTTTATGGTCACGTGTCATGTCTAAACGCTTATAGCCCTCTTCCCGAACCACACGTCATAAATCCGCCACTACAGGTTGAACAACTCGCGGGCGTTCGAACCAAAGATTTCAGCTCGGATCGACTTGGGAAACGTTGCAGCAGTTGCGATCGGCTCATCCCAGTCCCAATGCGGAAAATCACTCGCGTACACAAGGACCTCTCGA
>CAZFVB010000106.1:0-2628 GCA_964522375.1 uncultured Chloroflexota bacterium
CGCAGCCATGAGTGAGAACGCTCCTTACGAGTAGACCTTGCTCTGGTTTTGATGTGGTCTCAGCAGAGACATCACGGTGTTGGTTTGGGTGATGTGGATTCAGGGCAGGATGACGGCCAAATAAACAATGGTCACTACACTCGCAAACACAAGGCTGGCGCTGCGGACATAGTGCCAGTTTTTCAGGTGTCGTGAGGCAAGCAATCCCGAGGTCACAATGACTAGGGGCAAGAGGTTTGCGAACTCATATCTTCCGCTGACAAATGCACCAAATCGCGCCGAGATGCTGGCCTGAATTGCAAAGGCGACTATTGGTGCCGCAAGGGCACCTAACAGTAAGAACTCGTGGGGTGGTCGGTGTTTTTTACCGATTCGTGTCCATTGGAGTATTTGGAAGGTCGTTGGTATGACGACTATGGCGATCCACCCCATTAGGGCGATGGGTGCAATCCATGTGATTCGAAGGAGCATTCTTGATCCTTGCACCCATGCCCATGGTGTTGACGACAAGAGCGAGATTTCGGGGAACGCACTCTTTGAGTATTTGATCCAGAGTTGATTTTCTCGGGCTACGAGCGAGTGGCCCGAGGCGCGTGTTGCTTCGACATGTGCGATCACTCCGATCGGATCGTCAAACATAAGGAAACTACGAATCATCCACCAGGAATTCGCACCAAGTGCGACGGCAGCTACGATTGCCGCTTGGCTCACGGTCCCTCGAACACCCAGCCTTGATCCCAGAAGGGTCATGGGTATGAGAAGGAGGCTTGGATATCCGACATGGCGGGTGCCCACGATCGCGGCGGCGGCTAACCCCACGGCAAGGGTGGATGGATGCGACCACCTGTTCTGGTTGGCATAAATGAGCGCGGCGGTTAAGCCAGCAATTGCGAGGAACATGAGTGTTTCCGGTGACGCACTTGCTGCGGCGGAATGAAACCCTGGCATAAGAGTTAATCCCGCAGTGGCAAACGTACAGGCTTCCCATTGGCTATCGTCCGCAACCAGCCATCGGATGGCTTTTCCAACCACGAGCAGCGTCAGAGTTGATGAAATGATGGCGATGATGCGCATGAAGACGAGGATGTCGGTGGTTTCTGGCGTCCTGCCAGTTAGTGTGGCCGTAGCTGCTGCGGCGAGGTAGGGAGACGGTGGTGAATAGTGATATGCGTAGGATCCTCCAGGTCCTGCGTGAGCAATTTCTGGAAATGCTGCAGGACCTGGCAATCCACCGATTCGCATGATGTCTGTGACGGTGTGTACATGAGCTAATTCGTCAAAGTCGAAGTTTTCCGGTTGAAGGATTGCTCGAATCGTCAGAAACACAATGGATGCGGTGAGGGTTACTAGGTAAATGCGACGCGACATCACTTATCTCAAGACTGCAACTACTGGGAACTGTGGGCTCGGAATGAGCCCCACATCAAGGACGTCAAGCGTGAGGGTGACTGCGAACATAAGCGCAAGGGATGCGAGGAGGATGTTGGGGCGCAGGGTCCGTCGGCGTCTACCGGTCGTTGTGACCAGCGTCGCTGTTCCCACAAATACCAGTCCCATTAAGAGGGTTCGTGTTAAATCAGGGCCGTGGGTGAATCGCTCGAGGGTATAGATGTCCGATGGCGATCGAATTGCCCGTATAAGCTCGAAATACACGTCCTGATCAGCCCACGCTTGTTGATTCCCAATGAAGGATGTTCCAGATGGATACGCGTCGCCTTTGGTAACGCCGACTTGGATGGGTGGTGAATGTTCAGCGGCGCTGAGGACCAGATAGATCGATGGTGATGGTCCAGCATCCGTGGGTGTCAGCGGCGGATCGATGGCGACGGTGACCTCTTTACCTGAACCAGTGATTGGGACAATCGCTGATCGAATGGATCCAGCGTCTGGTTGTTGGCGAATTTCAAGAAGTGCGTCGGCGGTATCGTAGCCCTCGCCAGGGGCTATCCATATTGAGATTGCGCTGGTTGCGTGAGTTAGTTGCACGGCTTGGGTAATGGAATGCCCGGGACTATACGGACCGGACAGAAACGGAGGTGTACGAAGGCTTGGTGGGACGATCGCGGTGCTCCGTTGGTCTGGTGAAGGTTGGCCGAGTCCGAATGAGGCTCGCCATATAGCGCCCGTGCCTGCCACAAACACCAATATCCCGATGAGGACAGCAGCAACAGCGAATTTTGAACTAAACAACCACATGACGGGCGCTCATCATCTGGTACAAGTGTCCGCCAGAATGCGTGCCTCCAAATAGACGGTCAATTTCTGTTTGGTATGGAAGGCCCAGCGTCTAGGCGTTCAGGATCGTCTGGATTGTGATTTGTGTGAGCTGATGCAGTGCTTTATGTGGCATAGATTCACTGACTGAATGCACGTTGAGGTATCCAGAACCCAGCATGGCTGTTTGGATACCCTTTTCATTAAAGTTCTGTGCATCACTGCCGCCGAACGTCGGCATATGACTCGGCGTTAGGCCTGCGGCTCTAACTGCCGTATCGGCTAGCTGAATGGCGGGATGTTCGGGGCTGAAGCTCGTTGCCTTGAATCGGCATGTTTTCTCTATCTCCACCTGGCCGCCGAAGGCGGCGGCAGCGTCTTCGGCAGCCTGTTGCATGGTGGCGATCTGCCGGT
>CAZFVB010000107.1:0-2618 GCA_964522375.1 uncultured Chloroflexota bacterium
GTCACGCTCACTCACAAATGCGATCCTCGTCCCGTCGGGTGACCATTTGGGGTATGTTTCATCTGCGGCTTGGGTCGTTACTTGCTGTAGGTCGTTTCCTACATACATCCAGATGTCGAAATTGCCGGCACGGTTGCTGTGAAATGCCATGCTCGTTCCGTCGGGTGACCAGGTCGGTGCTAAATCGGAATTCGGATCTATGGTGACGGCATATCCTGTGCCGTCGTCCAACGACATGAGGAAAATGTCCCAATCACCTTCACTATCACTGGTATACAGGATCTCGTTTTCGTTGGGTGACCAGGCGACGTGACCTTCTCCCGCAGCAGAATCGGTTACTTGTTGGACGGTACCGTTCAGATCCATGATGAAAATATCCCAATCTCCAAATCTATTGCTATGAAATCCGATGTACTCGCCGGAGGCCGACCAGGACGGGAATATGTCATCGCCTTCGGTATCGGTGTATTGCACGACGTTGTCACCGGTGACGCTCATGACGTAAATGTCTTGATCTCCGTCGCGATTGCTTGCGAAGGCAATCAGGTGTTGTGATGCTTGAAGGTCTCCAGTCTCAAGCTTTGGCAACCATTCATCGAGCCGTATTTGGATCTCGCTAGCTGGAATTAAAAATCCGACACTCTCCGCAGTGGTTGGCGACAGTCCGGACACGGCCATGCCTGCGAAGCTTCCCGTGGACGTTATTGCAAGCCCCCCGCTCACGCCGGGATTTAGGGCAGCATCGGTTTGTAACACGGGTTGGCCAAGAACATTAAGTCGGCCAGAAAATATTCCTTGGGTCACCGTGATTGATTTACTGCATTGCAGTGGATCTTCAGATCCGGGGAATGGGTATCCCAGCACTACCAGGGATTCGCCGAGTCCAAGTTTCGCGTCGTTCATCCATGGCAGGGCCTGGATCGGTGGGAGCGGACTCTCGGATTGAACGAGCGCCAGATCCCTGCCGATGTCGGCGGTCAACACCCTGAGCGGGACGGTTCCTCCATCCGGTATTGCCGCAACCAAATCTTTCGCCTGCCGGATGACGTGGTGGTTGGTGAGGATGAGGTTCTGGTTTCCCAGCCTCACGCCGGAGCCACAGCCATTCGCATGTTCGATTCGAACCACATATGGCTGGCTAAGTGCGACTACCTGGGCGACGGATAGGGGTGTCGGAGTGGGTGTTGGTTGGGGGGTGGCGGTTGTGGGTGGGGTGTGGGTGGGTTGTGTTGGGGGGGTGGGCGTGGCGGGGGCCGGTGGCGTGGGGGTTGCTGTTGCTGTCGGTTCGGGGGTCGGCTTCGGGGTTTCGGGTGGCCCTGCGGTTGCGGTGGTTGACGGGACTTGGATCGCACTTGTGGGTGTGGTGCTTGTGGTGATCAACGCGCTCGGTGATGGAAGTTCTGCCGATGCCGATTGGCCTGTGGATGACCTGGTCTCACCACAACCTGCCAACAGGCCTACGGTTGCCAATATGAGCAGGATGTAACGCATGAGTTGAGTGGCTGTCGATTAGGTGCGATGAGCGGTAATTTGCTGATTGTTTCATATGTTTGGGGGCCTACCGTGATCTGCGTTACGGAACTTTTGGCTTTTTTCATGAGATCTGATGGTTGACTGAGGATCTGCATGAAACGATTCTATTTGGCCATGACGGTGATCGAGAGACCCATTAAGAGTAGGAACCTGCCTATGTCACATGTTCGAGTGCCGAAAATAGAACGATTTTTCCCCGCCCATGACGCTGTGCGGGCTCGATTTGATCGAGAGGCCAGGAAATTCCCCGTTGACACGAGTGATAGAGATGCTCTTGAAGCCTGGCGTTCGGAAGTCCGGAAGCATCTGATGTCCATCACCGGGATCGACACCATGCATGCAACTGATCCCAGACCTGTGGTCACAGAGTCTGTGGTGTGTGATGGCTATACCCGGTCCCGAATAGAGATTTACACGGAGCCAGATGTGGTGATGCCGTTCTACGCGTTGGTCCCCGACGATATGAAGTCTGGGGAACGTCGTCCTGTCGTTATTGCGCCCCATGGCCATGGTAGTGGGGGGAAAAACCTGACGGTGGGCCGTTCCGATATCCCGGCGGTGGCCGAGGCAATGTCTAAATTTAACGCTGATTACGCCCACCGCTTTGCTATGGCTGGTCTCGTGGTATTCGCTCCGGACGCGCGGGCTTTTGGAGAACGTCGTGAACCGGTGGGCCAGATGGATGATGAGCAGTCGTTCATGACGTCCACGTGTACACCGCTGAATCATGCGGCCATCGCGCTGGGACAGTCATTAACGGGCATGTGGACTTGGGATCTCATGCGGCTTCTGGACTATGCGCTGAGTCGTGACGACTGTGATTCGTCACGGATTGGATGCGCGGGGCTTAGCGGTGGCGGTTTGCAGACACTGTGGTTGGCAGCGCTCGACGATCGTGTCTCGGCGGCTGTTGTGAGTGGGTATTTTTATGGGTATCGAGATTCTTTGCTCGATATGAACGCAAACTGTGGTTGTAATTACGTGCCAGGTCTCTGGCAAGCCGTAGATATGGGTGATCTTGGCGCGATGGTGGCTCCCCGCCCATTATTCATCGAGACTGGTTCAAGGGATCCTCTGAACGGAGC
>CAZFVB010000108.1:0-2591 GCA_964522375.1 uncultured Chloroflexota bacterium
AATCGCTCGAACATTCCAAGAATGTCGTGGGCGACGAGCCCTTGCCCGTTGCAGTGCAGGCCGGCGCCATACCCAATGGTCGGGACAGCGAGGCGCTCGGTGATGATCTTGGAAACTTCGTCGGGTACACACTCCACGATGATGAGGAACGCGCCCGCATCCTGAATGGCAACAGCATCGTCGATGATCCGTCTCGCTGCTGCAGCCTCGCGGCCTTGTGCCTTGAAGCCCCCCAGCTTGGAAAGGTGTTGCGGTGTTAGGCCCAGGTGTCCCACGACGGGAATGCCGGCTCGGTCGATTGCACGAACAATTGGCGCGGCATTGCGACCGCCTTCAACCTTTACGGCGTCCGTGCCAGCCTCTTTCATGAACCGGCCGGCATTGGCGACCGCGTCTGACTCGTTGGCATTGGACATGAAGGGCATGTCGCCAACCACAAATGCTCGGCGGACCGCACGGGTTACGGCCTTGGTGTGATGCAGCATTTCTTCCATGGTGACCGGGATCGTGGTGTCGTAGCCGAGGACGGTCATTGCCAGGGAGTCACCGACCAGGATGGTGTCTAGTCCAGCACGGTCACCGAGCAAGGCCATGGGGTAGTCGTTGATGCTGAGCATCGTGATCTTCCGGCCCGTGGTCTTCATCCGCTGAAGATCCAAAACCGTGACCTTCTGGTCGTCCATGATGTGCCTCCGTCGGTGTCCCACGGGCCGTGGGACACGGCGCTGACTCGCTTGCTCAGAGTAGAGTTTAGGGCTAGCGTGAACGACTGGCGATACTGAGAGACCGATGCAAGACCGGCGTGGGCGACTCGATGGCAAGGTGGGCATTGTCACCGGTGCTGGGTCGAGCGGCGCGGGGGTCGGGACCGGTAAGGCCATAGCCATCATGTATGCCCGCGAGGGTTGTCGGGTCCTGCTCGCCGATGCGGTTCGTGATCGCGCCGAAGAGACGCTTGTTGCTGTTCAGGCCGAGGGTGGAGAAGCCTTCGTCATGCAAGCTGATGTCACCCAAGCTGATGAATGTCGGCAGATGGTTGAGGCGGTGGTGGATCGCTACGGTGGTCTGGATATTCTCGTGAACAACGTTGGAATCTTGGCGCCGGGCAATGTCATGGATGTGGACGAGGCTGATTGGAACCGAGTGATTGATACCAATCTCAAAAGCATGATGCTTACCAGTAAGTACGCCGTACCCCAGATGATTGACGGGGGTGGCGGCGCGATCATTAACCTGACGTCGTTCATGGCCTTGCGCGGTGGCTACGCATCAGAGCCTGTGGCGTATTCGGCGTCGAAGGGTGGGGTGACCGCGCTCACCACGGCGATGGCATCGGAACACGGTCGTGACAACATTCGGGTGAACGCGATTGCGCCGGGATACCTGCATACGCCAATGGTTGCGGCGACTATGACCAAAGAACTTCGGGAGTTGCGCCGCCGATCGGCACCGCTCGGAACCGAGGGCACCGCGTGGGATGTTGGCTGGGCCGCGATTTACCTGGCCAGTGACGAGGCCCGCTGGGTGACAGGCGTGACGTTGCCGGTGGACGCGGGAATTTTGGCAACCTCGCCGCTGGCGATGCATCACCGCATGTGAATGGTGCGAAGGCGCTGGGCCTGTTCTAAGTAGTTTGAACTCGAAAATTTCGGTGGTTAGGAGTACGCTCCACCCACTGGACAGGCCGCGACCCGCGGACTAGCGGAGAAAGTCGAGCAAGCCATGGCTGATCAGGCAGTAGCTCCTTCGGAATCTGGGAGACGGGGATTTCTTGGCTGGAGCTGGCGTGAAACCCGCGGGTTTTTGTTTGTCTTGCCATGGCTCATTGGGTTCGTAGGGTTCATCGCGGGTCCGTTCCTGTTTTCGCTCTTTATCAGCATGACGAACTGGCGGATGCAGAGCGATCCGAAATGGGTAGGACTCCACAACTACGTCGAATTGCTTAACGGGGAAGACATGCGCTTTACGCAAGCGGTGTACAACACGACGTATTACGTGGTGTTCCATGTCCCCGGAATTCTGATCATTTCCTTCGCCATCGCCGCGCTGCTCAACCGTAAGGTCAAGGGGGTTGCGATATATCGAACCGCGTTTTACCTCCCGTCGATTACGACCGGTGTGGCGACCGCGGTGCTGTGGTACTGGATGCTGCAGCCGAACGGCCTGCTGAACAACCTTCTCGATATTTTCCTTGGCCCCTTAGGCGTTAAAGCTCCGAATTGGCTTGGCTCAACCACCTGGGCAATGCCTGGCCTCATCATCATGAGTTTTTGGACCGTCGGAACCACCATGATTATTTACTTAGCTGGGCTTCAGGGAATCCCGGAGCATTTGTACGAGGCCGCCGACATCGATGGTGCTGGGTGGTGGGGGAAAGTCCGGCACGTCACGATTCCGCTTATGACCCCACAGATCTTCCTGACCTCGGTGCTTGGGATTATTGGTTCCTTTCAGACGTTTACGACAGCGCTGATCGTGACTGATGGTGGCCCAGCGGATGCCACGTTATTTGTGCTGCTGCACCTGTACCAAATCGGGTTCCGTGTCTTCAACATGGGCTATGCGTCGGCGATCGCGTGGATATTGTTCCT
>CAZFVB010000109.1:0-2529 GCA_964522375.1 uncultured Chloroflexota bacterium
TTTTGTAAACCGCAGGTTGTGGGTTCGAGTCCCACCCTGGGCTCCCGGAGAATGCTGTCGCATGTGTCCGAAGTACTTCTGATGCAGTCCTCGGTTCAGTGCCGACGACAGAATGGAAATCGCTGCGGACCTTCGGTTTGGCTAGAATTGGCAAGGCATTGTCCTAAGAGTGAGTGTTGTGGACGGATGCTTGAAGGAACAAATCCGATGAACGACGGAGGCGATTGATCAAGATTCTTGTGACGGGCGCAGCAGGATTCATGGGGAGCCACGCTATCGACCGACTTCTTGATGCTGGGCACGAGGTAGTGGCTGCCGATAGCCTCGTTGGCGGATATCGTCGTAATGTAAATGACGGTGTCAGATTTGAGGTTTGCGATCTGGCTGATCGTGCGGCAGCGGCGACGTTGATTGAGACGGTGCATCCCGAAATCATCTTTCACTACGCTGCGGATGCGACCGAAGGGCGAAGTCAGTTCACCCCGCTGAGTGCGATGGATAACAACATTGCCGCGTATCTCAACACGCTGGTTCCGGCCATCGATCTTGGCTTGAAGAAAATGGTGTTAGTCAGTTCGATGAGTGTCTATGGGGCGCAGGAACCGCCATTCGATGAATCAATGCCCCGTTTGCCAGAAGATGTGTATGGCGCGATGAAGGCATCGATGGAAACTGCTACGGAACATCTCGCGCAGGTCCATGGTTTTGATTACGCAATTTTTCGACCGCACAATGTATATGGGGAACGGCAGAATATGGCGGATCCGTACCGAAACGTTGTGGCGATATTCATTAACAACGTGTTACGAGAACGGTCCTTCTATATATATGGTGACGGACAGCAGATGCGAGCCTTTTCGTATATCGGTGACATCACCCCGACCATCGTTGATGGTGGGTTGAGCGAAAAATCCAATGGGATGGTCTTTAATGTGTGTTCGGATGAGCCACATACGATGTAGGAGCTTGCGGAGATGGTGAGTCGTGCCTTCTTTGGAGATCAGGATTTGCCAGACGTAACAGAACCGACATACGTTCCCGATCGTCCGCTTGAGGTAAAGAACGCGTATTGCTCGCACGAACGTGCTGTGGAGGTACTGGGTTTTTCGAACCGTATGGCCCTCCAGGAGGGCGTTGATCGGATGGTTCGATGGGCGCAGGAATTCGGACCGCAGGAACCGGCGTATCTCAGCGAACAACTCGAAGTGGGTCATGATCGGGCACCGGTCACGTGGCGTGAGCGATTGATCTAGCTCTCGAGAAAAACAGAACGATTCAAAGGCTTCTGACGCCAGTAAGATGTTGACGTGAGTCTGATAGGTCACGGTGTGGTGACTCAGAAAAGTAGGAGTAAGTTTGACCTTGACGGCAGAAATAGCGTCTCCGGAAAGTAAGAAGAAATCTGTGTACGTCCTCGGTTTAAGCGAGGCTCACAACTGTACGGCGGCTTTGCTTTGTGATGGTGCGGTTGTGGCCATGGCGAGCGAGGAACGCTTTTCCCGGCGAAAGAATGACACGGGATTCCCCAGGCGGGCTGTTGACTATGTGCTGGCTGAGGCGGGGATTGACTCGTCCCGTCTCGACAGTGTGGCCTTGTCATACATAAATCCTTACCCCCATTTTGGGGTGTCGGTCGATTACGTTGACGAAGGTCACCAAGAGTCGGGAGCTCGGCGGGTGACTCCCTTACGGGAACGCGTGCATGCTGCGGCTCAACTTGTGTACGGGATGGGGGCACGTGGAGGAGTAGCGGCCCGTGTCCTGGATTACTTGGAGCGGGCTGTCTACGGGCGTTTGTACGCGCCGCTGGTGTGGCCGAGATTACGTAAGCGCCAGCTAGCTCAGATTAGTACGGAACTTGGTGTTCCAGAATCAAAGATCAGCCCGATCGATCATCATCTGTCTCATGCGGCGTCTGCTAGATGGTTTGCGTCGGTTCCAGATGGCTCGACGATGGTGCTAACCCTGGATGGTGCTGGCGATCATGTGTGTTCGGCGGTTTGGATGGATGAAGATGGGGAACTTACGCAGCAGGCGTCTAGTCCCAACGCGTACTCGCTAGGAATCCTGTACTCGCTTGTGACGCATCAGCTTGGGATGAAGGCTGGCGAGCACGAATATAAAGTGATGGGTCTCGCGCACTACGCCGATCAGGATGGTCAGGCACGTGTGCTCCCACTGCTGCAGGAATTCATCCAGTTGAATGGATTGGAGTTCACTGGGCCCATCTCAACGCGGGCTTCGGCGGCACGAGTGGAGCAGACGCTGCGAGGCAAGCGGTTTGACTGGGTGTCTGGAGCGATGCAACAGCTTTGTGAGGACCTTATGCGGGAATGGGCATCAAGAGCGCAGGAGGTCACCGGGGCTCCCAATATCGTATGTGCGGGTGGTGTCTTCATGAACGTGAAGGCCAATATGTTGATTAAGGATCTTCCAGGAATCAGCCACTTTGGGGTGTGTCCGAGTGCAGGCGATGATTCAACGGCGATGGGAGCGGCGTATGAGGCCTATCGGCGACTGACTGGTCGT
>CAZFVB010000110.1:0-2484 GCA_964522375.1 uncultured Chloroflexota bacterium
GAGTCGCTGTAATACCGACATAATGCGTTGGCGAAAGCTCATGGTCAACATTCCGAGCAGCGTGATGTTACGAAGTGGGTCCGACCAAGGTGGCTGATCTGGGCCGGGGGGGGCTTTGGGTTACTCTCTCGGCACGTGTTCATTAGTGGGGATCCGGAGCCATAAGAGCTTGCTCAACGGTACACTGGAACTAGCCGATTAACCGATGTGGACAGCGGGTGGCGGGATATATGTTTCGAAGGCTGACGATCCGACCCAGGATATGGACTGTGATGCTCACTGTGGTTTTGGGCGCTTTGCTCTTTGCCTGCGGTGAATCGGAGGCGGCGGTACCAGAAGGTCCCCCACCGGACCCGCCTGGCCCAATTGATGGCCAGCTTGGTGAAACCGTTGAGCGCGGTGGCGCTGCTATTACCGTGCTACGGGTGGTGGCGACCGAGAACATGGGGCAGCGGATGTATGCCGACGATGGAAATTTTTTCATTGCGATAAAGATCAACGTAGACAACACCGGATCTGCGGTGCTTAACCAGGGTCTGGAGGCACTAGTCCTGGAACTGTCAGATGGTACCGAGGTCAAAGGGATGTATTCCGGGCCAGTTGCCACGCTCTTGCCTGTGGCCGGTCCTGACCCTGGCAAGAGTAGTGAGCCGAGCTGGCGGTCCTGGGAAGTCCCCAAGGGCACGCGCTCTGCGACGTTGAGTTACCGACCGACGACAGGTGTTGAAATTCGCTACGCCATCTATCCGGGGAAGGTGCTAGACCGTATGTCCCAGGATGGCGAAGGACAGGCCTGGTAGCGATGCACTGGTTCTGCCCTAGTCGGGGCTAAGTCGTGTGACGCTCGAACTCTGGAACACGCTCAAACTCATACATGAGGTCACGGGAATGACAGCCTTGGGGGCGTTTGCCGCTGCGTTGGTGACCGTGATTCAGGGCCGTCGGATGGCTTCGGATTGGGAGTGGAGCGATGGATTTCCTACGCAACCCGTTCTTTCTGCACTCAACCGCTGGCTTGCTGCTCCCTCGTTAGTCCTGATGGGTGCCAGCGGGCTGGGTATGGCTCTTACGAACTCATATCGTCTGAGCCCCGCGTTTATTTTGACCAGTACGATTGCAATGATCCTGGCGACCCTGGTGTGGGTGGGGGTGATGTTGCCGGCTGAGGCGCACTTTCGGCCAGGTCGCCATTGGCAGGATGGATGGACGCGGTGGATCACGGGCTGGTTAATCCTGGCGGGACTTGTACTGTTTTCACTGGCCGTGATGGTGATCCGTCCAGTGTGGTGGGTCGGGGTCAGCGCGTTTTCAGGCGCGTAGGAGGCCTAATTCCTAACAGGGGCCTGTCCGTACTACTTTGACTGACTCAACAGGCTGGCTTCGGTTCGGGTTGATGTACCTGGATGTTTCACGCTTAAGGTTGCCGTCTGATCCTCCACTTTCGGGGCATCGACATGTTCCGTGCGATGCCGACGACTAACCCGTAGACAATCTCACCACATGCGAAAAAGAAAGCTTCCAGCATGATTTCTTAGCACGGACCTCCACCCGACCCGCCACAGCGGTTCGGGTTAATCATGGATGTGTCGCGTTTAAGTTCGCTCTCCCCGCCACATGCGGCCTGTGTGATGCCAAGAGCTAACGTAAAGGCAATGGCGATCGCGGTGAGAATACGCGCGGGTAGTAAGCGCGGTGACTGAGCTTGTGTGACCACCGTTAAGACCTCGTTTCGGGAGTTGCTACTAAGAGCGAGGCGTTTGCTAGTTCTTAGAGTTTATCCCGAATAGCTCATGCCAGTGTCACGGAGCGTGGTCGATATACCGTTTCCCATGTCGCCACCGATGACCTCTCCGACGTAAATGATGTGGTCGCCGGGATGTATCTGGTTAACGACCCGGCATTCAATCCATGCGGTGGAAGCCTCTAACACCGGCGCGCCTGTTGCATGGGTTGTTACCGGCTCGCCTTCGAGTCGGCCTTCTCCGCTCGTTGATTTTGCTGTGAACTTGAGCGAGAGGTCTTTGGAGCCTTCGGGCAGCACGGAAATAGTGAAGACTCCGGTCGCGTCGATATTGGCTCGTGTGTGAGCGTCATCCTGAATTGCTACAGCGAAGAGTCTGGGGTCGAATGAGACTTGGCTCATCCAGTTGGCCGTCATACCGTTCGGTTCGCCATCGGCCGAGACCGATCCTACGACGGCCAGGCCATACACCACCGCACCTAAAGCATCGGATGCCGGGTCTGAATCAGACATGCTCAACCTCTTGTCCCATCAGGTGACGCTACGAGGTGCGCCCTTGTCGTGGAGTCTCACACAAATACACGGCAACTGGAATTAGCCTTGCTCGCGATTAATTGGAAAAGTGAGCTTTGACTGACCGGTCTCATGGGATCGACGCATCGCCGTAATGATTTCGACCGCGAGAAGGCCGGTTCGAGCGTTGGCGAAGGTTTCGGTTCCCCCTTCATGCCGTTGGATCAGAT
>CAZFVB010000111.1:0-501 GCA_964522375.1 uncultured Chloroflexota bacterium
GCTGCGCTTTAGCGTGCAGCGGCCGTGTGAGCGCCCAGCGCGTTGGCTAAGCACAAGCCTAAGACTGAGGGGCGTATCTCCTGCTGCGGATCGCGCCAGCCTTGGGCGTTAGCCGCCGCCTCGTAGATCAGTGTGGCAATCTCCGGTGACTGGGGCATGAGGTAGAAAGCGATGCCGACTCCGCCACCGCTGCCCGGGTTGTTGAGCTTGAGATCCTCCAGTGGGTCGTAATAACTCGTCATCCACTCGATTTCATTCTGGTTGTTAATCCCCATGTAGTTGTCTTTGGCAAACTCGATCCAGTTCTCGAATACGCCGTGGGCGTTGGTCACACCCAGTTGATCTGATAGGTAGATACCGAGTCCGGCGGCACTGTTACATAATGGCCAGATCTTGGTGTTCTCGCACTGCGGTCCTTCCGGATGATCCGTGTATTGGCGATGCAGATGTTCGACAATGCGTGGTTGGGTCCATTCGAAGTGCTCGTTATCATAACCTGCG
>CAZFVB010000111.1:564-1212 GCA_964522375.1 uncultured Chloroflexota bacterium
ACGCCATTGGCCGGCCAACCGGGGAAGTCGAAATTGCAGCGCAGACGGTCCGGCCATCCCCGCAGCATCTCTGGCGGATAATTTTGACGGTCCGGACTCGGACCGATGAAGGTGTTCCAGTCGATCGCAGCCCAGTAGGCTGTGTGTCGGATAGCTAGTTCATCCAGAATGCGCGTATACACTTCGCGCCAGGCCGGTGTCTGATCAGCCATCAACAGCAAGGGATAGCTGGAATCAGTCAAATCAAAACGGGGATAACTCAAGTAAGGCGCACTGCTGTACTGGTCCCACCAGGGATGAGGCCCCTTGCCGTCATCAGTGAAATCAATAGGACCACGTTCTAGCTTGATCCCCCAGGGCAATTCCTCATCGCCGTGATAGCTCCAGTCGTCTGGTGTTGTGGCCTTTTGCCAGAGAAACCGTAACCACCCCTTGGTGCGTTCGTTATGTTGCGGGTGAAAGCTGGGCGTGTTGTTCCGGCGAACGACAGCCGAGTCGCTACCAACGATTGGTGAGTGTTGCCCAGTATCTGACGGAGTCATGTCTTGAGCGGTGGTGCAACTGCCCAAGGTGGCAGCACCGCCCACGACAGCGGCGCCTTTCAAAAAGTCGCGTCTCGATTTTGGACTAGCTTTGGACACAGGTCTT
>CAZFVB010000111.1:1222-2432 GCA_964522375.1 uncultured Chloroflexota bacterium
GTTGAGGCTGAATCCTATCAAAGTTGACCGATTCATGGGATTTCCCTCGGGTTCCGTCATCTAAACAGCTTGAGGTCTCGCACGGTGAATATCGTTTTGTTCATTGGTGCATTGCTGCAAAGCCCCGGTCGCCTGCTTGAGTAAAGTGGCAGGCGCGAGTGCCATATGAACCGGTGTACGTGCTGCCCTGGGTTGGTGGTTTTGTCACGTGTGCCGTGAGGCGTTGACGCGCTCAAATCCGTTGTTGGTTGAAGGCGTTATTGTTGCGCTATCTCGCCACTCGTCTCCGATGAAACGTAGTAATCCTATGGGAGGGCGGGTGTTGTGTGGGGAGGTTCACGCCGAGTGGTGGCTTGTTCGTAAGCATAGCCGAGTTGTAAGAGCGTAGCTTCAGTAAATGGCCGTCCGAGAAATTCGAGGCCGACCGGCAGATGATCTGCAGTAAATCCAGCTGGTACAGTGAGAGCGGGAAACCCGATGATTGGACTCAGATAGCGGTTGTTTCCACGGCCGTATCCGTCTTGCGTGTTCGGATTCGTAAGGACATCGAGTTCAATTAAAGTGGTTTGGTGGTCGAAGGTGGCGTAGACCAGAGCATCGAGACGGTGGTCCGCCATGGTCGTCAGGACACTTCGTCGGAGACGCTCCCTCGACGTTAGGACTGCTAGGTAGCCCGGGTCGCCCGTCGTTTTGCCAATGACGTTCATGAGCCCTTTCGCCCGCCATGGTGTCACGATACCCGAGAGCAGGATGTCTTGAAGTGTGGCAACAGGGGAGTGGGCGTGTTCTGTGAGATAGGCATCTGTTGCACCTTCGGTTTCGTACACATTGTCGATATAGGTTTGCTGGATGGTATCGAAATGAGCGAATGAGACTGGATCAATCAAGATGGCGCCGAGGGTTTGAAGGTTCGCGATCGCTTCGTCGACCACTGTGCGCACTTTCTGATAGTCATCGGAAGAGATATCGGTGTTGGAATCCATCGGTTCTCGAATCACGCCGATTCGGACATTTTGGAGGCCATCGTGAGATAAGGCATCCGTGTAGGAGTCGGGCACGTGTCCAGTGGCATATGCCGTGATGGGGTCCTTGGGATCGTATCCCGCGAGGACTTGGAGAAGAATTGCGGCATCGGTGACACTGCGTGTGATCGGACCGAGTGTGTCACTGGATGGATTGGCCGGCATCATGCCGTGGCGACTGACCAGCG
>CAZFVB010000112.1:0-2410 GCA_964522375.1 uncultured Chloroflexota bacterium
TGCTCGGTGCCACCTTCTTGATTGGGTGGGCCAGTCACCCCGGTGTCCACATCCGCCTGATGAGGGCCCTCATTCCTGCCGGGACCCTGGCCATCGTCTGGCAACTCGGAATCCACATCATTTCATCGGATCGCTGGATCAAGATGACTGAATCGTTTCAGGTTGTTGGTGCAGGTCAATCGGCTTATCTTGACGCCTGGTTCTGGAATGGCGCGGTCTTTACCGCAGCCCTGCTAGCCCTCGTCTTCGTTTCACCGCTGTTTCGACTTGTAGCGCTTGTGATTGCCGCCTATGCGGCTCAAGCGGTACTCGCCTACAACCCCATCTTCCACGGACACCCCCGCGTCGATCTACCGCTGATCATTGTGTTCTATGTTGGAGTTGGGATCGCCATTGGTCTATGCAACCAGCGCCTGAGTGAAGCAGCCCGAACTTCCACCTTCTGGATGACCCGGTTTTTTCGAAGGTCGCTCGGCCTCGCGCACGGATCGCTACTTACCTGGCTCTACCTGGCGACCCTGATCGGGCTGTTCGTGGCAGGCCGTGAGGTCGCAATAAAACACCTGGACGACCGGTCGTATTTCGAGCACCTCGGGTCTGTGGTCGCTGAGGATTCCATCATCCTCACCACAGGACACCTAGATCCCTGGATGGTGCAGGATCACGTCGATCGACTGGTGGTTTTTGACGGTAGCTTCGCCATGGCGAAGCTACTTGTTTCGGATCACGAAGTTCGACATGCGTACCAATGTGCGAGAGCAGGAAACCCCGTACATCTGAGCCTCGACGCCGCAGATTGCCTTCGAGAATCCGCCAATGTTCCGCCGGATACCGCTATCGTCCTTGCTAGCCCATCCCTCTCAACAGCAGAAGCGCAGACATTCCTCCGTTCGTCCTCTTTACGATACCTCCGCGAAGCCACCCTGCTTCCCATTCCCGAACTTTTGTCGCGTTATGGCCAGGAGGCGTGGCTCATCGTTCCGGCAAAAGATTCCTAACTCTCCTGCGTGAAATCCAGGAGATCAATCGACTGCTTATTTCTGCAACAGGTACGGGCCTTTCCAGCCTGCGATTGGTCTTGGGTTACGATCAGCCACGAGCAGCACGAAATGACCACGATGTTGTGCTGACCGCTTACGACCCCTCACCCGAGCATTGGATCCCTGCAAGCTTCAAGAACCCACTCGACCCGCCATCGATCATCACGTCCAGACTGACGCTGGAGAGCGAGGCTTAATGCAGCGACTCGCCCCCTGGCTTATCAGTCTCTTCGCATGCCTGCTTCTACTTGTAAGCGCTGCCGGCATTGTCAGAGTCACACACTGGGAACATGCCCTTGGTGAACCAATGCCTGCCGAAGGATATGCGGTAGGGCCAATTCGTGCCGGCGAATCCGCCAAGCAAACGTTTATAGCTCCAGGCTCTTATTTAGCCGGCATCGACCTCGCGGTTCGGCCTCACGAGGGCACTCGTGATCCCCTCGAACTGCAATTTCGCCTGAGCCAGGTGAATGACGGCCAAGTCGTTCGGGAGGGCCGGGTGACCGTGCAGCCTGACTCTGCACAACTTCGACAAACCGTCTCATGGCGGTTCCAGTTGATTCCGGAATCAGCTGGTCGACGTTACGCCATCGCAGTGATTCCAGCCGAGGACGTCAAGGGCCACGTCTTTCTGCCCATTTCTCTGGAAGACCCCCTAGACGGAACTCTTACTACGAACGGACAACTCGCCGGAGAGAAGCAGGATCTGCTACTCGCCTTTGTTCGGCGAGCTCACGGGGGTGATGTGCTGCGGGCGCTTTGGCATGCGAACCCGGTAGTCGCACTGGCGCTGGCACTCATGCCGCTGCTGGCTCACTTTTTCGTTCGCATTGCTATAGCACCCATGCAGAAGTTAGCCCAGCGAGCCCGCATCGCGCGATCGCGCCCCAGGACCCATCTCTATGTCCTAACCGTAGGGCTGTGCGTATTTGCGGTTTCGGTTGCCATCTGGCGGTTCAGCCTGATACGTCAGCCAGAAGCCAATCCGTGGTTTTGGAGCGTGATCGTGGTAGCAGTCCTCGTATTCATCGAGGGTATAAGCGTCTCCAGGTTCGGTTACCAACCTTTGTACTGCATCGGAAAACTGATTTACCACGGAGGCTGGATGATCGTCCAGATGATTGCCCATGGGATTCAGTACGTCGGAAAACCGATTTGCCGCGGAGGCTGGAGGATTGCCCGCGAGATTCAGCACGGCGTTGCGCACCTCGCCCGACTGATCACGTCAACTCGCTGGTTTCAGACGGCGAGGCACGCAATCCAAACGGTGTTTAAGGCATCAGATCGCCGCTTTGGCCTGTTGTCGGGAACTCGGACCTGGTGGCTGGCGCTCGCTGCGCTGTTAATCCTTGCCATCGCCGTGCGCGCGC
>CAZFVB010000113.1:0-2338 GCA_964522375.1 uncultured Chloroflexota bacterium
CACGTACACCAATGAGTAGCCAAGCACCCGTATTACGGTGCCCTTGGATGCACCATGAAGACCTCAATGAGGTTCGACCGTCAGGAGGAGATTGCTAATGGCCGTATATAGTCTGGCGACCAGTATGTGGGGGTCCGATCAAGCCTTCGACGACGTCATTGCGGGTGTGGCGGCGGCGGGGTTCGACCAGTGTGAACTGGCGGCATGGATGAATCTTGAAGACCAACTCACAGCTGGGGACCGTAGACGATCACTTAACCGACATGGCGTCTCGGCGCGAACGGTTCACCCGCAAATTGCAAATGTTGATTTATCGGCGCTTGATGATGACATCCGGACACGTTCGGTCAGTATTGTTGGCGGCTGTCTGGAATCATCGGCCGAACTTGGAGGTTTTGCGGCAATTATTCATCCGACTGGAGCCGATACAAGCCGGGAAGAGGATGTCGAGGCGCGCATTGCGGCCTTCAGACGTTCCCTGGACACGCTTGTTGAACAAGCCGAACAGATCGGTATCCGGCTGGCTTGTGAGAACCTTCAGCTTAAGGGTGAGCCTCGACCTCTATGTCGAATGGCTGAGCTTCGGGCAGTCGTAGACGAGTACTCGCCAACGGTTGGTATTTGTCTTGATACCGGTCATGCGAATAACAATGCCCTGGAGCCGGCGGAAGAGGCACGGATTGCTGGACATCGACTGATCGCCATACAGCTTCAAGACACCGATGGCATTGAAGACCGCCATTGGGTGCCAGGCACCGGATCCATTCAGTGGCATCGGCTCCATGCAGCTCTTAGAGAAATTCAATTCCGTGGAGCGTGGACATTAGAACTCAAGGCGCATGACGCGAGTCCAGCCGATGTTGCGTCAGCCGCACGACGTATTGCCGATGCGTGGGAAGCCGGACGATTCCCGTCAGGGAACGGGGACGATCCAGTCAGCGAGGACGAGGAAACCCTCGACTCGTGAGTCGTCGTACAGGGGTGTGTGATGTGCGTGGCTGCTGCGGTCACTGGTCGCGCTGATGGAATTTGGTGTTCTTGGCGATAGCGGGTTGCGCGTGTCGCGCTTGGCGCTCGGGCTCGCGTTTCGTGGACAGACCGATGAACACATTATGGAAGCTACGGTGCGCCGGGCACTCGATCACGGCATTACATTTTTTGATTCGGCAAACGACTACGGCCGAATACCATCTGCCCCCTATGGCGGACCGTCCGAACGCGCCTTGGGTCGGGCAATTGCGGGTTGTCGAGATGAGGTGGTGATTACAACCAAGGTAGGGTTTGAGCTTGGCCCTGACCGGGCTGATCCTGGCGGATCGCGTCCCCACATCATGCGGGAGATTGATCTGAGCCTTCGGCGGATCGGGACAGAGTACGTGGATATTTTTCTTGTTCACCGCCGTGATCCGACTACGGCGCTGGAGGAGACCGTGTCAGCAATGGCTGATGTAGTGCGACAAGGGAAGGCTCGTACCTGGGGCATATGTAATTTTCAGGCGTGGGAAGGTGCGACCGCCCTGCACCATGCGCGTCGGCTCGGTGTGGCTGCTCCCATCCTGATGCAAAATGGGTACAACCTGCTCGACCGTGGTTTTGAGCGGGAAATGCTTCCTTTCTGTCGGGCGGAGCGTCTGGGTGTGATGGCGTACAGCCCACTGGCGCTTGGGCTGCTCACCGGGTTTTATCGTCCAGGCAAACCGCCACCCTCGGGCTCGCTGATGGCTGAGGAAAAGCGTGACGTCTACGATGCGACGTTTACGGAACACTCCCGTCGGGTGTTGCAGGTCGTGGAGGAGATTGCGAATGTGCGGGCGTGCCCACCCGGACATGTTGCGTTGAACTGGGTTCTAGCGCGTCCAGAAGTCTCGGTGGCGATCGTTGGTTGTGACACGCCAGAGCAAGTTGACGCCAACATGGGCGCGACCTCGTGGCGAGTAAGTGACACCGAACGAGCTGAGCTCGATGCTGTGTCTTCCGGTCATGTACTGGCCGTGGGTTAGGTCTGACCCGCCGCGTCAGGTCTCGGCTGTGCCACGTAGGTCGTATCGGTCACTGGTAGGTCTGTCGGTTCGATAGTTCATAGACAATTAACGAGGGACCATCGCGGTTAGCCGCGGTCCGGGTTTCTCTAGCCAGCGAATCTGGATCTGACACTGCAACGCCGGGCATCCCATAAGCCTCGGCGAGTTTCACAAAGTCAGGATTTGTGAGTCGCATGTCCAACGTTCGATCATTAAATGTGCGGCGTTGATGACGATCGATCGCGGCGTACAAGCCGTCGTCACTGACGATCACAATGACTGGCAGTTGTTCGCGGACAGCCGTCGCGAGTTCTTCG
>CAZFVB010000114.1:0-2337 GCA_964522375.1 uncultured Chloroflexota bacterium
AGCCGCCCACGCCCATGGCTGCTGACGCGGCTGGATAAAAAGATGGAGTAGAGGATGCCGCCGACCGGTCTAATACCCGGTCGGCGGCATCCCCTTCTAACGAGAAGCACCCCTTATGACGTCCTCACGCCTCGCATCGAGCGGAAAAACTAAAGGTCAAGAGCCCTCGGGTTCCAAGCCGACCGGAAGTCGTTTTTCTTTCCGAAGGCTGACACAGCCGGAGTTCTATCTGCCGGTCGTTGTGACTGGAACGTTTCTCGGGGCTTGGGAGTGGCTTGGTACGATCACGGACCCGATCCTCTTCGCCCCTCCGTCGAGGATCGTGGAAGCGGCTGTGGTGTTGATTCGTGATGGTGTTCCCGCATTTGGATCTAAACGCCT
This sequence comes from uncultured Chloroflexota bacterium, assembly GCA_964522375.1. GTDB lineage: Bacteria > Chloroflexota > UBA11872 > UBA11872 > UBA11872 > UBA11872. The sequence continues at coordinate 382 of CAZFVB010000114.1, forward strand.
CGTTACTCTTCAATCGTTGACCTGGACCACCCTCAACGGGCTCTTGGTTGGCTTTGCGCTCTCGATCATCACTGGATTACTCATCGGAGTGCTGCTTGGGCGCCATAAGCGTCTGGCACGCGTTGCAGAGCCCTACGTCGACGCCATCTACGCCACACCACGAGTCGTTCTGACCCCCCTGATCGTGCTGTGGTTCGGACTTGGGTACAACGCCCGACTATTCCTTGTGTGGCTCGGCGCGAGTATTCCGATCATCATCAACACCGCCATCGGAATTCGTAATGCTCGACCTGATCTCGAGGAAGTTGGGCACTCCGTCGGGATGAGTGAGCGTCAGTTGCTTCGTCATGTGATCATGCCGGGAGCCGTACCGTATGTATTGGCTGGGCTTCGCGTTGCAGCTGGACGGGCGATGATCGGCATAGTCATCGGAGAGATGTTTCTAAATCTGGTTGGACTCGGGGGATTTATCAGATTCGAGGGGGCGCGACTTCGCACCGCCAACGCTTTTGTGGCAGTGATGGTGCTAGGCATCATGGGGGCGGCACTGATCTCGTCTCTCGGGTTACTCGAATCCAAGTTCGCGTCGTGGAAGAAAGAAGAACGTTCTCGGGAAACGTAGATTCGCCAAGGGTGGTATGACGCAGGGTTCGTCACTCTCATCACGTCGACTTGATTCCGGCCAGTTGTGCAAGAATCGGTCGAAGCAGCAGAAGCGACAGTATGACAGTCCACCGAATCGAGATCGATCACTCCCTGCCCCTGGCCGAGGAGCCGGAAACCGGACACAATCGCTGGCACCCGGCTATTGCTCCGGTTCTGTCATGCTCGTCGGAAGACGAGATCGTCATGGGAACCCGAGACGCTCTCGACTCGGTTATCGGACCCAACTCAACTGCCGCTGATGTTGCCAACGCTGACCTCGGGATCGTTCACCCACTCACCGGCCCCGTCTACATCGAAGATGCAGAGCCGGGCGACATGCTTGAGGTGGAGATCATAGAGGTCGAGCCGCATGGCGGATTCGCCTACACGATCCAGGCTCCCGGCTTCGGTTTCCTGAGGGACGAATTCCCCGAGCCGTACATTGTCAGGTGGAATATCGCCGACGGTTGGGCTACTTCGAACGATATTCGCGGGGTGAGAATTCCCGGAGTGCCATTCATGGGTGTTATGGGAGTCGCACCGTCGCCAGATCTCCTGACCCGTGTTATCGCCCGCGAGGCGGAACTCGGCGATCGAAACGGCTTGGTGATGCTGCCGGATTCCAACGGTGCCACGCCGGGCGTGGACCCAATCGCGTCAGAAGGGCTGCGAACGATCCCGCCACGAGAGAACGGCGGCAACATGGATGCTAAGCAGATGTCTGCCGGTGCGACCGTGCGGTTCCCGGTTTTCGTCGAAGGAGCCCTCTTTTCTGCGGGAGACGCCCATTTCGCCCAGGGAGATGGGGAGGCGTGTGGAACGGCGATCGAGATGGCCTCGACTTTCACATTCCGCGTCCGCCTCCACAAGGGAGAGGCTGTCGCTAACAACATCAGCGATATCCACTTCACAACGCGTGAGAGGCCTCATTCACAAGTGGCCGGCAAGATGCGGTCGCATTATGCGACCACAGGCATATGTGTCGATGAGCGGGGCCGGCAGGAGCCCGAGAACGTGACCCTTGCCGCCCGCAACGCCCTGCTGAACATGATCGACCACATCACTCGCGAACATGGGTTTAATAGGCAGCAGGCATACGCTCTTTGTAGCGTTGCAGTCGATCTGAAGGTGAGTCAGCTCGTCGACGCTCCCAACGTGATGGTCACGGCATTCCTTCCCATGGACATCTTCTTGTGACTAGCTAGGAAACGCTGGAAGAACATGCCGTGAGATGAGCTCTAACTGGTGGTGATACTGCCCGAAATCCAGACGAAGATCGAACACGACGAAGTCGATATTTCGTTCGGCGAG
>CAZFVB010000115.1:0-2318 GCA_964522375.1 uncultured Chloroflexota bacterium
ATACAGGCACAATCAGAAGCTACAGCCGGAAACACATATGTTCCGCGTCCGGCGTAGAATGACGCCGTCATGGATGTGTCGAACATCAACAACATATCGCCTGAGACTCGTCACCGACTATGTGCGCTCATCGATGAAATACAGCACCTGACAACAACTGCTCAGCTAGAAGCGCTTACCCACACCGTCAAGAACGTTATTGAGCGCGGTTCGTATCTTCAGGAACTCTCAGTTAACAGTGAACCCGAGCACATCGAGGCCCGAACCGCTGTCGATGCCTTCACGACGCGCGCAGCGTCATTCGGAGGAACAGGACTATACGGCGTGCGTGCGTTTCTTCGCTTTCTGGATCGAGCCGAGGAGGCCGGTGACACGGAGATCAGTAGCGAGGAACCACCAGCCGCAGATTCCTCACAGGTACTACTCTCTACCATCCACACGGCGAAAGGCCGTGAGTGGCCCGTTGTTTTTATTGCCGGATTGGTAACACCGCAGAAAAAAACCGCGCAACAAGATACACCCGGGCAGGCCCCGTATCCGCTACGCGCACAAAGAGCGGATCTTCCCCACTTCCCTGACGAGGGCTTTACCAATGACTCTGCTTTCTTAACAGCTACAGAACATCGCGATGACAGCCTTGCGTCCCTTGCCCATGATGATGAACGTCGTCTGATGTACGTCGCCCTCACACGGGCCCGCGAACACCTATATGTCTCACGCGCGCACTGGGCCAGGGAACTAAAAAAGCCCCAAGTGCCCGTGCCCTTCTGGGACGAAATCCTCGACACCGGCCACTGTGTGATGCTCGGTAACGAACCCGCATCTCCCGCCAACCCGAGCCTCACGAATCCACTCCCGCCTAACTCGAAGAAAAGATCAGCACGCACATCGACAGCTGAAAAGATCGAAGCCTTGCTGGCAGCTAACCAGGTTGATGAAGCATTAGCCGTAGCCCTTGATGGACGCGCCACCGACAAAACATGGAAATCCGTTCGGGACAGCGCTCTGACGGATCTCAACCTGATGCAAGGCCCACGCCGAATCCCGGAAGCACCTGTAAACCTGAGACTCTCAAGCACAAGCTACAGCGCTCTCAATAACTTTCAAGCCTGTCCACGACGCTACCGCCATCGATATATTGATCACCTACCCTCCCGACCAAACCCATCACAACAGGTGGGGTCCACCATGCACCGCATTCTCGCCGCTGCCGGCAGCGACGTGGACGTTGTGATCATCGATGATGACGACCACATAGATGGTGACCTGCATCACGTCCTCGCTGATCACCCCAAACTGCTGGAAAGGTTTCGCAACAGCCGGTGGGGACAACGGCCAGCCACCTACGCAGAATTGGAATTCACTCTATCCGTCAATAACCAGATGATCCGTGGCTCCATCGATCGCGTCGATCGATTGGAGGATGGCACGCTCGAAATCGTCGACTTCAAAACAGGCAAACATCGGTCATCGGAAGAACTCCGGTCCGACCTGCAACTGCCCATTTACGCGCTCGCAGCCAGCGAGCTCCTCGGTGCCCAACCAGAGCAAATCCGAGCCTCGCTGTTTTTCCTCGGAAGCGACCACGAGTGGATCCTGGATTGGTCCGGAGATCATGCCACTGACGCCCGGCGAACGATCACCGAACTACTAGACACCATGGCGACGTCCTCGTTCCGCAAGACAGACGATCGCTCAAAATGTCGTCACTGCGATTTCGCCCATATATGTGAACGGTGATCCACCGGACAACCTAGGGTCAAGGGCCGAACCGTCCACCTAAGTTCCCATCAACGATTAACCCCGGCCAATGTATGGCTGCCCAACAGGCAACACGGTGGCTTCAAGCATATTGACATGATCCGGCATGGCCGCCATTGTCACCGCCGCAACGGCAAGTTCATCCACCGTCATCAGCGGCTCATCGATTCCATCCCACCCGGCCCGGCCAAAATACCGTCCACTGGCATCCTGTCGTGTTGTCGCTACATCACTATCCACAAGGGTGTTCCCAGGATTCAGACAACTACAGGACACCCCATATTCACGACCCTCCAGCGCTATCACCTGGGTCAGACCCCACAACCCAAATTTTGACGCGCTGTAGGCAGCCGATTCCGGTCGAACTCGTTGCGACGAAATGCTTGCCACGTTGATGATTCGCCCGCGCTTCGCCGGCCGCATCACGCGCAGCGCTGCTCGCGCACACAGGAAAGGACCCGTGAGATTTGTCGCAATCGTCGTTTGCCAGGTGCCTAAATCCATATCCGTCATTAGCGCACGTTTACCAGTCCCGGCATTGTTCACAAGAACATCAA
>CAZFVB010000116.1:0-2272 GCA_964522375.1 uncultured Chloroflexota bacterium
CAGCCCGTTAAGCACGGACCGTCTCGACGACATTGACTTTATCTGCGTCCGAGAAAATTCCGAAGGTGAATATGCCGGGGCGGGCGGACGCGTACACCGCAACACGGAGCACGAGGTCGCTCTGCAAACCACGGTCTTTACCCGGGTGGGCGTGGAGCGCGTCATCCGCCATGCCTTTGAATTGGCGTCTCGTCTCGGGCGAAACCACGTCACGAACGTCACCAAGTCCAATGCGTTGCAGTACGCCCCCGTGTTCTGGGATGAAGTCTTTACCGAAATTGCCTCGGAATACCCTGCGGTGACGACCGACCGAAGCCTTGTGGATGCATGTGCGGCCCGAATGGTCAGCCATCCACAAACCCTGGACGTACTCGTCGCCTCCAACCTGTTCGGTGACATTCTGTCCGATGTTGGCGGCGCCCTGATGGGCAGCCTGGGTGTTCCGCCGAGCGCCAACCTGAACCCGGCCGGGTCGTACCCGCCTATGTTTGAACCCGTACACGGATCCGCGCCCGATATCGCCGGCAAGGAAATTGCCAATCCCATGGCAGCACTATGGTCGGCGGCCATGATGGTGGAAGAACTGGGACATCCGGAAGCGTCGGGGCTCCTGCTAGACGCCATAGCTGACGTCACCGCGTCCGGGTTACTGACGGTTGATCTCGGTGGCACCGCCTCCACAAGCGAGTTCGGAACTGCCGTCCGCACGGCCCTGAAAGCCCGCGCTTCGTAAAGAACACCCTTGTCGGCGGGAGCACACGTGCCTACGATGGGCGTGAGACCCGGCTGACTTCAGGCCACATTTAGGCCACTGTGAAACGAAATGTTCGGCATCGGCGTTCCCGAATTCTTTACTGTTCTCATACTGGCGCTCATCGTCCTCGGACCAGAGCGGCTACCTGTCGCTATGCGAACTATCGGCCGGTGGGTCCGCCGTCTGCGCGAGACCACCCGGGAGTTCCGACAGGAATTCGCCGAGGAATTCTCCATTCTTTACGAAGAAATGGATGTCATGCGCCAGGAGGCCGAAACCACCCGGCAGGAACTGCTCGATATTCGAGCCGAGTTAACCGCCACCGTTCAGGGCGCCGCGGACGACGTCAATGAGGCCGGGCAGGGCGTCATGGAAGACCTTCGAGGCACCCTCGACACCGCAGATGGAGCAGTCCCCTCGGTACCTGGCGGCGCACCAGCCACGAACGGCGCCTCAGCCCAGCCGGAAGAACCGTTAACGGCATCCGACGCGATGGCCCTCGCCATTCAGGACACGTTTGCCACCAACGGCCACGTCGCCCCGGCCGCCAACCCACCGGCCGAGATACCCGAGGCGTCGGAGTCGTCTGGCGTCTCGAGTCCACAGCCCCTCACCGCCTATGCACCCGATATTGATGGGCCCGTCGAACCTGATACGCCCGTCAGTGAACCATCGACCGACGCTCCGGCCGTCGATCCCGTGCCGGCCACGCCAGGCCGCCCGGCCCCCGAAGTGATCGGGCCGCCTTCTCCCAGCCTCCAGAACCAATTGGGTGGATTTGTCCGCCTCATGGCCATGCAGGCCCTGGAAACAAATCCCGAATTCGCCGAGCAGGCCGAGGCCGCATTACGGGCCCAGGCGGCCGCTGATGCCGAAGGCCTTACGGAGCTTGGTGATGCAGCCCCCCTCGATATCGCCCAGGCCTGGGCCGAACGCCGCCGACACCTCGTACCCCATGACTCGGTCACGGTTGACCAGAAGGCGGAAGAATCCGCGGTCATCGAACTCGGGGCCTGCCCCTATGGCCTTACCGCCGGCAACGATCACCCGATCTGCAATGTCAGCAACACCTACGACCACGAATTCTTTAAACGTTTCAACATGAAGGCTACATACACGTTTCGGATGAGTGAAGGGGCGTCCCAGTGCCAGATGGTCGTCCTCACCCACGCCCGAATGCGGAAGTACGGCGTCCGATTTGAGGACGGTGACCTACCCGATCCTGTCGAGGGTGAACCCGAGACCGTAGCCGAGGTTGAACCCGAGGCTGTGGCCGATCCCGCCACCTAGTTCAGACCGCCCGAGTGGCTACAACGCCGGGATCAACCATCGTGGAAATCACCCCGCCACCAATCGCTGTTTGACCTAGCGGTCGTCAGATTCCTCGGAGCTATGGTCCGTTGGAGACGATCGCCCATTCGGGGGCGCGCTGCCATTGCCTCCAAACACGTAGGGTTGCGGATCCGCGTCGGGCGTGACCACAACACCCGCATCTTCGGGCAGGGCCTTCGGAGCCTT
>CAZFVB010000117.1:0-2256 GCA_964522375.1 uncultured Chloroflexota bacterium
CCGTTGGCGTCTGAGGTGCTCGCCGGGGGTCTGTCAACGGCGGTGCTTGAGCACGTGCGCCAACCTGACCGGGCTGTGTGGGAAATGGCTCGAACGTCTATGGCGGGCGGTCTCGTCTATATCGAGCTTCCATTTCTTCAGGGATTCCATGCTTCGCCTAACGACTATCAGCGCTATACCTCCAGTGGGGTCGCCGAGCTTCTTCGTGAGTATGACGATGTAGAGGTAGGCGTCTGTGTTGGGCCTAGCTCGGCTTTGAGTTGGGTGCTTCGGGGATATCTGAAGGGGGTTCTTGGCGGTTTTGGGCGTAACCGGACACGTAATCGGATCGCTGAGTTTGTTGCTGCATGGCTGACGGTGCCGATTAAGTATCTCGATCGGATCGTGGCTGACCGTCCAGCTGCCGAGGACCTGGCCTCTGGATTTTTTGCGTTTGCTCGCGCACCTAAAAGGTTAGGCCAAAGGACTCGAACGGCTGAGGACTAAGGGCGAAGGGTAATGATCTCACCGCTTGCGGCAGAGGCGTATGCGGCATCAATAACACGCTGTACTTGAAGGCCCCCTGCCCCATCCAAAACATGAGGGCCAGAGCCTTCAACAGCGCCCACAAAGTCGTCGATCAATGGGAGATCGTGGAGATCATCAGCGGGAAGGGTTATGTGCTCGGAGCGCCCCGGTCGATTCAATACAAACTCTGTTCCCCGAGCAAACGGAACGTTGATGTGGCCTTTCGTGCACCAGACTTCGTAATCGCCCCGCGCCGGATCAATCGACCATAGCGACGACAGCGTGGCCTGAACACCGGAGGCGTATTGGATGATCAGGCTTGCGGTATCTTCAACGTTGCCTGGAATTACGCGCTGGTCGCTGAACGCTCCCACGCGCGTGGCTGGGCCGGCCAAGCTATAGAAGATGTCCAGCCGGTGGGATCCGAGGTCCATTAGTGGTCCACCCCCACTCTGCGTACGATCCACACGCCACATCTTGGGATCGTCCGGCGTCATGGTAAATGGGCCTGAGGCGTTGCCATGCAGCGCGATCAGGTCGCCGATGTCTCCGGACTCAACGATTTCTCGAACGCGAAGATTGATCGGGTAGAAACGATGGTAGAAGGCGATACCCAGGGTTAGGTTTTTGTGGTCCGCAGTGGCAACCAGGTTCGCAGCTTCGGTCGCGTCGAGCGCCATTGGCTTTTCTACGAGAACATGCAGGCCGAGGTCGAGTGCCGCATGCGCCTGCGGCGCGTGGAGGTTGACGGGTGTCGCGACATAAACCGCGTCAAGTCCCCCAGCGTCCAACATCTCGGTGTAGTCGGTGTAGGTACTGGGCACGTTAAAGTCCCGTGCATAACGGTCCAGAGAAGCTTTGTCGCGGCGACAGATAGCCTCGAGCGAACTGGACTTGTGGGCTTGGATGGCCGGAGCCACCGCTTTAGCCGCGATATCACCAAAACCGACAATACCCCAGCGCACCATGTCGTTTCCTCGGGGAGCGATGTTGTATGCACCGTACCCTGCAGACCGGGCTGACAGCAATCTCAGCTCACGTGTCGTTCAGCGAGCTAGCGGTGTCGAGTGTCGTACTGACCTGGGGACAAAACGGGAAGATCTCCGGTCGCAATCATTTCGATGAGGGGAGATGCCAGCGTTTTGACTGGCCACTCCACAAGGCTGTGGGTTCGGGCGGATTCATAGATGGCCATCATGATTTCCTGGGTAGACAGGCATTGGTGAGCATCCTGGTCGTGTTCGGTGATTTCGCCACTGGTCCACCGGGCAAAGAGGTGGATTTCACGTCGACGCGCATCGCGGAGCGCTAGCGAAGGTTCCCGGTGGCCTTCAAAGGCGAACGTTTCAACCGACCCATCGTTGCGATGGATTCGTAGTCCGATGGCCTCATCCGAAGTCGGCGTTGGTGAGTCGTTTTCATAGGCCTTTTGTTTTGTTCGAAGCCAGTATCCGTGCTGTACGACCAGCAGGCCATCTGTTCCTGTCACGGTGTGCTGGTGATTCTCCGTGCGCAGGCCCGCGGGCGTTTCGCCTTCCAGAATGAGACGGGAGCCGTCGGCGAATCCCACAATACCGAGGCCCATATCTTCGGCGGGCCAGCCGCGTTCCCATTTATCGCTATGACGCTGGACGTTGCCCATCACCCATGTCGGTCTGGGATCGCCAACAATGAATAATGCTCGATCGGAGGCGTGGCACATCTGGTTCATCATGCCGCCCTGGGCATACCAGACGTGCGAGAGGCGGA
>CAZFVB010000118.1:0-2094 GCA_964522375.1 uncultured Chloroflexota bacterium
GCGTAAGACCCCGGTTGTTATGGCCGTTCTTATGCTTGCTTTTATGTCCGAGATCTTCGGGTTTTCATACAACGCCTTGCTGCCAGGGTTTGCGGAGCGCTCAATGAATGTGGGTCCGTCCGGGCTGGGGATACTGACGTTCGCGTCCGGCATTGGGGCGCTCCTCGGCATGGCGATCGTGGCCTCGTATGGATTCAAGATGGTTGGCCTGCGAACTGTAATTGTGGTGATGATTGTTTTCGGATGCTTGCTCGTGGGATTGGCCTCGATGCGGTCACTCCCAATGGCTTTGCTGGTACTTGTAGGGATCGGGACGGCAACCGCGTTGCTTGATGCGATCGGGTGGGCGTTGCTGCAACGCCACGTGCCTGATGAAATGCGAGGTCGTGTTTTGGGTGCTTGGATATGGGCCATTAGTTTCGGATGGGTAGGTGCCGTGCTCCTTCCTCGGTGCTGTTGGGGAGATCGCGGGTGTTGATGTGGCGCTGCGGGTTGGAGGTCTCGTGGTCTGTTTTGTGGCCGCTATTGGATACTTTTGGGTGCGAAGGCTTGCCGCATATGCGGCGGCGCTACGTAGCGCATAGCCGCAGCCATAATCCTCAGGGATTCGTAGTCATTGGACGACGAGTACTGTTCTGATTGAAGGTTTGGCAGTGAGATGACGTCAGTGTTTGCGATGGGTCATCGCCCGTGTAGGTTCCCCAATTATGGATCTCGCGAAGTTGAGTACTATACGGCCGTCACGTTGATGGCTCTCGCGTTAAGGTCCAACGAATAAATGCCTGTAGGTCGAGTGAATCAGTCGGAGTCACATGCCAATCGCGACGAACTTGTCAAACAGGGTTACACCATTGTTCCGGGGGTGTTTAGCCAGGACTGGTTGGACGATTTTAGGGACTGGACGTCGGACTATTTTGATCAACACCCTATAGACAGACGTTATCGGTTTCAAGGCAGCGCTATTCGTGTGTACTCGCCGGATCGTTGGGAACGTGAGGATGCTGCGGTTAAGAACCATCCGGAACTAAAGAGCCGTATCTTGCCGGATCCGATTGCGGATCGGTTCTTTCGCGATCCTTCGTTTCGTGCTGCTTGTGAACTGTTGCAGTTTGAAGGATTACAGTCTGAAGGAAAGCTCATTGTGCTATCGAAACCGGCTCACGGCCCTCCGCTCTACTGGCATCAGGATTTCTCCAACTGGAATAGCCCAGAGGCTGCGACGCCTTGGCCGACCATGGTGTTTCTCTCGACCTATCTCACAGATACGTCGAAAGCCAACGGGTGTCTCCGGGTCATTCCTGGAAGCCATCGCCGTCGTGTCGATCTCCATGATGTTCTCCCGGATGCTCATGGAGAAGACGTGCAGGCTTTGGAAGATTTGAACACCCCGGTGTTCGCAGATCATCCCGATGCGGTCGATATCCCTATGAAGGCGGGAGATCTGATAGCTGCGGATGCCCGACTGCTCCACGCGGCGCATCCCAACGGTACTGATGAACGGAGGACACTTGTTCTTGCGTGGCACACGGTCTTTCCGTTTCCTGAGCCACCCAGCTGGTGGACAAAGCCTATCCCTGATGTGGTTCAGGAAGCTGATCCAACGGTTGATTATGAGCCCCGACGTGCTCCGACCGCATACCTACGGTAGCCGTAGCGATGAAGGTATTCACTAGCGGTCAAGCTGGCGCGAGTGATTTAGATGGACATATGCCGAGTCGACAGTCGTGACTTATGACGTGGTGATTGTTGGTGCCGGGGTTATGGGAAGTGCCGCGGCGTACTGGCTCAGCCGTGCTGGCAAGCGTGTCGCCTTACTTGAGAAACACGAACCGGCCCATGTCGGAGCAGCGTCTGGCGATCATTCCCGGAAGGTCAGGTATCAATATCAAGGCCAAGATATCTACACCGAAATGGTTGCTGAGGCCGTCAAGCTGTGGAACGAATTCGATCGACAGTTGGGAACGGATTTTTACCAGTCGCAAGGGGCGCTCAGCCTGCAATCGGTGCCGGACCATCCGTCCATCACTGCTGATTACGATGGGCTTCAGCGTCTCGGTTTTGAGCCACGGTGGCTGGATTCCAGTCAACTTCGGC
>CAZFVB010000119.1:0-2083 GCA_964522375.1 uncultured Chloroflexota bacterium
GATGTTGAAACGATTAATGTCGACAACTTGGTGGTCGATGACGATATCGTGAAGCGCGTGCGTACCGGAGTGTTGGAGCTGGACAAAATCTACGCTTTTGTCGTCTGGGATTTTTCCACCGCCATTGACGTTACCGAGGATCTCCGAGCGCGAATAACACGGACTGTGGCATTGGCTCGTCCTGCGTGATAGGCAGTCATGCCACGCCAGGATGGTGGCTATCGACTGATCCGGCCGCGGTTGATGAGACGCCATACGCCGTAGGTTCCGATCAACATCACGGAGGCCAGCGTAATTATTGAGCCTAGGAAAAAATCACTTGGTGAGTAACGAAACGTGATCTTGTGGTGTTCGCCTGGTCCAACTATCGATCCCATGACAAGGCTATTCACCATAAATAACGGCGAAGGTTTTCCATTCACTTCAACAGTCCATCCAGGAAAGTACATCTGGCTGAGAAGTACGGCTATAGGTCGATCTGTTTGGCCGACTGTGACTGTGACGGCGTTGGGGGTATAGGTATCGATTGAAAGGGTTGGGACTGTTCGATCGTCAGACGTCTCGCTAAGCTCCGTGAGGAGCGTGACCATACTTTTGCTGGTGGCGGCAGTTAACGTTCGGTAGGCATCCGGCTTCTTCCGCAGTATGGACGCCGATCGGGTAAACGGGTTGGGTTCTGGGTGAAGTACAGAATCGAAATGAACAATGTTGCCTCCCTGTGCTTTGTATGAATTAAGCAGGTTGTCGGTACGAGCTGTGTCTCGAATGTTGGGGTTTGACAATACGATTGCGTCAAAGCTTCTCAGGACATCCAGTTCGTAGTCGTCGAGATACGAGGATCCTCCATGCAGGATTGCCGTCGATCGCAGATCAAATTCAGGTAGCAAGACCAGTAATCGGGTTTTAAAAGCGTTGAAGTCTCGATCTTCGTCCTTTCCGATAAACAAAATGCTGGATGGGAGGGCGTGCACTCGGTTTAAAGCGTATGTGTTTTCGTAGATCGATCCACGTTCGACGGGCCTTGGTGGACCAAGGAATTCGGAGGGGCCAAGGTCATAGTCGGTTTCGTAAACGAAGTATTTCGCGTTGAGGATCGACGCCAGCACGGCTTGTCGTCTTGCTGTGGCCGCGTCAGGCGAAAAGTCAGTCATAGGCTGATAGCTCGGCACCATGTGAGCATTTGCTGGGGCGGTAGTATCGACGTGGTGGATCGCCGATGATGCTGGTGATACGCGACCAAGACTTTTTCCGAAGATGTGGGTGCTAAACGTCCGGAAGGAATGGGAACCGTCGCGAGCTTCGAAATCAGCAAGGATCGCGTGTGATGATTCAGGGGCCAGCTGTGCTGGATGAGCGTCGGCTGAGATTACTCGTGAGACGTGGTCACGCATCGGAACTGCAGAGGCGATTGCGATTAGCGTGGCAATGCTTAATCCAACGATTGTTCCGCTCGGCGCGGGAATCCGTTTTATTAAAACGTGAAGGCTCTGAGTACTGGTCGACAGGCCTATAGCAGCGAGGGTCGCGAAGGCAAAATAGAACAGGTTCATGAAACGGATCGTCGTGTTGTTAAAGGCGAAGCCTGGAAGGATCCCGTGAAATCCTGCATAAAGATCGAGTGGTGCCCTCATACCAAGGGAGGCCCAGAGACCAATAATCCCGATTCCAAAAAGGGCCGTGACAGGGAATGTTCGTCGGAAGATCGCGGGTAGCATGAGCAGCACAGCCAGAACATTGAGGCCCCCAATAAAGCTCGAGGGAACTTGTGAAAAGATGGTTTCAGCAAGCTTGGCGTAGGTCGGGATGTTGTCGAGTCCTACCTGGGCTTCCTCAAGCGTGAAACCGATTCGTGTGGAAAATGGTTGGAATGTAGCTACTGGAAGAGTCTTGATTGTGGACACAGCTACCGTGGTGGCGACTCCGACAAGCGCAAGTCCTGTGATGTGCACGGTCGGTCGAATGGCGGTTCGTAAGGGCCGTGCAGTCAACAAGATTCCTGTCGTGGCCGCTATGAAAAAGACCGCGACAGAAATTCCGGCAAAATAGGCGTCATAGACAGTTCCGGCCAGTAGCATCATGGCCA
>CAZFVB010000120.1:0-2018 GCA_964522375.1 uncultured Chloroflexota bacterium
TTCCCCATCTGAACGCCGGCGAGAATATCACCTATGGTCTCAAGATTCGCGGCATGGAGAAAAGCGCAAGAACCCAAGTAGCGGACAAGCTACTGGACATGGTGCGCCTTCCCGGGTTCGCGGCTCGCGACATCAAACAGCTCTCCGGCGGACAACGCCAACGCGTCGCCATCGCCCGAGCGCTGGCTTTGGAACCACGATTGTTCTTACTCGACGAACCCTTAGCAGCATTGGATGCAAACTTGCGTGAAGAGTTGCAAGTCGAGCTCAGAATGTTGCAGGAACGCTTGGGTATTACCACGGTCGTCGTGACCCACGACCAGCGTGAAGCGATGACCATGTCCGATATGGTTGTCGTCATGAGTACCGCCGAAGTTCAGCAAGTCGGGGCACCGCTGGAGATTTATCGCAACCCGATCAACGCCTTCGTGGCGGACTTCATTGGCTCGAGTAACTTACTGGACGCCACATTGGAATCGAATAGCTCAGTACTGATCGGCGAACAGAGCTTCCAAGTGGGTTCCACCCCCGAGGGCGCTAATGTGGGCGAGAAAGTGGTGCTTAGCGCAAGGCCGGAAGACGTACACGTGCTGCCGATCAGCAACACCGGCGCGAATCGCCTTGCCGGGAAGGTCTCGTTCGTTCGCGATGTCGGGGCCAGCGTCGAAACCTTTGTTGATTGCAATGGACTGTCAGTGGTCTCCATTGCCGCTCCCAAGGAGCGGCCGGACGCACGGCAGGGCGAGGAGGTGCTGGTGGAACTACCGCCGGAGTCGTGCGTGGTGGTGCGGCCGTGATCAGAACCCGACCGGGTGGGTCAGCGAAGCTGATCGCCGCTTATCCAAGCCTAATGCTGGCGCTGTTCTTCCTGGTGCCGTTCATTATCATGATCGTCGTCAGCTTCTGGCACCGCATAGAAGGCGCGGAGAGCGGCTACGAACCAGGATTGGAGCTCACCCACTATGCCCGTTTCTTTTCACCGCTATTTATTGACCGGATTCTGGTCAGTATCGAATTCGCCGGAATCGCCGCCTTCCTAAGCGTCATTGTTGCATTTCCGTTCACTTATTTTCTCAGTCGTTTCAATCGCAAATACCAGGTTATGACGTTGGTGTTCATCCTGAGCGTGCTATCGCTCTCTGAGGTCATCGTCGCGTACTCTTGGTCGGTGCTGCTCTCTCGAACTGCAGGCATTTCAAATCTCTTTGTGCTGCTCGGTATCATGGACAAACCAACCTCCTGGACCCCGGGCTACGCGGCTGTGATGTTTGGTCTGACCTATTTCAATCTTCCCTTCGCCACCTTGATCATGTATCCCCAGTGCACCCGACTGGACCGTGAGTTGACCGAGGCCGCGCAGACGCTTGGCGCGTCCCCGATGAAGACCTTTTTTACCGTGGTCGTGCCGCTGCTCTGGCCCACTATCCTGACCGCCTTTATCGTATTGTTTGTTTTCACCATGGGAGCCTATGTGACCCCCCAATGGTTGGGGCGTCCCGAACACGGGATGTTCGCCATTTTTATCGGTGATCAGGCATTGAATCGCGGCAACATTCCGTTTGCTGCGGCGATGTCCATGTTCTTCATGGTAATCACCTTGATTCTGGTCGCAATCACCGTGTGGCTAGGACGAAAGAAGATTCAAACATGACGCGCCTTGTCCGAAGTCTTTTCTGCTGGGCCATCATCGTCACCATGGGGGCGCCGTTGATTGTGGTTGCGGGGGTATCCCTGAACAAGAAAAAACTCATGTTCTTCCCCCCTCGTGGTTTGTCCTTTCGCTGGTTCGAGGAGATTTTTACCAAATCGGCCTGGTTTGAATCACTGACCGCCACCGTCGTGATCGCCTTCATCGCCGGGCTCATCGCCCTGTCGATCGCGTTGCCCATTGCGTACTTTTTGTGGCGTTACCAGGTCCGCTACGCAAAATTCTTATACAGCATCGGCCTGCTCCCTTTTGCGCTGCCTCCGGTCATTACTGCGCTTGGGATGTTGATGTGGTGGTCTCAGTTTGGTGG
>CAZFVB010000121.1:0-1979 GCA_964522375.1 uncultured Chloroflexota bacterium
CGCTCGGCAATCAAGTACCGGTGGGGCCTGTTTATGATCCGTCGGACTGGGTTGAGGACCCTCATGTGGTGGCTCGCGAAATGCTGGTGCGACTAGATCACGAGCACCATCGCCCCACCGTTGTGTTGAATACCCCTATCAAGTTCAGTGATGATCCAGCAGGTATATATCGGGGGACACCGCGGCTTGACCAGCACGGCGACGAGATCCGAGCCGAACTAGCAGCAGACAACAAAAACAACCAATGACGTAAGTTGGAGAAGCATCTGCTGCGAAGCCGAAGATGCCCGAACTAGCATCGATTTCTATGCAAGACGGTCTTCTTCCCGCCTCTCACGGCACGGAGTCCGAACTTGGCGACGAGTTCCTCCAGTTAGCAGCCACTGGTGCGGCTCCGGCCCGGAAGCCTGCCCGCGCGCTACGCACCGACGTTTACGTATCCACCGACCGTCATGCGAAAGAACTGTCGGCTATCTCCACGCACCCGACTGCAGCTGCCCACTCTGGTGATGTCGCCGAACACGGCGATTTCGTCACTGTCGAGGTCGCCGGTATACCCCTAATCATCACGCGAGGCGAAGACAGCAACGTTCATGCGATGCATAACATCTGCGCTCACCGTGGGGCAACCGTTGAAACACGCGATGCCGGCTCGGAACGAGTGCTCTCGTGCCCGTTTCATGGCTGGTCGTACCATCTCGATGGTGAGCTCAGGGCAGTCAGTGACGCCTCGGCCTTTTCATCGACACCATGCACGCGGGAAGGCCTGACTCCCGTCTACTGCGAGGAGAGGCATGGAATTATCTGGGTCACCGCAGACCACGCCGCTACACCAATCAAAGTGAGCGACTGGTTGGGAGACGAGCTCGACGCCCTGTTTGCCTCACTGAAACTTGAGTCGATGGTGTTACACGCCGCCACGAATATTGACGTAAACGCCAACTGGAAGCTCATGACAGACGGCTTTCTGGAGCTGTATCACTTCAAATATCTACATCGCAACACAGTGGCTTCGTACTTAGCGGCCAACATGACCCGACCTCTTCGCTTCGGCACACACCTTGGCAACGCCATCCCCAAAGAAGGCTTACTCAAGGAACTCGCTGATAACCCTCGCGAAGATTGGCACGTCTACGGCGGCGCCGTGATACCGGTGGTCCTTATGCCAGGAACTGTGATCAATTGGGATGCCGGTCACGTCGAAATATTCTCCTTACGACCCAACCCCAAAGATCCAGGACAAACATTGGTACGACTTTGGCTCGCAGTGCCTGCCGAACATGCAGACCAGACTGACCTGTGGGACCGCACTTGGAACAGCGTGCTTGAGGTCATAAATGAAGATTTCACTGCAGCAGAACATGTGCAACGCAATATCGGAACCGGCGTTGCCGAGGAACTATTCATCGGCGCAAACGAGGAGCTACTCCTTGAGCACATGGCCTTGGTCAATCAGCTTGTCGCTAACCACGGCGGGTAGAGCAACCGAGGTGAGAGATCGTGGTCGCCAGATTCGGTTAGCTAGTCTGGGTGCGGCCGCTATAGGACTCGCTCCTGTCAGCTACCTTCCCACCTATAGGGCCTAGTTGTTCAGATCACGCAAGCGGTGCTGAGTTGGCGCATGAGCCGGCGTTCGGTCGGGTCCCACGCGTCACGTCGATGCATAGTTCCGAGAGTGTCGAACATAACCAAATCGCCGACCTGCCAATCATGACCGTAGACCCGATCAGGCTGGGTGGCATGCAAATGCAGCTGCTTGAGCAGAGCACTGCTTTCAGCTCGCTCCATTCCCACTATTCGACGGGTTATACCCCTTGACACATACAAGATCTCATCGCCGGTGTCGGGATGGTGAACCACCACCGGATGTTCAGCCTCGGGGATGTCGGGACGCTCAATACCGGCCGCCTCGTCGCGTTCGATTTTGGCCGCAAAATTTTTGTCGGGTTCAGCCATGTAGTCGGCAATGCTGTGCGTGG
>CAZFVB010000122.1:0-1911 GCA_964522375.1 uncultured Chloroflexota bacterium
AGTGAGTCGGAGCAGATCGGAATCCTGAGTCATGAAAAATTGGTTTGGGGAGTGCACCAACAATCTTGCCGGTATCTTTTCTGCGTTCCCAGAAGGTTGTCAGATCCCACTACGTGAATGGACCAACGACGGCCTCAAATTTTTGGTACGTAACTTCGGGCATATATTTGACTCCCTCAGCGACGTAATGTTGCTTGTGTTGCGTCAGGTTGAGCTATCGCTGCTTGCCGTACCTTGGTGGTCAGTCATCGTCGTCATCACCGTGATCTCGTGGCTGGCATCCCGCAGCAGGCTGCTTGCCGTCGGCCTGGGCGCAGCGCTGATCTTCATCGGAATGGTTGATCTCTGGGAGGAGCCCATGCGGACGCTGTCGATGCTGCTCATGGCCACTGGTCTCACCATGATTATGGGCATTCCAGTAGGTATCCTAATGGCCACCAACCGGTGGGTTCGTTCGCTGGTTAACCCTGTCCTAGATGCGATGCAGACCGTGCCGTCCTTCGTCTATCTAGTTCCATTTATATATTTTTTTGGCCTTGGTAACGTAGCCGCAACCTTTGCGATCTTTGTGTTTGCCGTCCCTCCAATCATTCGACTCACTAACCTAGGTATTCGCTTAGTGGACAACTCAGTGGTAGAAGCTGCGAACGCGTTCGGCGCCACCGGTCGCCAGATCCTCTGGGGCGTACGCATGCCGTTGGCAATGCCCAACATCATGGCCGGCGTCAATCAAACGATCATGCTGGCTCTGTCAATGGTGGTAATAACCTCGATGATCGGCGCACGCGGCCTGGGCCGGCAAGTTTTACGTGGTTTGCAGAACGCCGACGTAGGCATGAGCCTGGAAGCGGGCTTGGCCATTCTGGTGCTGGCGATCATTTTTGATCGCATTACAGCTGCGTTCGGTGTCCGTCTAGACCCCACACAAACAATAAAGACTTAGCTATATGGAAAATGCAGAAGCTGGCACCTCAAGCGATATTGAGGTAACCCATCTATACAAAATTTTCGGCCCGCGCCCCCAAGAAGTATTGCCGCAGGTCGATGCAGGTGTGAGCAAGGAAGCCATTCTCGAACGAACCGGCCACACGGTTGGGCTTCATGATGTGAACCTCCGTATCAAGGGCGCGGAAACCTTCGTGGTAATGGGCTTATCCGGCAGCGGCAAGTCGACCTTCGTACGTTGCGTGAACCGTCTGATCGATCCGACCTCAGGCCAAGTCCTGATCGACGGTACCAACATTGTGGAGATGGACAATCGAGAGATTACGGCTCTTCGACGCACCAGGATGAGCATGGTGTTCCAGAGTTTCGGCCTCCTTCCACATCGTAACGTGATCCAGAACGTCGCTTACGGTTTGAAGATCCAGGGAGTTCCTAAGCAGGATCGACTGGAGCGCGCCGCCCAATGGACTGACGTGGTTGGATTGCAGGGCTACGAGTACATGCGGCCACGACAACTCTCAGGAGGTATGCAGCAGCGGGTTGGTCTCGCACGTGCTCTCTGTACCGACCCAGAGATCCTATTGATGGACGAGCCTTTCAGTGCGCTGGACCCGTTAATCCGGCGTGACATGCAGGATGAGTTGCTCCGTCTGCAACGCGACCTACGCAAGACGATTGTGTTTATCACCCATGATCTGGATGAGGCGTTACGACTTGGTGACCACATCGCTATTCTCAAAGACGGCAAAGTCGTACAGGTCGGGGCTCCCATCGATATAATCACCAATCCGGTGGACGACTACGTCAAGGAGTTTGTACGTGACGTCAACCGTGCACGTGTACTGACCGCTTGGGCAGCGATGCAGCAGATCAGTCCGATGGACTTAGCTACGTCCCCCGAGCAAGCACTGAACAACACAAACCGTAACGGCCGGAAAGTCATGTTCGTGACCGACCAGGGGAACC
>CAZFVB010000123.1:0-1838 GCA_964522375.1 uncultured Chloroflexota bacterium
GAAAATGAAGCACCGATGAGTATGAGGCCAACTGCAAGAATGTCGGTGACTGCGACACGGGTATGTTTTCGGAGAGGGTTCACTGGCCTACGCGTCTTTTCGAGACAAATCTCACCAGCTTCATATCTATAACGTGAATCATGTTCGCACTGTACTAGCAATCTTCTTTGTGTGGGGTTGAGGTCTTGAATGCGATATGGATATTGGTCGCGGGAAGATTACGAGTCCGGGTGCGGCGATAGAAGGGTAGTACGAGTGATCTGACTTGGACATGTGATCGTGATTTCTCGAACCGTTGGATACGAAGTATGTCAGTCTGTGAGACTGTCTCTCGTCAAGCGTTTGAAGGTGTCACAAGTGCCTACTGCGAGTCTTGGGATCGTTTATCAGGCCTCGGGGCTATATTCGCGGCCTACGGTAGGAAAACTTTGGTTCGCGTGTTGTTGAAACGATGGTCACGAGCGGTCATTCTCGTGCTGGGAAGTACGTTGGTCGCAGGGTGTATCACAACTGAAGTCACCGAGCCGATTCTGATCAAGGCACCTGCGGTTGTTACGCCGATTGTGACCGAGTCGACTCCTGTTCGTGCGTCGCTTGTGACGAAGGTGACTCCGGTGGTGACCAAGGTGGCTGCTGTTCGTACGCCGCTTGTGACGAAGGTGACTCCGGTGGTGACCGAGTCGACTCCTGTTCGTGCGCCGCTTGTGACGAAGACAACTCCGATAGTGACCAGGGCTCCATCGGTTGTGATTGAGAGGTCGGCTGATGTGACACAGCGCTCGGTTTCCGGTGGATCATTTGTGGGCGAGTCAACACATGAATATGCGATCGCCTATCACCCGTATCCGCATGTTATCTATGAGGACGGCTGGTATGTGTTGTTCTTTGACGGGGAGGACGCCGTTGTGGCGTATTCCGATGATGGGAAAACATTTGTTAATCACACCGTCGTTAGCCACAGTCGAGTCCCGCTTGGTGGCGCGGCGATTTATTTGCACAACGAGTCTGTGTTCGTGGTCTATCCCGACACAAACAATATGAAACTGTATTTGAGGCGCGGCAATGCGTTTGGTGGCCAGCTTTTTCTGAGCAAACCTATCGAAGTGCTCGATATGGGTGTCTCTTTCGCCGTAAAAATCCCCAGTTTGTTGTTTGACGATGAGGACGTGCCCTACATCGTTTTTAGTGGACTTGAAGGTTGGGGAGGAGGAGGAGGTAGCCGATGGCGCGCACGGATTATGCATGCAACATCGAGTGATCTGTCGCAGTGGTCGGAGCCTGTGACGTTTTCAGATGTGATCAGCCCCAATCAGGAGGCTGGGGCCAGTGCTTCGGGTGTGTTTGTGGGCCCGGACCAAGTCCTCGTGTATGAGGTTCGTAACCAATTCTTTGTGAACGGTCGAATTTCAAATGGAAAGGTTGCATCAGGTCCATTGATATCGGCGAGTCGTCTGGATTATCTGACTGA
Organism: uncultured Chloroflexota bacterium; assembly: GCA_964522375.1. GTDB lineage: Bacteria > Chloroflexota > UBA11872 > UBA11872 > UBA11872 > UBA11872. The sequence continues at coordinate 1,469 of CAZFVB010000123.1, forward strand.
TGCGTTTAAAGGCACTCACGATTACGCGGTGGCTTCGGATGGTGATCGGTTGCATGTTGTCTATCACTCGGTTGGTAATGGCCCCGACGGTGTTGGTTACATGGTGTACCGAGATTGGACGCGGCGGGCTGGATGGTCCGAGCGCACGGTACTTGGTGCGACGACAGTGCACCACACGGCGCTTGCGGTTGATACTACGGGAAATGTCTGGGTGTTTTATGGGACGGCAGAGTCTATTCGGGTGCGCGTCCTCCAACCAGGATTCGAGGCGTTCGAGGCTGAAAAATGCGTAATTTCTGTGTTGCCGGAGGATAGGGCAAGTCATGCGTGGCTAAGTGCGGCATCTGGTGGAGAGAATTCCGGTGTCGGT
>CAZFVB010000124.1:0-1819 GCA_964522375.1 uncultured Chloroflexota bacterium
GCTCGCTGGCGCCGTCGCCGCATCATCTTCAACAACGACGGTGATGACATTCACGCCGAGCCAAGCGTCAATTCCCAGCACGACGTTGCTGAGAATCTACCTATAGGCAAATTGGGTGAGCCGATCAATAATTTTTCAGGACCTGTTCCCTACTTTCGTAACCCCAGTCTTCACCTCCTCTTACGAATACACCAAAACAAGTAAACACAGTAGGTTGCATGCATCTTCGTCGGCACTAATCGGCGTCCGACGGCATGGGTCAGCATGGCTCGGAATGTTCACGTGTGGGCTAAAACAGGGCTAAAACAATTGTCTTGACGTGGCCGCCGGCCTATATGTTGGGTAACAAGCGTTACCTAAATATTGGGGGCAAAAATGGCGGACGATGCAGGAACTCCGATTGGAATTGGCCGGTTGCGAAAACAAGGGCAGTGGTGGCACTTCCGATGGGCAGATGGCGCCGGGAGCAGGCGGTCCGTTGCGCTCAAGACAACGAGGAAGAAGGAGGCCATTGAGAAGGCTCGCGAGCTCTCCACCGCTATCGAGTCTGGCACCTGGTCGCCAGACAGCTCGGGTCGGTCCGGTAAGACGAGTTTCGCGGAGATCGGTGCGGAGTTTGTGGATCACGTGCAGCGGTCTGGGCAGTGGGCTCCAACGACAGCTGAGGGATATGCCAAGCTCCAGCGGCGTCTGTTGCCCGCCTTCGGAGATCGTCTACTGGCCAACATCGTGGCACGAGACATTGAAGCATACCTGACTCGCCGGATCGACCGTGATGGAATTGCGCCGACAACCCGCAACCGCGAGTTGGCATTCCTGAAGAGCCTGTACAAAAAGGCAATTGAGTGGGGTTACTGCCTGCGGTCACCAGCTGCGGCAATCAAGATGCTGCCAGAGGTACAGAAGCCGGTGAACGCACTTACGGAAGTCGAGTTGGAGACTTTGTTGACCCACCTGAAGGAGCGCGGGGGCCTACTCTACGACGTATGTCTTGCGGCTTCGGAGACCGGCTTGCGCATGGGGAGCCTTCGCGAGATGCGGTGGCGTGACGTGGACTGGGCCGAGCGCGTCGTGAGGCTCAACACCTCAAAGAGTGGCAAGGCTTTGGTGGTGAACCTTAGCGACCGGCTGTGCCAGCACCTTGGTGGTCTCTACAAATCTGCACGGACCAAACAGGTTGGCGAGACCACGGTCTTGAGGGTCAATGTGGATGAGCTACCCGTCTTCGCCTCGCCAACCGATCCGACCCGACCGTTCAACTCGATTCGGAAAGGTTTGTCCCGCGCTGGCTGGCGAGCCCTGGGCCAGCATGTCCACCCGCATATGCTCCGCCACAGCTATGCTACCCACCTCGTCAACGCAGATATACACCCGTTCGTCGCTCGTGATCTGATGGGGCACGAACGCCTCGAGACGACGTTGCGGTATTACCACGACTCCCCCGAGGCTCGTCGTAAGGCGGCGACAACCCTTGCCGCACATCGCAAGGCTGCGACGGAGGGCGCAGCGTGAGCGACACACGACGCCGCTTCGGTTGGACCTGTCGCTTTGAGGCGACACAGCGAAACGGCAAGACGTACCGTTACTGGCGGGCCTACAAGCGTATCAGAGGGCGCGTCAGGAGCGTCTACATCGGTCGCGATTGGAGCCGGGCGACCCTGGCGGCTTTCCGTGTCAAAGCCCAGCGGGTTGAGGGTGGTGAGGCGTAGTCAGGGACCCACAATCCCCGTGTCTGATCCCTATCTATCTCTGAAATTACCTCTTCATTCACGTAACATTAGCCCGCCTTTAGCCCGTCGGCATCAAAGAGCCGCTTAGT
>CAZFVB010000125.1:0-1808 GCA_964522375.1 uncultured Chloroflexota bacterium
GAGTGGCAACGAAGGCGGCAGGCTGCTGAGGATGCGGCCTTAGCTGACCAGTGATTGCGACTGAACAGGAGGTGATCGATGAGTGCTATGTGTATTCGATTGGCAACGGCTGTGTGTGAACTAGAAACCCGTGGTCTCTAGATGTATATCGCCTACTCCCCTGACAAGATTCACAAAGACATCGGGCAAACATGGCAACTCGTCATCGATGATGATTTAGTGGCGGTCGTCAAAAATGTGACACGGCGTCAGCACACGCCAACGAAGCATTCTGCTAATCCGATCATAAAGAGGGACCAAGAGTGGGAAGAGATTCCCTACTTCCGAAGTTGCTCTTTTAACGTGCATCGAGACCCAGAGGACAACCTCTTCAAATGCTGGTACGAGGATTACTACGACTACTTTGGCTATCAGATGGGAAATACAGACCAGCCTCCTCTTGGTAGTCGAATTTGCTATGCGGTTTCGAAAGACGGATTGACGTGGGAGAAGCCGTTGCTCGGGCGGCACAAGGTTGATGGGCAGGACACCAACACGGTTATTGTCACGCCGGATGAAGATGGGGTCCGTACTCTCCTGCCTTCGATCTTGTTGGACGGCCATGAAGAGGATCAATCGCGGCGCTATAAGATGGTCTCCCTCCGTCATGGTGGTGACGGCTCTGGAATAGCTCCTGGAGAACAACGGGTCAAGGCAAGTGGAGCGGGTAGGGGCTTATCCCTGGCGTTCTCGGAAAACGGTCTGGACTGGACCCCGTTTGATGGCAATCCGCTAATACCTGAATGGGCTGCTGACGTTCAGGTGTTGACCTATGACAGCCAGGACGCTCTCTACGTGCTTTGGGGCCGCTACGGGGATTCGGCCGGTGAAGCGTGGCATCCAGACTTTGATCATTGGTTCAGTCCTGTGTGGCCCTCAAAGCCTGAAGGCATTTGGGGTACTCGACGGCGCGTCTGGCGTCTTGAAAGCACGGATCTTGTTAATTGGTCACCGGCACAACTCATCTTTGAGCCGGGGGCCGATGACAATCTTGATGATGGTCACTACAGCTTCGTGCCTTGGCGTGCGGGCGAGATGCATCTCGGCCTACTGAATGTTCTTCATCAAGTCGACGATACCCTCGATACGTACTTGCTTCATAGTCGAGATGGTCGTCAGTGGAATCGGTTCATGGAGCATCGACCATTTATTCCACGTGGAGGTGAGGGGAGTTTTGACGCGCTTGATATTGAGACGACTGTGCAACCGATCGTGGTCGGGGATGAACTCTGGTTCTACTACGGCGGGATGAATGTGCACCACGATTGGTGGATTGTGGGTCGTGGCGAGGGGCTCGATGTCCCGGAGGCTCACGATCGGAAGTACGCTGCTGATGGCCACCACCTTGGCCTCGCGACGCTGCGATACGACGGCTACGTCTCACTCGATGCTGGCGTGAGGGAAGGCTTCATTGAGACAAAACCGGTGCTGGCGACTGGCGAACACTTGTTTATCAATGCGAGATGTGAACCGGACGGGTTTATTGAGGTCGAAGTGATGGATCCATGGAATGGTGTGTGGGAGGGCTTTACGAGAGATGCTTGCACGACGTTCGCTGGTGACGACATACGACATCGTGTGGTTTGGACTGGCGGAGCTGTTGGCGCTCTCAAGGGCTCGGTGAAGTTCCGAATCCATCTAAAGAAGGCGTCGTTCTATGGCTTCCAAATTGCCAATGCGTAATGACGTGTGAACCGATTGCGGATTGCCCCACCCATTGGAGTTCCTACTTCTCTAGAATCGGGCGGTTGGAATAGGGAGTGTGGGCT
>CAZFVB010000126.1:0-484 GCA_964522375.1 uncultured Chloroflexota bacterium
TCAAACCAGGCCGATTTGGTAAAAATCTCCTCGAACCAGCGAAATGACAAACCACGTGGGGGGAAGAACATGAGCTTTTTCTTGTTCAGAGAAACACCCGCGACCACAATCAACGGCGCCCCCATGGTGACGATGATGACCCAGCAGAAGATACTTCGGACAAAGCGCATCATGTCTGAATCTTCTTTCTTCCCAGCCACACGGTGACTGCAACCAGAATCAAAGTGATTACCATGAAGAACATGGACATCGCGGCTGCGAATGGAATGTTGCCGCGATTCAATGCTTGGTCGCCAATAAATATGGCGAACATCCCGTGTTCGGGTCGCCCCAGCCATTGGGGAGTCACATAGGCCCCCATGGTAAATACAAACAATACGATAAAGGCGGTCAGGATGGTGGGCCAGAGCAACGGTACGACCACGGTATAAAATGTTTTCAACGGGGACGCGCCACGCGTCTGCGCCGCCTCGGACAGCTCACG
>CAZFVB010000126.1:536-890 GCA_964522375.1 uncultured Chloroflexota bacterium
ACCGAGCAGCACAAAGAGATTTGAAATGCCCGCGGTTCGAGAGAGCAGCACCGACCAAGAGTACGCGACGATGACCTCGGAGAGCGACAGCACGCTTAGGATGAACACCAGTGTCATAACCTGGTACTTGCGACTGAAGCGACTGAGAAAATAAGTGAACGGAAATGCGAAGATCACACTTAGAAAGGCGGCGATGCTCGCGAATTCGATACTGACTAAAATCCGATCGATAAATAGCGGTGAAAAGAAACGGGCATAGTGGGTGAACTCAAATCCTGGGGCGTAACCGCTCTCCGTCCCTTCTATTCGCTGCCAGAAGCTGACGACAATCATGATGGCGAACGGCACCAGGAA
>CAZFVB010000126.1:900-1804 GCA_964522375.1 uncultured Chloroflexota bacterium
TCTGCCCAAGCCGTGCAATCCGCGAGAACTGCTGGCGCGCATCCGGGCGGTCCTTGGGAGAGGCGATGGAGACCACCGAGACCCCGTTGCAATCCACAAAGGATTCGACACTGGCTCCTACATCGCGAACGAACGAGACCTTACCGGCGAGGCGATTCGGACCGGTGTTGCTGACAGGCAGCACGTGTACGTCTTCCGGTCTTGCACTAAGCACCACTTTCTCGCCCACGCTAGCGCCCTCGGGGGTGGAACCTACTTGGAAGCTCTGGGTATCTATCAGTACCGAGCTATTCGATTCCAAGGTGGCGTCCAGTAAGTTACTAGAGCCAATGAAGTCGGCCACGAATGCGTTGATTGGGTTGCGATAAATTTCCAGTGGCGCTCCGACCTGCTGCACTTCGGCGGTACTCATGACGACAACCATATCCGACATGGTCATCGCCTCGCGCTGGTCGTGGGTCACCACGACCGTGGTAATACCCAAGCGTTCCTGCAGCATTCTGAGCTCGACCTGCAGTTCTTCTCGCAAATTTGCGTCCAGCGCGGCCAAAGGTTCATCGAGTAAGAACAAACGTGGCTCCAGAGCCAGCGCTCGGGCGATGGCGACACGCTGGCGTTGACCGCCGGAGAGCTGTTTGATGTCTCGGTCGGCGAATACGGGCAGGCGTACCATGTCCAGCAGCTTGTCCGCTATTTCCCTTCTTTTATTTTTCTCCATGCCGCGAATCTTGAGGCCATAGGTGATGTTCTCGCCCGCGTTCAGATGGGGAAACAACGCCAGCGACTGAAACACCATGCCGACGTTACGTTTGTGGGTGGGTACCGACGTGAGGTCGGCACCTTCTAGAGAAATGGTCCCCTCGCTTGGCGCTTCCAATCCTGCCACGAGTCGCAGCAACGTGGT
>CAZFVB010000127.1:0-1762 GCA_964522375.1 uncultured Chloroflexota bacterium
GCTTGATGCGATCGGGTGGGCGTTGCTGCAACGCCACGTGCCTGATGAAATGCGGGGTCGTGTTTTGGGTGCTTGGATATGGGCCATCAGTTTCGGGTGGATAGGTGCCTTGCTCCTCGGCGCTGTTGGGGAGATCGCTGGCGTTGATGTGGCGCTGCGTCTGGGAGGTGCTGTGGTCTGTCTTGTGGCCGCTATCGGAGCCTTTTGGGTGCGACGGCTTGCGTTACATGCGGGAGGCACTACGTAGCATGGCCGCAGCCATAATGCTCCGGAATTCGAGGCCATCGAACGACGGGTGCTGTTCTGATTGAAGGTTCGGCAGTGAGAGGACGTCAGTGCGTGCGGTGGAAGATTACCCGTGCAGGCTCCCCAATTATGGATCTCGCGAAGTTGAGTAATATACGGCCGTCACGTTGAGGGCGCTCGCGTTAAGGTCCAACGAATAAATGTCTGTAGGTCGAGGAAACCAGTTGGAGGCACACGCCAATCGCGATGAACTTATCGAACACGGTTACCCCATCGTGCCGGGGGTGTTTGGCCCAGACTGGTTAAAAGAATTTGGCGACTGGACCTTGGACTATTTTGAGCAACACCCTATTGACAGGCGCTATCGGTTTCAAGGCAGCGCTATTCGTGTGTACTCGCCAGATCGTTGGGAACGTGAGGATGCTGCGGTTAAGAACCATCCGGAACTAAAAAGCCGCATCTTGCCGGATCCGATTGCGGATCGATTCTTTCGAGATCCTTCGTTTCAATCAGCGTGTGAACTGTTGCAGTTTGAAGGATTACAGTCTGAAGGAAAGCTCATTGTGCTATCGAAACCGGCTCACGGCCCTCCGCTCTACTGGCATCAGGATTTCTCCAACTGGAATAGCCCAGAGGCTGCGACGCCTTGGCCGACCATGGTGTTTCTCTCGACCTATCTCACAGATACGTCGAAAGCCAACGGGTGTCTCCGGGTCATTCCTGGAAGCCATCGCCGTCGTGTCGATCTCCATGATGTTCTCCCGGATGCTCATGGAGAAGACGTGCAGGCTTTGGAAGATTTGAACACCCCGGTGTTCGCAGATCATCCCGATGCGGTCGATATCCCTATGAAGGCGGGAGATTTGATAGCTGCGGATGCCCGACTGCTCCACGCGGCGTATCCCAACGATACTGATGAACGGAGGACACTTGTGCTTGCATGGCACAAGGTCTTTCCGTTTCCTGAGCCACCAAGTTGGTGGACAAGGCCGATCCCTGATGTGGTTCAGGGAGCTGATCCAACGGTTGAATATGAGCCCCGGCGTGCTCCGACCGAATACCTGCGCTAGCCGTAGCGATGAGGGTATTCCTTAGCGGTCAAGCTGGTGCGATCGGTTTCGACGGACATGTGGCGAGTCGACAGCCGTGACTTATGACGTGGTGATTGTTGGTGCCGGGGTGATGGGAAGTGCCGCGGCGTACTGGCTCAGCCGTGCTGGCAAGCGTGTCGCCTTACTCGAGAAACACGAACCGGCCCATGTAGGAGCAGCGTCTGGTGATCATTCTCGGAAGGTCAGGTATCAATATCAGGGGCAAGATATCTACACCGAAATGGTTGCTGAGGCTGTCAAGCTCTGGAACGAATTCGATCGACAGTTGGGAACGGATTTCTACCAGTCGCAAGGGGCGCTCAGCCTGCAATCGGTACCGGACCATCCGTCGATCACTGCTGATTACGAGGGGCTTCAGCGTCTCGGTTTTGAGCCACGGTGGCTGGATTCCAGTCAACTTCGGC
>CAZFVB010000128.1:0-1742 GCA_964522375.1 uncultured Chloroflexota bacterium
ACTCTTCGGGTGATACTCCTCAATTCTCAGCTGTCGCTATTTGGCCACCGAGTCCTCGTGTTCCTTCGGATAGTCCGGCATCCCGTCCGAGCAACGCGGTTGGGTATCGACACGCGTTGACAAACGCGCGTGTGGCCTCAGCGGAGCGGGCGTGGCATAGCACGATCCCGTGTACGCCTGAGCTGAGAATGTGACGAATTTGCCAGCTGTTCGCTTCAACTTCTGTGGCCGTCATCCCGTTTGCAGGCAAAGTGCACAGGACCGTCGGAGTTCGGTGGCCGGAGTTTGTTGGTCCTCCGTCGCTGAGTCCATACATGAAGTCTGTTAGGGCACGGGTATCGAGCGAATAGTGCTCAAACTCCACAAGGATGAAGTCCGCCCATGTGCTGGCCATCTGGCGGCCCAGATCATGCGACAGTCGTTCAGTTAGGCCGGTATAAAACAGGGGCTGTCCCGATTGATGCAACTGTATACATCGATTCACTCGTTCAGCTGCTTGTGCAGCCATTACACCCTCCCGGTTGTTTCGAGGAGTTCCCCGATGGCTTGCATCACGATGTCTGCCATGTGGACGCAATTGTCTTGATATACATCGGTTCCAAAGATGTTAGGCCAGTCGTTGCGATACACAAGGTCGCTTACAGTCAGGATGATCCCAAGTTCCACTCGTCGAAATGCGGCGACGATCATTAGTGCAGAGGTTTCCATATCGACGCCCAGGACCCCCTGGTTCGCGAACGTTCGGATCTTGCCGGTAAATTCCCGGTACAGGGCATCGGTGGTCCAGACGCTGCCTGTATGTACGGCCCGGGAACTGTTGTGAGCCGCAGAAATCAGGGTCCGCGTAGCTATTCCATTCGCCCGGGCAATATCACTGGGTGGGGCATAGTGAAAGGAGACGCCTTCTTCGCGTACGGCTTCTGTCGGAATTACGTAATCTCCAACCTCAATGGAAGATTGCAGGCTTCCGGTGGCTCCCGCAATCAGGATGGTACGTGCGCCTAGGGCAATGAGTTCTTCTAGTACTGCCACGGCACGTGCTGCTCCGACGGGAATCGTGGCCACTCCGATTGGACAATCACGCAGGGTGCCCAGCTTTAGGTGTGGATGAACATTTGAATCGACAGCCCTGGTTGCCTTGACCATTGGGGCAGTCATCAGGTCTATGAATCCCCCTACAACCACTTGGGGGCAGACCACGTCTTTGTTGTGGCCCCGACGCGCAGCCATTTCGAGCATGTGGGCTTCCGGATCGAGGACGGGGGTCGGATCGCCTTGAGGATCTAACCAATCAGCTGGAGATGATGGATGCATTCGAACCCCTTAACGGAAATCATCAGGATGGAGGCTAGTGGAAGGTGCCGGGGGAAAGATGGCATACCGAATTTCAAGATCTGGCCGTGGACGGTAGCTCAGGGTCGCGGCACGCGTACCCTCTGGAACCTCCCACGACCGCCATCCTGGATCACTGGTTGTGCCTGGAGCTGGGCCACCAGTCGGCAGCAATGGGGAAAGCCCGATACGTAATCCCGTCTTCTGGCTGCCATCGGGCAGTTCAAGGACGAGGGCCTTGGCACCCTGGTCGAGTTCCGTGGTGCCCGTGTTCTGCACTTTAATCTGTATCGTGATGAAGAAGTTGGCATCGGCAGAATACTGATTACTACCAAACGCCCCGGTCGCCGCCACTTTCAGCACCGTAATGGTGACGCCGTCGCGCTCAACCGTGTCACCAACCTGTGCGT
>CAZFVB010000129.1:0-330 GCA_964522375.1 uncultured Chloroflexota bacterium
TGTGCCGAATAGTCTCAGAGCGCACGATGGAACGTGCTGTATCGCACAGGTAAAGCAGTGATGTATGACCCGAACCTGCACCTGTTGGCTGACAACGACGAACTGACGCACCACTGGAACCTGACGCGAACCATTGGTCGTCCCGAACGTGCGGTTCGCCCACTGTTGCAGGCAGACCGGCCGTGGGAAGGTGAGCAGATCGCGTGCTGGGGCACTGTGGTTCACGATCCAACGGATGGCCTTTTCAAGATCTGGTACCAAACGTGGATTGAGGATTTCCCGACGACGAACGTTTCGAGATCAGTTGTCTGTTATGCGCAGTCACGGGAC
>CAZFVB010000129.1:340-1684 GCA_964522375.1 uncultured Chloroflexota bacterium
ACTACTCGTCCTGCATATCTCTCACAATGATCGGCCGAACCTTGGTATGACGACCTACCAAGGCTCGACTGACCATAACGTTGTATATGCGGTCGAGGACTTTGATGAACCGCATCAGCTCGACTGTTTTGCGGTGCTACATGAACCAGAAGATCCAGATCCGGCTCGTCGCTTCAAGATGCTGGCATGGGTCGAACGTATACCGCGCGTCGACAAGATACAGATGGGCTTTGTTTCGCTGTTCAGCGCCGATGGAATTCGATGGACCCGTCATCCGGGCTATACGATTCCTCGCCTGGGTGATCGGATGGGCTGCTATCACGACGTCATCCGTGGGCGGTATGTCATGAACTCACGCCAGGCGTGGCGCAACCTCCGCAACCATCTCTCGACTAAGCGCCAGGTATCCATGGCGGAAAGCACGGACTTCGTGGAGTGGACCGAAGCACGTCCGATCATCAAGCTGGATGATGACGACGGGATTGACGACCAGTTGTACGGTCTGACGCCCTTCGTGTGGGGGAATCAATACCTTGGCTATCTCGAGGTGTATCACCGGGCTACGGAACACCTGGATCTCCACCTGGTTACAAGTCGTGATGGCGAGCATTGGAGTCGCCCGGCCCAGCGGGACCCCTTCCTCGCACGTGGACCGGATGGCGCTTGGGATGAGACCTGGGTGGCTTTTACATCAAATCCGCCGATCGTGCATGGCGATGAGATGTGGCTGTACTACGACGGTCGCCGCGGTGGCCATCCCCCCATTAGCCCCCCAGCTCGGAGACACGGTGCGGTGGGTCTGGCCAGGACCAAGCGTGACCGGTTTGCGGGTCTGACGGCGGGTATTCAGGAAGGTGAGGCCGTGACCGAGCGCATCCTGGCTGGTGCGCCGCGGTTGCTGGTCAATCTGAATGCCCGGTGTGGTGAGGTGGCCGCGGCTGTGTACGATGCCGAGGGTGATCCGATCGAGGGCTATGGTCGAGCCGACTGTACGGTTGTGTCAGGTGACCAGGTGGATGCAGAAATAACCTGGAATGGTGCCAACCTTGGGCCAATGGAAGGCCGTGAGGTCTATCTGCGTTTCTGGATTCGCTATGGCACGTTGTACGCCTATCGATTTGCTTCGTAATTGGCATTCGAGCCTGCCCAATCCCTGGTGGTGAGGGGCATTGAGTAGGGATATGTGTGATTGTGGTGAGCTTCGTCTTCATATTGTGAGACGAGCCACCGCGGTTTCGTTTAGTTCGACGCCGAATCCAGGTTTGTCCGATAGGTGCATTTGTCCGTTTACCGGCATAACGCCGTCTCCGTACAGGTCAGCGACCTCATCAAGGGATCCTGAGA
>CAZFVB010000130.1:0-1612 GCA_964522375.1 uncultured Chloroflexota bacterium
TTTCAATCCTTGGACCATCTGAGATGTGTACTGGAGACCCGGCCCGTCGATCTGGCAACGAATACATCTTCCAGATGCTGGCTATGCAGAACATCGAGACACTCGACGCTATGGGCGTAAGGAAGATCGTTACCCAATGCCCTCATTGCTTCAATACCTTGGCAAACGAGTATCCGCAATTGGGCGGTCACTACGAAGTAATCCACCACAGCCAATTACTCGAGTGGCTAATCGCCGAGAATCGGCTTGACATGAGCAAAGCCCGTCTAGACGAGCGAGTTGTTTACCACGACTCGTGCTACTTAGGCCGGCACAACGACATTTACGAATCGCCTCGCAATGTTATTGGCAGCTTGGCCGGGATCGAAATTGTCGAAGCGGAACGACACGGCACCAAAGGTATGTGCTGTGGTGCTGGTGGTGGTCGAATGTGGATGGAAGAAAACATTGGCAAAAACATCAACGTTGAGCGTTCACAGGAGCTTCTGGCAACTGGGGCAGGGCGAATCGCTACTGCCTGCCCATTCTGCTACGTCATGATTGATGACGGAGTAAAGGGCGAGGGCGTAGACGAATCCGAAGTAAAGGTAGGCGATATCGCCCTGCACCTACTCGAAGCCCTCGAGTCGTCAGAAACTGAAGTCAACATTGGTTGACTCCATATCAGGTGAACTCGAATTTCGAACAACTTGCAGCGTCTAAAGATTGAAAAACTTAACGGCGTTACTTCCAAGGATGGCTACCTTCTGCGCATCGTCCAGAAAAGCCGACTTGCTCACCAGTTCACCGGGCCTTTCCTCACCGAGTTGAAACGGTGTATCGGAACCCAGCATCAAACGGCCATCGCCCATCACAGCCACTAGCAACCGCAAAGTCTCGTCACTAAACACTGCGGAGTCGACGTGGAATCGATCTACGTATGTAGACGGGAGCTTCGGACAATCGGTCCTAACAATGTCTCGGCGACGCCAAGCATTGTCCACCCGACCTAGCTGGGAAGCAAAATTGCCGCCTCCATGAGCAAAACAGATGCGCAAATCTTGTGGGAGACGCTCAAAAGCACCCGTGAGGACCAGTGAAAGTATGGCTAAATGGGTTTCGGCAGGCATGCCAGCTAACCAGCCGAGCATATGGGTGGACATCCGGTCGCCAGCCATGGTGTCCCACGGGTGAACCAGAACTGGAATTCCGCGCTCAGCGCAGTGACGAAGGAACCGGATTATCTCCGGATCGTCCAGATAGCGAGTCCCTATGTGGTTGCCGCTCTGGACGCCAACGTGTCCGTCGGCGACCGATCGGTCAACCTCTAAACAGACCAGATCAACATCCTGGAGCGGCCCCTGATGAGCAGCACAGATCTCTAGAGCTCGATCGTTTAACAACCGGGACCACAGTGCAGCCACTGCAGGATCCGATGAGTACCGAAAAAGTAACGGCGTGGCCGAAACAATTTGTATATCTATCCCTTGCACATCCATGAGAGAAACTCGTGCTTCTGTATCCCAAAGTGACGCCTCAACAGGGCGATACTCTCGGCTGCCCACCATCTATTGGCCTGTGCCATCACCGTCGTCTCGTTACCAAGGTCCATCAGGTCCCAACAAGGAACCCT